>JBBDXJ010000081.1:0-41613 GCA_040902445.1 Cyclobacteriaceae bacterium | reverse complement strand
AGAGACTGTAGCCACAATCAATAAGGCATTTCCGCACTGGTTCTGTGAAAATTATAACAAATACAATAACAACGAAGCCACCATGCCCGTAGACAATCACATGCTGCTGGCGCTGATCGCTCCACGCCCCCTCTATGTGGCCAGCGCTGAAGAAGATAAATGGGCAGACCCGTACGGGGAATTTCTTTCCGCGAAGCACGCGAGTCCGGTATACGAATTACTTGGAAAAGACGGACTGCCCGCTGATACGATGCCCGGCATTCACAAGCCTTCCATGGGAACGGTTGGTTATCACATCCGCGCGGGCATACACGATGTGACCGATTACGACTGGGAACGGTTTATGGATTTTGCGAACCTTCACTGGGGACGGAAGTAGGTATAGGGTATAGGGTATAAGCAATGACAGTATAGGGGTGGGACCATCAATTGCCTCCACCTTTAGGTGGTGGATAGCGATAGCTTTGGTGAGGGGCTTTAGCCCAAATGGTATAAGGGCATCGGGGTGCAAGCGAACTATATTTTTTAAACAAAACGTACTGAACGGCATAAAATAAAATATCAGGCTATAAATTAACCGCATGGCACGATTAGAAATTGTTGAGTTCTTAAAAGGTTATGCCATTTTTACTATCATTATTTTTCACTTCCTGCAAGCGCTTCATCTTCCAGGTCCCTATGACCAATTTATTTTTTTTGGCGGCACAGGGGTTCATCTGTTTCTTCTGATGTCGGGGTTCGGTCTGTATTTATCTTATCTGAAAAGACCTTTGCCATACGGTGCCTACTTAAAAAAGAGAATAAGCAAGATATACATCCCTTATATCCTGGTAGTTATTATATCCGCTACACTTTCATTATTTGTACCTCTTTATGAAAATTCGTGGTATGCCCTTGGGGGCCACGTTTTCCTCTATAAAATGTTTAATGAAAGCATTATGGGTTCCTATGGATTTCCATTGTGGTTTATTTCAACGATCCTTCAGCTTTACATTGTTTTCTACGGATTGGCTTTTATTGCAAAAAGATTAAGCAACCTCCAATTTTTGATCTTATGCACAGTGGTAAGCATGATATGGATCGCGATAGTTATATTGATCGGCAAAGAGCCTGAAAGAGTCTGGAATAGTTTTTTCTTACGATACCTGTGGGAATTTGGTTTGGGAATGGTCATCGCTTCGAGAATAGCACAAGGCGATTTTCAACCCGGCTCCAGGATTAAGACAATACATTATTTAATTATCGGGATCTTTAACTGCGCATTATATGCGTTCCTCGCCCTGAAAGGCGGAGGTATCGGCAAGATGACAAATGACATCCCTGCCCTGATCGGATATTCGTGCATAGCAATCTGGGTATACCGGCTGAACCTCGATAGTATCAACAAATTTTTCATATTTACAGGGAAAATATCTTTCTCGCTTTATCTTCTACACTTCATGATCCTCTACCTTTTACTATTTCTGCTCGACGCGCTACCGGTACCTGCTATCTTAATAGCAGCACTAATGGTAACTTATCTGGTTGCCGTATTCTATCAAAAAGTCATCGACGGTCTTTATAAGTTCATGAAAATTTAAGTCAGCCCTACCTGTAATAATATGCTGCTGATTCTTGTTAGGTTTACTATGCTATGAACGGGAAAATGCCCTGAGGTGCGAACTCTACCGTATCGACAATCGTTATTTCGAAATAAGAAAAGATGGAGTACAAGGATTATTATCAGGTGCTGGGGGTTGGCAAAAAGGCAACGGAGGAAGAAATTAGAAAAGCCTACCGCAAGCTGGCCGTGAAATATCATCCTGATAAGAACCAGGGGAAAAAAGACGCGGAAGAAAAATTCAAAGAGATCTCAGAGGCGTACCAGGTAATCGGCGATGCCGAAAAAAGAAAACAATACGATAAACTCGGCGCCAACTGGAAGCAATACCAACAGGGGGGTTTCGATGAGGGCTCCTTCGAGGGTGGTAACCGCAGAAGAACATATTCGTATGGCACACCGGATGATCGTGAATTCTTTGATCCCTCAGGCTTTTCAGATTTCTTTGAATCATTTTTCGGCGGAGGACGGCAACAGCGATCAGGCCGTTTCCGGAACCAGGATTTCGAAGCACCTCCGGGCGACCTTACGGGTGAAATTTCAATTACACTGGAAGAGGCTTACCACGGCACCGAACGCATTGTTGATCTCGGTGGTGAAAAAATAAAGATAAAAATAAAACCCGGAACCTACGATGACCTCACCCTGAGGGCAAAAGGCAAGGGTCAAAAAAGCCCCTCGGGCAAAGCAGGTGACCTTCATCTAAACATTAAAGTAAATCCTCACCCCCGATTTGAACGGCGCGGTGATGACCTGCATATGGAAGCTTCAGTTGACATGTTCACAGCCTTGCTCGGCGGAAAGTTAGAAGTAGATACACTCTCAGGAAAGATAAGTATAACCTTAAAAGAAGGAACGCAGAACGGCAAAGTAGTTCGCCTAAAAGGAAAAGGCATGCCCGTGTACGGGAAGAACGGTCATTACGGAGATCTTTATGTAAAGCTCCTGATTAAATTACCTGAACATCTGACTCCACATCAAAAAAACTTGATTCAAAAATTAAAAGCCGAGTTTGATCATAATTAATTAGTCGGCAGTCCACGGACAACAGTAGTAGACCACTACCTTATTCCGATTGCGAAACCCAATTTCTCAATTTATACGCATAAGCCGTGGACTGTCGACGATGGACTGTGGACCGTCGGTAATTTCATTGCCTCAATGGTAAACACATTGTAAAAATTTCTTATAGTTTTGGGCCCGGATTGCGGGTATCGAGGGACACAAACCCCGGCTCAGCATCAATTATTAACACCGGTAAGTAACCCGGATCCACCGTATTTGATAAATACAGAAAGTAAATATGATTAAAATCGACCTAGCCTTAAAGCCGGCGGACCTTAGCACCAAACTTCAACGATTCTGGGAACTCTCGGGGGAGAAGATCCGGATAATCGGAAAAAATTACGATGAAAGTAAAGGTTCTCCCGTCTTTACCGTAGGCGGAAAATATTCTACCCGTGGCTGGACAGAATGGACGCAAGGTTTTCAATACGGTTCCGCAGTCCTTCAATATGATATCACCGGGGACAAAAATCTTCTGGAGACAACCCGGAAAAAAATAGTAGAGGTGATGGCCCCGCATGTCAGCCATATCGGTGTGCACGATCACGGCTTCAATAATGTGAGCACTTATGGAAATTTGTTAAGGCTGATGCAGGAGGGCAAGATCTCCACCAATGAATGGGAGAAAGACTTCTATGAGCTGGCCTTAAAAATATCAGGAGCCGTTCAGGCAAGCCGCTGGACGCCGATCAAAAATGGCGGGTTTATCCATTCTTTTAACGGCCCGCATTCATTATTTGTAGATACGATGCGCACCTGCAGAGCGCTGGTGCTCAGCCACGCACTGGGACATGTTTTTCAGGGTGAAGGTGATGTAAAGATCAATTTGTTGGAGCGGGCGATCCAGCATATGCAGGCAACAGCCACTTTCGGAATATTTTATGGAGAAGGCCGGGATTCCTATGATGTGTGGGGCCGGACTGCCCATGAGAGTGTGTTCAATGTAAAGGACGGAAATTTCCGTTGTCCAAATTCACAACAGGGTTATTCCGGTTTCACGACCTGGACGCGGGGTCTCGCCTGGGCCATGTGCGGTTATGCGGAACAGTTGGAGTGGTTGCAAACCTGCGACGACACTGAACTAAAGAACGCTGGCGGCAAAGAAAAGGTCAACGCCTTTATGCTTAAAGCAGCAAAAGCCACTTGTGATTTTTACCTGGAGCATACCCCGACCGATGGTATTCCATACTGGGATACCGGGGCGCCGGAGCTTCACCGCATCGTGGATTACCTGAAGAAGCCAGCTGATCCCTATAATGCATATGAGCCGGTGGATAGCTCTGCAGCGGCCATCGCTTCTCAGGGACTGTTGAGACTTGGAAAATATCTCGGACCCTCAGATAAAGATGGCGAACGCTACTGGCAGGCAGGCCTGACGGTATTAAACACCTTGTTGCAGGAACCATATTTAAGCACCAACGCAAAACACCAGGGATTGATCCTGCATTCAATTTACCATCGCCCGAACGGCTGGGATCATGTTCCGAAAGGAAGTAAAATTCCAAACGGTGAATCCAGCATGTGGGGCGATTATCACACGCGGGAAGCTGCGCTGTACCTGCACCGCATTATCCGCGATGAAAAATATTATACATTCTTCAATTGTCTTCAATGAGTGCAAAGCCAATATCGGATCTTTCGCAATTGTGTATTCACACCATCACCACCAAGCCATGGAGTATCGAGGAAGCATCCAGAAATTTTGCTGCCTCGGGTGTCAGAGGAATTACCGTTTGGCGCGATGCGTTGGCAGGACGCAACATCCGGCAGACAGGCCAAATGTTACGGGATCAGGGACTGGAGATCGTGTCGCTCTGCCGCGGAGGATTTTTTCCCGATGTAGACAAAACCAAAAGAAATACGGCGGTCGCCGACAATAAAAAGGCAATAGATGAGGCAGCCGAATTGGGCACAACGATGGTGGTACTGGTATGCGGCGCGGAGCCAAGGCAACCACTGGAAGATTCCAGAAAACAAATTCAGGAAGGAATACAGACCCTGCTCCCCTATGCGGCGGCGGCCGGAGTAAAGCTTGCCATTGAACCTCTTCACCCGATGTATGCAGATACAAGGTCGGCGATCAATACACTGGCGCAGGCAAACGATATGGCTGAAGCGTTGAAGTCACCGTGGGTAGGTGTGGCAGTCGATGTTTATCATCTCTGGTGGGATCCGACGCTGGAGCAGGAAATAAAAAGATGCGGTCAACATAAAAACCTGTTGGCCTTTCATATTTGCGACTGGAATGTTCCCACTACCGACCTGCTCAACGACCGGGGTCTTATGGGAGAAGGTTGCATCCCAATCCGAAAGATCAGAGGATGGGTAGAAGAAACAGGTTTTAGTGGATTTTACGAAGTGGAGATCTTTTCAAATAAATTCTGGAGCGAAGATCAGGGGGAATTTCTGAAAAAAATTATTAGTGCATACGAGAATAAAGTTTAAAAGTCAATTTTCAATGAAGCAACATACAGTAGGCGTCATCATGAATGGCGTAACCGGAAGGATGGGTACCAATCAACACTTGTTAAGATCCATGGTGGAGATCATCAAACAGGGTGGAGTAAAATTTGGTCCCGGTGAAACCATTATGCCTGATCCGATCCTGATCGGACGCGATGTAAACAAACTCGAAAAGCTCTGCGACATTTCCGGAGTAAAGAAAATGTCTACTGATCTGGACAAAGTGCTGACGGATCCGCATTACCAGATCTACTTTGATGCGCAAACCACGGGAAGAAGAGCCGAGGCTGTTGAGAAAGCTGTTAAAGCGGGAAAACATATTTACTGTGAAAAACCCATTGCTGTAGACACGAAAACTGCCCTGGCGCTTTCACAGCTTTGTGAAAAAGCAGGTGTGAAAAATGGCGTCGTTCAGGATAAGTTGTGGCTTCCCGGTATATTAAAATTGAAGCGTCTCATTCAGCAGGGATTTTTTGGAAAAATTCTTTCCGTAAGAGGTGAGTTCGGGTATTGGGTTTTTGAAGGCGATACCATTCCCGCCCAGCGCCCTTCGTGGAACTACAGAAAAGAAGACGATGGCGGTATCATTGTTGACATGTTATGTCACTGGCGATATGTATTGGATAATGTGTTCGGAAAAGTAAAGGCCGTGTCATGCCTTGGCGCCACCCACATTGCCCAGCGTATAGATGAACAGGGCAAACCTTACAAATGCACGGCGGATGACTCAGCTTATGCAACGTTTGAGCTGGAGAACGGAATTATTGCGCACTTTAATTCGTCGTGGACGGTGCGCGTGAGGCGTGATGATCTTCTTACACTGCAGGTAGATGGCACCAAAGGTTCGGCTGTTGCCGGCTTGCGCGAGTGTTATGTTCAGCATTATGGCAATACACCGAAGCCCGTGTGGAACCCCGATATCCAGCAACCTATTAACTTTTTTGAAGGTTGGTCAAAAGTGCCCGACCAGGAAACTTATGACAACGCTTTCAAAGTTCAATGGGAGTTATTTCTCAGGCACGTTGTAAAAGATGAACCATTCCCATGGGATCTTCGCAACGGGGCGAGAGGAGTTCAACTTGCAGAAAAAGGATTGGAGAGCTGGAGCAAACGCTGTTGGGTAGACATCCCGGCAATTTAAAAACAACCAACATGAAAAAAGTAGCTTTGGTCACCGGAGGAAGCCGTGGAATCGGATTGGGAATAGCAAAGGAACTTGCTGATAAAGGATTTGATCTCGCCATCAATGGAGTGCGCGAAGAATCGGCAGTCGTTGAAGTATTACAAAACCTGCGCGATACCGGAGCCAATGTCGTTTACTGCCAGGGCGACCTCGCTTCCGGCGATGATAGAAAAAAGATCGTGCAGAAAGTAAAGGAGACCTTTGGAAGATTAAATGTGCTGGTGAACAATGCTGGCATTGCGCCCAGAGAAAGACGCGATATGCTTGATGCTACGGAAGAAAGTTTCGATCACGTTATTTCAACGAACCTGAAAGGAAATTACTTCTTAACACAGCAGGCGGCCAACTGGATGATCTCACAGAAAAAATCGGATCCGGAATTCGCTGCCTGCATCATCAATGTATCATCGATCTCCGCCACCGTCGCGTCAGTTAATCGCGGGGAATACTGCATCTCTAAAGCCGGGATCAGCATGGCGACGCAACTTTTTGCAGTGCGCCTTGGCGAATTCAACATACCCGTCTTCGAAGTGAGGCCTGGAGTTATCAGTACGGACATGACCAGTGGCGTAAAAGAAAAATACGATAAACTGATCGAGCAGGGACTGTGTGTAACGCAGCGCTGGGGGTATCCGGAAGATGTAGGAAAGGTGGTTGGCGCCCTCGCAGAGGGAAACTTCGTGTATTCCACCGGGCAAGTCATCATGGTTGACGGCGGACTTACACTACCCAGACTTTAAAAGGTCTGAAAAGTTGAAAGGTTTGAAATGAACCTGTCTCCGCGGAGTCTCCTGTCTCAGGGACTCTGCGGTTTCGGAGGGAAAAATAATTCGTAAACAAGATCTACAGTGGAAGAAAAAAGAATAGTTTATTGGGAATAGGAATACCAAAGATTAAGTTCACTATGACCATGATATCCAACACCGTAAGGCATTGCATAAGCGAAAGTATCAGGGCCCCTTTTGAGTCAGGAACATTATCTCCTTTCTCCCGAAAAAATCTATATATTCAGTAAAAAATATAATCAAACAATGACGAAACTTTGTTCATATTCAATCATTCAGGATCACCTCCGCACTGGCCCTCCCTCTCTCCTTCTGTTTTTCGCCTTGTCCGCCTCGTAGAGAAGAAAATTCAAGTATTGTTCCTCCGTCAAGATCTTTTTTATCTTTTCCTTCCTCGCTTCCTGAATAGTTACGATTGTCTTGCGTTTGTTTGCAACGGAGACTGTTGTATCCGCGCGGAGTTTCTTAAACTCCCCGCCGCTGATAAGGTTTATCGCCTCAATCTTTTTGACCTGATCATCGGTAAGGCCGAGTGCGGTTTTCATTTCTTCCATGGGATTGGATGCCGTTTTCTTTTGTCTCGGCCCGGATTTTACTTCATTCCACTTTGCAAACTGTTCCTTCGTAAGCATTTCTTTAATCGCGTTATTTCTGTCATCCTGTATTTGTCTTCGCTCCACCAGGGCTTTATCTCTTGTCAATGTAGTATCCGCGCGCAGGCTCGCATGAGCTGACCGAAACTTTTCATTGATCTTCTTCAGCCGCGCAAATTGTTCATCCGTCAATGACAGTTCTTCTTTCATTTTCGGAGCCAGCCTTTCAACCATAGCAGGGTCTATCTGCGAAAACAGGTTCAGGCTGGCCAGGGCCATTATTAAAAGCAATGCATTCTTTTTCATTTCATTTCCATTTTATACTGGCTTAGACAAGTCAAAACTCCTACGGTTTAATCAACTGAAAAAAAATCCGCAAGCAGCTAAAAGCACAAAGCCAATGCCCTTGACACTGCTTTTTGCTTTCTGGGTGAGGTGAAGACGCTTGATCGTCACCCCCTCCGTGCAGTAAATACAATACAGGGTAACTGCGCTGCGACGTTTCATAATCGGGGGGAAGGTAAACCGCATACTTTCGTTCCCCTTTGAGGATCTTGCTCGGCATGGAAAGATTGTCCATGACCTTTCCTGACTGTGCCTGTAACGCAAAAAAGCAAACAAGTAACAAAAATAGTGACGACAATGTTTTCATGGGCAAGTGCAGGGGTTTATCCGTCGAAAATTAACAATTAATTTCTGTGCCGCAAACGTTAGCTGTAGAATTGAAAGGGCGGACGCGAAGCCTTTGGATCAAGTCCGGTTTGAGTAGCAGTGGCATGGATTGGTGATCCTTCTCACAGGAAGATCGCAGAGGAAATCTACTGAAAGCCAACCCGGATTCAAAGATGAAGATCCACGGTTGTCATCTGAAAGCGTCAGACCTTACTTTCTCTTTAGTTTGTCCAACCATCGGTTCGCCTCCTTCTGACGACGGATGCCTCCTTCCGCCAGGGCTTTTGAAAGCCTTTCATTCATTGAACCTTTAGATGTCAGGTGAAACTGTCCACAGTCTTCACATTGATAAACCGATACAGGACCGTTGTTGGCGGTGTAGTCAAATCTGGTCCAGGATTCAATCAATACATCTTCTGCGACTTGTTGACTTGAATACATACGCTTGCCACTAGAACAACGATCCATAACCAGGTTTGTACCCAAAAATACGGAAGTTGAGGGCTAACACAAACTGTTACCCTCCTTCATTGGCTAACAACCGGCTAATTTTATAAGCCACGAAAGCATAGCGACCGCCATTGTTTTACGAAATACACGACTAATTTTTATCAAAGTGTCAATCTCCTGCTAAATTGCAGCCCAAATTATAGTTTGATGAAGACAGCAGAGATCCATACAAAAAAAGGCGTGCTGAAGATCACGTTTTTTGAGAAAGACGCCCCGAATACTGTAAAAAACTTTATCACCCTGGCTGAAAAAGGATTCTACAACGGACTGCCCTTCCACCGGGTAATACCTGATTTCATGATACAGGGCGGTTGTCCTAACGGAATTGGGAACGGAGGTCCGGGCTACAAGATCGATTGTGAACTTGACGGCGAAAATCAGTATCATGACCGGGGTGTACTCTCCATGGCTCACGCTGGCAGGAACACCGGGGGATCACAGTTTTTTATTTGTCACACCCGCAGCACCACAAGTCACCTTGACCGCAAACATACGGTGTTCGGAAAAATAGTTGAGGGACTGGACGTAATCGATCAGATCCGTCAGGGAGATGTTATGGAAAAAGTTGTTGTCACCGAAGAAAAATAAACTTCTGAACGGGGCTTTGAAACGCAGTTAACGGTTCAACTCCGCATCGAGCCTGTTTGTGATAAAGGTTCTTTCATGTTCAGGTAAGGATGCAGAACGGTTCTTGGACTCGGCATTTGCCCTTGCTGTAGATTCAGTTTCCTCGACAATAAAGTTGTGCTCTGCAATTCGCAGAAGATTGTCATATGGGCCCTTCGGTGAAATAAGTTTTACAAACACCGGCGCAGTTTCAATGGCGATGAATAAAAGAACAATAAACCAATGTGCCCAGAGAATAGCGCTGCTGTTTTGCGTTATCCGGTCAAGCGCTTCCATTCTTGCCGCTGGTCCGTTCAACCTTGACTTTTCCAGTGAACCAAGTTGCTGATTCATGGAAGTGATGTTATTTGAAAGCAAAGTTTCAAGCGAAGCAATGCGTTCCTGGTTTAATTGCCTCAGTTCGGCAAGTTCCTTTTCAGCTTTGTCAGCGTCAGCTTTCTTAACTTTGTAAATAGGTCCAAGATTCCTTCGCCTGCTTCCACCGGTTCCGTCGGCCTCTTCCTGCGCGATGCGCAAAAGTTCATCACGCTTGCCCGCCTTCTCTGTAATTTCAGTTTTTAGAGGTGCGATCTGTGACCGCAAGCTATCCTGATAAGGAACAAACCTGCTCATGAGTTGGCTTTCCTGCGCTGCGTACTTTTCCTGTTCCATCACGATCAGTTCGGGAGCAATTTCTTTCTCAAAGATCTTTAACTCCAGCGGACGGGCGATAACTACCGAAATCAGAATTGCGAGAATGAGACGCGGCGTCGCCATCAGAAATTCACGGCCCATCTTTCCCTCTTTGCGCATACTTGAAACGATAAAGCGGTCGAGGTTAAAGATCATCAGGCCCCAAACAATTCCAAAGGCGGTGGCAGCCCAAAAGCTATCGAAAACAGTATAGAGGGAGTAGGCCGCGGCGAGAAATGCAAAAACACCTGTAAAAAAAATGGTTGCCCCAATCCCGGTGTATTTGGATGATTCAGTTGGGCATTTTTTCAGGATATCTGTTTCCGCACCGGAACAGAACCAAAAAAAAGAAATGAGTTTTTGCATGTAAAGTTAAACGGTAGAGGTAAATCGATATTGCAGGTTCGTGGCAATATATATGCCAGACGAAAGCCCGCCTCAAGCCGTAAAGGTAAGACGAAGTTTGGAATTAAACTGCCCACTTTTGAACAATGCAGTGTTCGAAAATAAAGAGTTTTTTGGGCAGAATGCCCGGGATCTAAAATGTATATCCCACATGGAAAGTCACAAAAGGAAACAATGGGGCAATATCATATTTCATTGACCCTACTCTGTTTATACCATCTACTTTCGCGGTATAACCCAGGCCGGCCCAGGGCTTGATATAAAAAGATCCTTTGTACGGGTGCCAGCTATACCCAAGGTAAGTAAGCAGCAGTATGTTATTAAAACTTGTTGAACCGGACACTTCAGAATTATTGGAAACCTTAAAACTCTGGAAACCGATCTGTTCACCGACGAACCATCCGTGGTTGGATTTCCTGATATAATATTCTCCGTAGACGAAATAGGCGCTCCGAATTCTTACTTCCCAACCTTCGTCGCGGTTTTGACTGTTGAAATTGATGATCGGTTCTGGTAAGTCAAGAGCATAAGTACCGATGCCAATAAGCAAACGTTCGCTGAACATTGGTTGATAGCGAACATGAAGAGAGTACCCTTTGTACAAAAACGTGATCGGATCAATTTCCAGCGAAAGCCTGGAACTGTAATCCTGAGAAAAAATGGGAATATAATCCTGCGCAAAAGTTTTTGGCACACTTGCGAAAAACGTTGTGCAGGACAAGAAGAGAACTACTGGTATGGATTTCATTTTTAAGTCGCGTTGTTGTTGCTAAAGGTCTAAAAATGTCATACCGTACCCGCACTGCAAAGAGTAGTAGACCAAGAAAAAATATTTTCAAAACAACGATCGTCTCTCTTCCTTTCCTATTCGATCACTTTGATCAGCATTCCGCGTTCAACCTTGTCGTTCAACGTCATTCCATTCAGGATTGCAAGTTCTTCCATTCTCTTTTGTTCTACGCGGAGTCCGCTGAAAGCCTGTGATAGAATACCATCCTGACGAACGGTCTTCACACGGACTCTCTCGGCCTGTTTGTTGATCTTCGAAGGATCAGCCAATTCACGGAAAGTACCCATGGTGGACTGGAACAACTGCTGGTATGCATTAAAATCAGTCTGAGAGGAAATTCCGATGAGATTATAAATATTTCCGCCGTATTGAATGAAGTACATAAGCGCGCGTATTGTTTGTTGCGCCTGCTGTTGTTGTTGCTGCTGCTGCTGGGGTTGCTGGTCTGCAATCAAGACAATTGCCGGCAAACCGTTTATTCTCTGCTGTTTTGAATCAAGCACCTTGAGTTGATATTTTTGTAATGTGGCCTGCGCTGCGGTTTCCAGAGAAGTACCTTCTGCGAGCGTTAACATCATAACCGCCTTTCCGTCACTGGGGGCCATTTGAACCTGTTGCGGTGTATTTTGCACAGCCCAGGAAGTGGGAATACCAAATTGAAATTTCAGCACCGGGTGATAAAATACATTGTTCTCAACGAATCCCTGTTTTGGATCCTCGCCATACACAAGGCCGTCTATCATTTTCAGATAGCTATCGCGATTGACTTCAAAGTCTGTGGCCTTGGTTTTGCGTTTCCATTCAGCGGCGAGTTTTGCAACTTTGCTTTCTCTATCAGCGGGATCCGGATGTGTTGATAGAAAAGTAGGAACTTCTCCACCGCTCTTACTGCCGAGGCGGTCAAGAGTCTTAAAGAAATCCGCCATTTCAGCGGCGTCATAACCAATTTTTGTAGAGTATTCTACACCTAATTTATCGGATTGACTCTCTGCGTCTCTTCCGAATTTAAGAAACAATAACTGAAGGCCCTGTGAAGCGACGTCTGCATACTGAGCAAATTCAGGAGATATAATTGAACCGGCCACCAGCCCTATTTGGCCTAACATGGCATTGCTGTATTGTTTTGCTGAATGCCTTGCGGTAATGTGACCGATTTCGTGGCCCAAAACTCCTGCGAATTCCGCTTCATTGTTAAAGTGCGCCATAATTCCCCGGGTGAAATAAACAAAACCACCAGGAACCGCAAATGCATTTACCACATGCGAATCCACTATCTTAAATTCAAACGGCAGATCTCTCCTGTGTGATACGGCTGCCATCTCCTTACCTTTTTCATTTATGAAACGCTGAAGCTTCTCGTCCTGATACAGACCAAAGAAACCGACAATTTCAGGATCTGACTTTTGTCCCATGGCAATTTCCTGTTCTTTTGACATGAGCATGAATTCATTTCTTCCCGTGACCGGATTTTTGGCACAGGAGTCGAATAAAAGCAATGCGATTAAAATACTTCCGCTAAAGGCCAACCTTTTCATATTCTGCTGGTTAATTTTTCAACACACTATAAAAGAACTATACCCCGGCGGACAAAATCTTTAATACAGGTAAATGATTGTTTAAAAAAAACGGTGAGCGGTAATTGGAACGGCAGGAATATTGTCGGTGGTTTCAAGGTTTGACCAATGAAGTCCTGTGCAGAAAAGTCTGAGAAGTTTTCTTGTAATTATTCTTCAGGGCTGCGATACGGCTGGTTCAGACAGCGTGCTTCTAGGAATGTTGTGATTAGATCAGGAATACTTGTTATCCGCTTTCTCGATAGCCTTTGTAATAGAACGGACGACCGCATCAAGTTTATCCGCCGACTGCTGCAGGTGTTCGCGAATTACTTTGGTGTCATCCTTCTGGTCAATCTTTGCAAGCAGGTTTAGCAAGCCGAGAATAGATGCAACGGGGCTTCGAAGTTTATGGGCATTGATAAATGCATACTCTTCCAGCGCTCTATTTTTTTTCTCCAGTTCGGCTGTACGCTGCTTAACCAGCATTTCGAGATTTTCATTAATTCCCTGGATCTCTTCAGCCTGTGCCATGATCTCTTCATTTTGTGCCTGGATCTCTTCTGTTTTTTGCTGGATCTCCTTTGTGCGTTCTTCGACCCTGGCTTCGAGAACTAATTTATCCTCCACGAGCTTTCGTTCACGGAATTTCATCAGGCTATAGCCACTGACCACAACCAGGCCGATGATAAAAAAATAAAACGTGCCCGTGCGCCAGAACGGAGGACTGATAGAAAACGTGATTTCGCTTTCATGCGCGTGGGTAAAGTCTTCCGTGTCAGAAACCTTTACTTTAAAAACGTAGTCGCCCGGTGGTAGCCGTGAATATGTTACTTCCTGGTTACGGGTAGAAATCCATTCAAGGTCATAATTCTCCAGCTTGTAAAGGTAATTGAGGTTCTCACTGTTCTGATACCAGAAACCAAGATAATGCACCGTCACATTGTTCTCATTGTAACTCAATGTTAACGGTTTGGAAATATCAACGGCTTCATCATATATGCTTACAAGATCAATTGTAGGCTTAGGAATTGACAAGGCATGGTCGTTGTTCAAAGAAAATTTTATTATGCCTTTGCTGGTCCCGATAAAAACCTGACCATATTTATCTTTCGAAATTGCGTTCAGGTTCGGGAATTTGTCCCGTATTCCCGTCTCTTCTCCCCAGTAACGCATTTTCTTCCGGTTAATATCAAATACATCAATTCCAAAATTGTGAACGGCGATGAGATTACCCTGAACATCGGCAATAAGAGACTGAATTGAATTATCACGTAACCTCAATTCAGGTTCGGCGATAAATTTCACTCCATCAAAGTGGTAAACGCCGTTGTCCTGCGACGTAACCCAAATGTTTTTATTGACGTCCTCTGAAAGGCTGTACACTACTTTGGATTCCAGACCCTCTTCATAACGGTGGAAACCTTTTTCATCGAGCATCGTCACGCCCTTTCCATCGGTGCCGAACCATGTCCGGCCCTGGCTATCAATAAAAACCTGATAAATGAAATCAGAACTTAATCCATCCTGGGAACTGTAATTCGTGATTGAATATTTACCCTGGTCATAGTGAATGGATGTGCTGCCACCGAGCGTAGCAACCCAAACGATATTTCCCTTTCCGGTTATGCCGAGAATATTTCCATTCCGCAGCTCTTTATTAAAATGTTTGATCTGATTGGTTTCGGGATGGACCTTCAGCAGGCCGTTGCCATACAGGCCCGCCCATATATAGCCCTGATCGTCGGCGTACAGACTGATGATCGTTGAATTTCTGAATGATGTGCCCTGAAGCTTTTCCGTTACAATGGCAGTACCGTTGTGATGGTGAGTTCGCATAAAGAGTCCCTCACTTGTTGAAAACCAAATTCTGTCCTCCCTGTCAACGGCGAGGGCGAGAATATTGATATCCTTGGCGGGATCGAGCGATTCAATATGTTCAACCGCATCACCTGACGTCCTACTAAGTCCGGTTTTTGATCCAGACCACACATTGCCTTCCGAATCCATCATTAGAGTGTTTACGGAAAGCAGGCTTAGCCCGGAAGACTCATTGAAAAGTTTCAAATGGTTGGTCCGCCGATCATATACGACGAGTCCTTTGCTGGGTGTAGAAATCCAGATCTGATTTTCTTTGACGACAAAATCGGAAATCGAGCCATAAGGCCACGGCGAATTAAGCAAAGGTCTGAGTTCACGGGTGTTGATGTTATAGTTCAATATCCCCTCATCCTCTGTTGCCAGGCTAAGGGTATCACCATGAAGCTGTTCTATTTTTTTTATTATTATATCCGGAAGGCCATCATCACTGTCAAGCACCGTGATATTTACTTTGCGGTCGTCATTAAGAGTGCATATAGCTACACCTCCGTCTGTTCCGGCCCAGACGTTTCCGCGGGCATCTTCGAACAGATCATAGATAAAAAGATCTGGCAACCCTTCCTCCTGATCGAGCCGATATAAGCGGTCATTCAAATAATAGTACAATCCATCATTCTTTGTGGAGAACCACATATTCCCCTTGCGGTCGAAGAGGATATCAGAGACAGGTGCAACGGCCAAGCCTTCGCGTGTTTCGAAAATATGAAATTTCCCATTTTCCAAATAAGAAAGCTGGCCATCCTGATGACCCACCCATATCCTTCCGAGCGAATCTTCGGCGAGCGCAGTGACATGGCTATTTACCAGACTGTCCGAGTCCGCATATCTTTTGTACTGGATACCGTCGAATCTGAAAACACCTTTGTTAGTGCCAAACCAAACAAATCCTTTGCTGTCTTGCAAAAGCGCGTTAACCTCAACGGGCTGGTTCTTGTTTAAAGGGTGGTATTGTTGAAAAAACGGGATTTGTCCTGTTAATAAAGTGACCTTAAAACCAAGTGACAATATTAACAGGAGAGATATCTTTTTCATAGTTATTGCATCGACATGGTAGCTTTGAATTCCACTTCGATTTCTGTGGCAATCTTCTGACTCACAATGGTGGGAATTGAAATGTTGTGGTCTGCAAGCGGAACGAAAAATCGCGTTTCAAGATAGATTATCCCATTCTCGACCCTGACTTTTGATTTTATGATCCTTGTTTGTTTTTGGCCGTGAATATCCAGGTCTCCTTTTGCCCTGACTTCATAGGAGTTGTCCGAAGAAAAATCGATCGGTTCAATGATCTTACCGCTAAAACGGACCTTGGGAAATTTTTCACTTTCCATGTATTTTTCATTGAAGTGTTCCCGCTGCAGGGCGCTGTTAAAACCCTCGAAGGATTTCACATCCACACTAAAGGCAAACTGATTTGAAGAAGGATCGATCAAACCCTGCACCTTATCTGAAGAAGCAGTGATCAGCTCCAGGTCAGCATTCGAAGTAAAGGCCATCTCTGACTTCCTGACGGTAAATTTTTTCTGGGAGAATGCAGGCTCTGCAATAACGTGAAATAATAAAAGGAATAATGACGCGCGATGAAAGGTACTTTTATACTTCATGATCCAGGTATTGCGTTGGCTCCAGTTTGTTCCGGCTACCCATAAAAGCAGTCATTACCCTAAATATCCGAAATTATCTTCAATTCCCGAGGGTTTTATGAATACGAAAATCCCTGAAAAGGAAACCCGCGTGAGAGAAAAAGCAGGCCCTAAGAATCCTCATGAAGAGACCACGCATTTCAGCCTGTGGTGTTAAAGGCACATGCGCTATTAACTTGCCTTGTTACTAGAGTCGATCTTTTATCATCATTTGCAGGACCACGGTACCCCTACATGCTGGACTAAATGACAGGGAAACGATGGCATCTTCTTTCAGCGGAACCGATTATATGAGTAAAATTTGATTCGGAGCATTTTTGTTCTGTTAATGATTTATGCCAGAAGCGGAAATTTTATTCGGAGGAACATTCCAGCGCAAATTGCCAGTTCCTTACACACGCCACATTTCGTGAATTATTGAATTGTGGATAACTATGTGGAATTGTGCAAAACATTTGCGACGAACAGCTGCTTCATTCGCAAACCAGGTTATTACTTTTTTTTTTGACAAAATCTGAATCTTACTGGGGATATGCCTCCACAGCTTTCCATACGATTTCGGCCTTCAGTTCAATGGTCAATGACAGAATAATGGAAATTAACTTGCCTATAAAGACATAACCGAGTACAGAAAGCACAGGAATCGCTAGTTTTAATACATCGAAAACGTTTACGGAAAACAGGTGTCCAGAACATTCCACAGCATCGGTATTTGGATTTGGGATGCCGGCGGGGTTCATGCTAAGGTTGGCACAATATTTTTAAGTAATAACTCCGACTATAACAGTCAACCTTCAGGTATAGGTTAGGTAAATAAAAACCCCCGGAAGTCGTCCGGGGGTTTTTTATTTCTATTCGTTTGTGCCTGATCTCTCGCCCACTCATGCGGTCTCCTCCAACTACTTTTTCTTCTTTTTCCCGACAGCAACCGTGCGGTCATATTCTCCCAGGAGTTCCCCGGTAGCAAGTATGTGACCCTGCATTGCTTTCTCCAATTCACTTCTGTCAGCTTCGGGTTGTAATGTAAGTATCCTCTTAAGCGCATAAACCTTAAATGAATAGCGCTGGGAGCCGGCTACCGGACAAGGTCCGCGGTAAGGATTTTTCCCAACGGTATTTATTCCCTGAATTCCCGGAATACTATTCTCGGCAATGGTTTCCGTTGGAGGAATATTCCAAACCAGCCATTGAGTGTAGGTGGTGAGCGGCGCATCAGGATCTTCGACGACAAGGGCCAGACTTTTCGTGCCCTCGGGGATACCGTTGACAATGAGAGTAGGATTCACATCTTCACCATCGCAGGTAAACTTTGCCGGGATGGCCCCTCCATTGGGGAAGTCGGGACTTATTATGTTCAACGGCGCAGGTTGTAGCAGCAGCGTTAGAAGAAAAGTAAAAATGAGCATTTGATGGCAATATTTGTTTCGTTACCAGATACCAAAACGATGCCTTGATTATCCCGGACGAAGGTGGTACGGGATAATTTCCGGGAAATATTCGATGAAGAGTAATACCAGCTGTTAAAAGCAATAACTGTTTGTTTAAAATAAAAAGCCCATATCTTTGCCAGCCGTTATAACCTTAAAAACCACTATGAATAAAGCTGAATTAGTAAGCAAGATTGCCGAAGACGCGGGTCTTACAAAAGTACAGGCAACGGCAGCTCTTGAATCTTTTATTGATGGCGTGACGAAAGCTTTAAAGTCCGGCAAAAGAATAACGCTGGTGGGTTTCGGTACCTTCTCTGTTAAGAGACGAGCTCCGAGAAAAGGGCGTAATCCTGCTACCGGGGAGTCCATCAAAATCAAAGCAAAAAAAGTAGCAAAATTCAAAATGGGGAAAGCGCTGAGTTCGAAACTTTAATCTCACTAACCACAATAGAAAGTCCGCACCCAAAGCGGACTTTTTACTTTTTTGACGGCGCCAGATTATAGTTTTTTAGCCTGATATTTATGACTGATGTCGAATAGTTTGTAAATTTATAGTGTAGAATCCGCCGCGTTGTGAATCCACGTTTTCTTAATATCTCTGCTAATAAAGACCGCGAAGCCCCGGGTGTCACGAAGCCGGAGGTGGATATTGAAACCTTGACGAACATAGATGCCCAGACATTAGATGATTCCTTTGTTTACGTGCATTGTTCCTTTCGCAATAAGTGGGAGAATATGCTGATCCGCATCTGGAAAACTACCTTTCTCGTAGACAGCCTGTCGGGCACCCGTTCCAAACTGATCCACGCAGAGAATATTTCCATGGCCCCTGTCTGGACACAAATTCCCGATGGAGGTGAATATTCCTTCCTTTTGATTTTCTCAGGATTACCGAAATCCTGCCTGCAATTTGACCTTCTTGAAGATATCCCCGAGCCAGGAGGTTTCTTTATTCAAAATATTTCGCGCAATGAAACGGATGTTTACCACATAAACGTTTCAGGATAGCTTCTGTAAACATCGGCCACTACCTGGACTATTCACTTCGAAGTGACTTTACCGGATCGGCCAGTGAAGCTTTTACAGCCTGGTCACCGCTAGTGAGGGTTACGGTGACTGCCAGAATCATGAGACTGACCCCATAAGTGAAAACATCGATCGTGGTATGGTAAGTAAAATTGCGCAGCCATTCATTCAGAAGATTAATAGGATAATGGAATCGCGAGGATAATGGATTAATATCCGGACTATTCAATGACCTCGGACAACCGGTTTTCCAAAAATTTCAGATGGTACTGGCTCATAGGATCATTTATTTTCTTTGTGCCCTTCTTAATGGCGGCATGAATTTCCACCAGCTTATTTTTTACAATTGGCCCTGCATCGCGATAATCTTTTCCGGATTTATTGGAAAGGGATATAAGGGCTTCAACGTAGGCGCGCTGAAGATTTCTCCTGTACAGATCAATGGTCTTTTCATTTTTCAACTCAGTCCACATGGTGCGATCTATGTCATTAAAATAGTCAATAAGCCGATAAGCTTTGTCGCCATACATAGCCTCGCTGACAGCCAGCTTGCTGACCGTACTAGTGCTGAGCAGATAATTCAATACCCAGTCCTGAGACCTTCCGATGGTTTGTGTTGGAGAGTCGCCTACCCTTGACAGGATCATAGTATCCAGCAGCCAGGCAGGAGTTGAAAACACATTCGCTTTGATGAATTCAAGCGCCTCGTGTTGAATTTTAACAGGAACCATTTCGTAAACCGGTCCGGGCTGACTTGCAAGTTTCGGAGTTTCGTATATGCCACCAATGTTTGCCAGCACATGGCCGACATAGTAATCAAACTGCCGCACCACGCCGGTGTACAGGTCCTGAAGATCATTATAGCCTTCATTTTCCTTGTAAGTCCAGTCCATGAGATTGCCAATAACACGTTTCAAATTTTTAATGCCGTATTCTCCGGCTATCATGGCGTTGTTACCAAGATCTTCAGTTTGTGTGCGTGGGTCGTCAGAAGAGAATTCAGATCCAAACCATAGTGCCCGGTCATCTTCCATTTTCTCCACGATCCACTGATTCAGCACGGGCTTTTCTTCCTCCGGTGATTTCAGATCAGGATACCATCGGTACCCCCACTCTATCGCCCAAAGGTCGTAGGCACCTATGCGGCTGATCAAACCTTTTTCGCCCACACTGTCCTCGGGTTGTGCTACGTAGTTAAAGCGGGCATAGTCCATAATGGAGGGAGTGTGGCCGTGTACGTCAAGCCATTCACGGTCGCGCAATTTCTCTACAGGCACAGTTGAACTGGCGCCGAAATTATGTGTTAAACCCAACGTATGGCCTACCTCATGCGCCGCTACTGAGCGGATAAGTTCTCCCATCAGCGCGTCATCAAATTGCATCTTCTGCGCCCGTGAATCCATCGGACCGCATTGAATGAGATACCAATTACGCAATATGGACATCAGGTTGTGATACCAGTTGATATGACTTTCAAGTATCTCGCCGCTTCTGGGATCGGTGATCACAGGGCCAGCCGCGTTGGCAAACGAAGAAGGTTTATAGACGATGGCGGAGTGACGCGCATCCTCAAGACTCCACACCGACTCCTCGCTTTGTGGCGCCGTCTTTGCCTGAATGGCATTCTTGAATCCGGCGCGCTCAAACGCGACCTGCCAGTCTTCAATACCTTTTATCAGATAAGGAACCCATTTTTTTGGCGTCGTGGGATCGATATAATAAACAATCGGCTTTTGAGGTTCAACGAGCTCTCCGTTTTTGTAGCGCTCAAGATCCTCCGGCCTGGGCTCAAGCCGCCAGCGTTTGATAAAACTCACCACTTTAATTCCCTGTGGATTCGCATCGTAATCCGTATACCGCTCAGTGAAATATCCAATTCTTTTATCAGCGAGTCTTTTGCGCATCGGCAACTCCGGAAGCAACACAACCGAAGTGTTCAGTTCCATAGTGAAGGTTGACCTGGAGTTTGACTGCGTATAAGTTTTAATAGTGCGGATCTCAACGTTGAGCGGAAAGGCATTGATGTCCTTTATGTAACACATGTTGCTTTGCAGGTTACCCACACGCATGGATTTTCGCGTCGCTGAATTGAAGAAGAATATGTCGTTGTCGCCATTGATATAACTGGTCACATCAATAACACTTCCTTTTGCATTGGGAGAGTAAGCGCCGATACCAAAAGCAGCCACCAGTGGTTGAAGGTTTGAACGTACCACAGCGTGATACATCGCATCGGTTGTATCTCCCGCTTGTTCTTCATACGTTATGCGTCTTAAAAATAATTTGTGACCAGGGCCTTTTTCAAACCGGATGATCGTACTTCCGATCTGGTCACCTGCGTAGCCAGTATAACCAGGGCGAACGCCGGCTGCCCCCTGAGAAATTCGTGCGACGACAAGAAGGTCGCGTCCCAATATGCTGTCAGGAATTTCGAAATAATAGTTATCAGAAACCTTGTGAACTGAAAACAATCCTTTTCTTAACACCTGGCGATTCCGCATCAGGTTGTAATAATTCCTCGGTGCACTGAGCTGTTCATTTCCTGCAGGCACCGATGATGGCGTTTCCCGCTTCAATGTGTCCTGCTTAATCGTATCCTGATTTAAGCGTGTTAGTGATTCTAATGTCTGGGCGATTGCTGCCGAAGATGATAACGCAGCAAAGAGAAAAAGCGAAAGGATCCTCATGCTTTGGAATAATTGTTTAAGTGGGTTAAGTGAAGCTAAAAGACCCGCTCCCGGGTTATATATACACGCCGATCAAAATGTCGAAGCATTAAAGTCCGCTATGCAAAGATAACGCAATTGCCTGCCAGATAGTGCAATCAAAATGTGGAATCAATTCCTAAAAAGTACAACATAAATAGCCGCATGATCTCTCGGTCGCTGTACACAGAACTTCGTAACCTCTACCGTCGAACGCCCTCCGCGTCGCTCGGGTCATAAAGGGAATCCAACTTTATCACTGTCTGAAACGAAATAATTTCCTTTGAACCGGCAGTCGAATTTTTCAATGCATTTTATCCGGATTTCAGGTAGCCAGACCAGGCATCTCACATTGTGCTAATAGTCCATGCGATATTACACCAGGATGAGGAGATTAAAAGCAGCATTTAAGCATTAAAAATTTCTCCAGCTTTAATACTGGAAAGTTGAACCGCCGCGTCGGCCGGATAAGATTTGGCTTTTCGGAAACATAACCGACACACAAAATCTCTGGCAACCAGGAATTTTTGCCGGCACTTCAGGATATTCCAAGCGGGCATACATTTTTAAAATCATTCTTTACAGAACCAATTGTGTCTGAAATTTACATTCTGGATAGTCCCAGGACTGAAATCCGAGGGGGGTATAAACACGATAGGTTGTTAAATAAAAACTTAAGCACTATGAAAGAAGTTTATTACAAAGGCCAGCCTTATCAGTACAAGATGGCTGAATTGGGCGGCAAACGCCATTTTGAATTATATGAAAACGGATCATTGAAACATACTGTGGAACAGGGCGAACTCGATATCCGGTCAATCGTCAGCTTTATTCTTGACTCTTATTATCGGACTGCTCCTTCAAACATAAAGAGTAGTGTACTCAATTGATTGGAGTGTAGAACTTAATACCCATTCAAAAAAAGCCTTAAAGACTGGTTAATCTTTTGCCAGTCTTTTTTTATTTCCCCTTCGCGAAAAAACTTAAACATGACTTTCGTTTTGTCACTGGCGGCAAAAGAATTTTTTCCCTTTTTTTTGGATTAGGCAAAGGCGCGGAGTGAGTTATTACAAATAAACATTATTTTCGGACGCCCATAATGGCGAGAATGTGATCCGACCAATTTTTCTACTGCTATTTCTTTTCAGTTTCAGCACCCGCGCTCAGGAGATCGCAATTACCTTTGATGATGCCCCTACTCCGGACGGTCCGCTCCTTCGCGGTGAGGAGCGCACTACCATGATCATCGATCACCTGAAGAAACATCACGTGAAAGAGGCTGCGTTCTTTGTGGTGACCGGGAGCATTCATCAGAGGAATATTCAGAGGCTGAAGAAGTACGTTGATGCCGGGCATTTGTCGGGAAACCATTCAAACACTCATCGGCGCATCGACCTGCTGGGCACCGGCAATTATATCCGGGATGTTGAACGCGCGGACAGCATGCTTAATTTGTACTCTTCCTATATGAAGTGGTTCCGCTTTCCATTCCTGGATGAAGGCAGAACAATCTCCGCCCGCGATTCGATTCGAATGGCCCTGAGGGACATCGGTTTAAAAAACGGATATGTCACCGTTGATAACTATGACTGGTACATCAATCACCTTGTGAAAGTTGCAAAAGAAGGCAATAAAAAAATCAATGAAGACAACCTTCGCAAAGTTTACATTGATCACATCTCATTTCGCATTGGCAACGGCATTGCCCCGAAAGATGTGGCATTGTAATTTTAGGTAGCAGGCTAACCAAATGAACTGAAAGATGAATTTGAAAAGCACAATTGGAGGGCTTGCCGGCGCATGTACTCTGACCCTGTTAAATGAAAGCGTAAAAAAACTGGATAAAGATGCGCCCCGAATGGATCTGCTCGGTATGAATGCCGTTGCACGTCTGATGAAGGGAAATAATATACTTGCTCAGACAGCAGGAAAACTTTTTCCCGTAGCGCTGGCAGGAGACCTCGTTAGCAATTCACTTTACTTCAGCATGGCTGATTCAGGTGACAAGAAAAAAACCCTTATAAGAGGAAGTTTATTGGGCCTGGCCGCAGGTTTGGGTGCAGTCGTTTTACCTAAATCCCTCGGATTAAACGAGGAAGCCACGACCCGAACGCTGAAAACCAAAGTACTTACTGTTTCCTGGTACGTCATCGGCGGACTGGTTGCTGCCGCTGCAATTAATTTAATGGAAAAAAAGAAAATCTGAAGTAGACGAACTCATGATAAAAGCCATAGCCTTTTTGCTTACCCTTGCCGGATTCGTCGGATTGACAATGGGTGTTCTCGGAATCTTCGGAAGGGATATTGTTGCCTTACACCCCTGGGCCCTCACGATCCTGGGATTGATCTTTTTTTCAGGCGGCATCAGCCTCTTGAAAAGGCGCCGCGACACAGATGAGATTTGATCAGGATTTTCAGAATTCCATAATTAACAGAATGATTTGAAGGATTCCTTTCACTCAAGGGTCCATAACTTGTAACCCACCGAAAACTGCAGCACACGGTTTTGGTATTTGATCTTTTCAATTCCGGAAGCGCCCATGGTTTCGATGGGCTCCCGAACGCTGAATATTCCTACACAGTATCTGATCCCAAAGATCAGTTTTGAAGTGTTGAAGCGGAAGCCTCCATCCAATGCGAGGTCAAACTTATTGTTATAGGTGCCGCTCACATCCCCAAGCTCCGACCTGGACGAAAACAAGTAGCCCGGCTCCGGCCCTAATTCCGCATAAATATTTTCTGCCAGTTGATATTGAATGATCAGGGGAAGGGTGATATAGTGAAGGTGAATATTGCTGAATCCTTTAACACCTTTATCACTGTATAAAAGTTCTGCAGCCATTCCGATCTTCTCGTTCACCGTGCCGCTGACAAATACTCCTGCGTGCAACCCGAGTTTTAATTTAAGGTCGGCTTCAACATCGGGGTTGATGTAGTTGGTCATGACTATGTCGGAAATATTTAAACCACCTTTAATGCCAAACTCAGTCTGCCCGTGCAAAACAGCCGGAAGGAAAATCAAAACCATAGCAGCGCACCGTAGCATTTGGGAAAGTTAGTTTAACTTCTACATAGTAAAAAACCAAAGTGTACCAGTTCACCCCACTTTCTTCCATCTTTAAACAGGTGGTGGCTTCGAATGATCCTTTCTAAAACATAGGCAGGGTTTGTAAGAAGAATTGAAGAACCGGTCATTCCGCCGGCAAAAGGAATTCAAGCAGCCCTTCGCGCACTTCGATCTTTATCCTTAAAGGCTTCTCAATTTTATAGTATTCATCATCCACATGAGCATGTTTACCATCCCATAGGATCTCAAGCTCTTTTGCTTTTAAGAGCGGAAAGTCAAACTGCACTTCCTTGCCGTTCATTTTTTTCCGCACATATTCCGCCAGTGCTTTCCGTTGGTTTTCGGTGATCAGCACTACATCGAACTCGCCGTCGCCCGGATCCGCCTCTGGTGCGAGATTGAGATTTGGTCCTATCGATCGTATATTCATAACCTCGACCAGCAGAAATTCTCCCGAGTAGTCGATATCATTTATTTTAAGGCTGCACTTTTTTACCGGAGCTTCAATAATAAGATCGTAAAGCAACTCCAGGGCTGCCTGCATTTTTTCTTTAGGATCGGAGATATCATCTTTCTTTTGTTTCTTCATTTGTTGCATCAGCTTGGGGAACAGCCCATATCCGAAAGCTTCCAGGAAAAAAGAGGGCTCATCTAATCCATCGATCATTCCAACGTCAAATTTTTTGCTTGTTCCTTCCTGCCAGCCTTCAATGATTTCCCGGGTGCTTCCGTCCAACCCAAGTGTTTTTGCGATATTATTTGCCGTTCCTAATGGCAACAATGCCAGCGAAAGCTTTTTTTCGATCACCTTACGCGAGAGAAGTTCCTCCGCGACTTTCCGAACAGTACCGTCGCCCCCGGCCAAAATAAGGAATTCGATATCCTCCGTTTCGATATTTTCCCAGCGGTATTGTTTTGTGGATGAATAACTACATTTGAATCCAGCGGACTCGATCTTGTTTATCAGTTCCCGCTTTGAGGTTTCCCCTTCCCCTGCTTCAGGATTATGCAGAACCGTGGCTTTTTTCATTTCAAATTGATTTTTTGGCTTGAGGATACAGTGAATACTTAATATTTTCGATTTTGGTGCCTATGCTGGCAACTGTCCAATTTCATAGCGCCAAAACCTTACACGCATTCACCAATGAATTGTGTACCAGCATTTTTATGGAATGAAATTGGAAAAACTACAGGATATGAGAATCTTAGTAACTAATGACGATGGAATTTATAGCCCCGGTCTTGCTGCCCTGGCTAGAGCTGCCAGCCACTTCGGGGAAGTGCGCGTGGTTGCTCCCGATGTTGAACAATCTTCGATGGGCCACGCCATCACCGCTACCCGTCCCCTCTCCTACAAAAAATCTCCGATTAAGTTTGACGGGCTCGAGGCTTACCGGGTTAATGGTACGCCAGCGGATTGCGTTGCACTCGGAACTCACCTCTGGGAGAAAACAGATATTGTCCTCTCGGGAATCAATATGGGCTTGAACCTGGGAAACTCCATGTGGCATAGCGGAACGCTGGCTGCCGCTAAACAGGCGGTGCTTCTCGGTATTAAGGGGATTGCCCTAAGTACGCCAGCCGGAAAATCTGAGCCGGAATGGGATACTTTGGCACCATACGTGGAGAAAGTATTAGCCTTGCTGTTGGCTAAGAACGAGTTGTTTCTAATGAATGTAAATTTTCCTAAAAAACCGGAAGGGATCCGTTGGACAAGACAGTCAGTAAGGTTATACGATGGAAAGGTCGTCCCCGGCGAAGACCCGATGGGGCGCAAACATTATTGGTTTACCGTTGTGCCACTGGAGCCGGCAGAAGAAGGTACCGACCGGTGGGCCGTTGAAAACGGCTTTGCTTCGATCACTCCTTTGCGACTTGATCTCACCAATGAGGGCGAGCTTGTAAAAGCTTTAGAGAAATATCCGGTTGAGACAACAAAAACCATATAAACCGTTGTACCTTAACACAGCGAAAAGCATAGTTTAATCATAAAATTCTAACCATTATGAAACGGAAAGCGACGGCTGTATGGCAAGGTTCTGGAAAAGAAGGAAAGGGACATTTAACAACTCAAAGTTCCACCCTCAATAAGACACAATATTCGTTTGGTTCGCGATTCGCAGAAGGAACTGGCACTAATCCGGAAGAGCTGGTCGCGGCTGCGCACGCCGGATGTTTCGCCTTGAAGTTAAGTTTTATTTTAGGTGAAGCAGGCTTTACCCCTGACGATCTGAATGTTGTGTGTACGATAACCTTGGGTGACGGGGCTATCACCGAGGCGCACCTGGCTTTAAAAGGAAAGGTTCCGAAAATCACAAAAGAAAAATTCCAGGAATGTGCTGATGATGCCAGGAAAAATTGCATTATATCAAAGCTGTTGAATACCAAAATAACACTGGAGGCAACGCTCGGTTAGCACCTTAAAAGATGGAGAGAATGCGTGTGGAGGTCTTTCCACAATTTGGTTAAACCGGCAATATAGGGGTTACATTTGCGTTGCAACGATCATTAACCTTGGTAAGTTTTTAAATATTTTGACGGGTAATAAGCGTTCCCTCCACTTCTTATTCACCGGTAAAAGAAATCTCCTGTAAAAGACCCCCTTGCACCCTGTTCAGGCATAGCTTTTTTAGTCCTTGAAGGTTACTGAGTTTCCGAACGTAGTTTACCACGTTATACCGCGACACAAACGACTCTTGCCTATACGATGAAAGTACTAATGTTTGGGTGGGAATTCCCCCCGCACATTTCCGGAGGATTAGGGACTGCATGCGCAGGTCTAACCCAGGCTCTTGAGAAAGAGGAGGTGGATGTACTTTTTACGGTTCCGAAGCTGCACGGGGGTGAATTTGCCCACCGCACCAGTTTCCTCAGCGCAAGCGCTGTTCCTATCCGTCAAAAAAAGATCATATCAGCAAACATTATTTCTGCTGAAGAAAAAAGTCGTTCTTCACACCAGTCAACTATTGAAGAAAGTGGAAAGCAAGCTGACGTAAACTTTTTTTCCCGATCAAAAGGAACACACACAGTTATCGAAGTCCCTTCCCTGCTTTCACCTTATGCACCTACGTCCGAAACCGATACTGCCTCAGGTCTTCAAAATTGGAATTATTCATTTGACAAAAGGCATAACCGCACCTTACCGGCAAACCTTCGTTCCTTACCTGAATCACATCCGTCGCAGGGAGCAAAGAAAGCGCGATATGTAAAAGAACCTTATCCATTTTCAGGTGCCTATAATTCAAATCTGCTGGAGGAAGTTGAACGTTATGCCCAGGCAGGTGCAGAGATCGCCCGCAGACATTCATTCGATGTTATTCATGCGCACGACTGGATGACCTATCGCGCCGGCATTGCAGCAAAAAAAATCAGTGGAAAACCCCTTGTGGTACATGTACATGCCACAGAGATCGATCGATCCGGGGCTAACATCAATCCGGCGGTTTTCGCTATTGAAAAAGAAGGGATGAGCCTGGCCGACAAAGTTGTTACCGTGAGTTACTGGACAAAAAAGATTTGTATTCAACATTTCGGTGTTGATGAGAAAAAAATCGAAGTTGTGCACAACGGAATTTCTCCCAGGTCAGCCGCAGGCACAACGGCGAGAGCACCTTTTCTGGGTTCACAGATCGTAACTTTCCTGGGCAGGATCACCCACCAGAAAGGCCCGATGTATTTTGTTGAAGCTGCCCGCAAGGTTCACGAACAATTTCCGGATGCGCATTTTGTTGTTGCGGGATCGGGAGATCAACTTCCCCACATGCTTGAACGCATTGCACAGGCGAGACTCTCAAGAAATTTCCATTTCACGGGATTTTTAAAAGGAGAAGATATTGACCGGATATGGGCGATGTCAAATGTTTATGTGATGCCCTCTGTATCCGAACCTTTTGGCATTGCGCCGCTGGAGGCAATTCAGGCAGGAGTTCCTGTAATCCTCTCCAAACAGGCTGGCGTAAGTGAAGTAATGCCACATGCTATGAAAGTGGATTTCTGGAACAGCGAGGCGCTGGCAGAAGCAATTTGTAACCTGTTGAGGTTTAAGAGCCTTGCCAACACATTGAAAAAAAATGGCTCCGAACAAATCAAGAATATCACCTGGGATAAGGCAGCGAAAAAAATAACCACACTATACTATGAGCTCAGTACAAAGAATGAAAAACCAGAAAAATCTGATCTTTTACTTTCAGGTTCACCAACCCAGAAGGCTTCGCACACTGCGGTTCTTTGATATCGGCGCAAACGGCGGCTATTTTGACGATAACCTGAACGAGGAGATCATTCAGCGTGTAGCCAGTAACTGTTATCTGCCTGCCAATGCTCTCTTGCTGAAGCTCATTAAAAAATATCCGGATATCAAAGTAGCATTCTCTATTTCCGGGACCATCATCGATCAGTTGGAAGAATATGCTCCTGAAGTGCTCGATGGTTTCCGCCGCCTGGCAGAAACCGGGTCGGTAGACTTCCTCACTGAAACCTACTATCATTCGATGGCGTGCCTCATGCCAGGAAGTGAATTCGAATTGCAGGTTGAGAAACATCAGAAAACGATCCTAAGGCATTTCGGGGTGGTGTCAAACGTCTTCCGCAATACCGAACTTATTTACAGCGATCAGATTGGAGAACGGATCAGACAGTTCGGCTTTACCGGTGTAATAATCGATGGCGTTGATCGCGTTCTCGGCCCACAAAGTCCACATCACGTCTTTGAACATCCTGCGGAGGATCTCAAAATACTGCTGCGTAATTATCGCCTTAGCGATGACATCTCTTTTCGTTTTTCTCATAAACCTACCCTCACTGCCGAACAGTATATAAGCTGGCTGAACGCAATCCCCACACAGGAAAAAGTGATCAACCTTGCGATGGACTATGAAACTTTTGGAGAACACCAGAAAAAAGAAGACGGCATTTTTACATTCGTAGAAAATCTATTCACCAGTCTGGCCAGGGCAAGGAATTTTCAATTTCTCACTCCTACCGAGGCTGTTGAAAATATTCCAGCCTGCAATAAGCTTTACATACAGGACTTCATTTCCTGGGCCGACGAAGAACGCGACTTATCAGCATGGCTTGGAAATGAAATGCAACGCGATGCTTTTGATTCCCTGGTAAAACTTGAGGCGAATGTGAAAAACCTCCATGATAAAGCGCTGTTAAAGGAATGGAGATCTCTTCAGACGAGTGATCATTTTTATTATATGTCAACAAAAAAAGGAAACGATGGCGGAGTTCACAGTTATTTCAGTCCTTATCCTTCACCATATGAGGCATTTATTAACTACATGAATGTGTTGACAGACTTCGCACTGCGGATTAAAATTCATAAATCAGCAGGAGCGATCAGCAAGAAAGTTCTGGAACCAGCGTTGTCCAATGCGGCAGCATTCTCAGCTTAAACCCCCGAACGCAGAACTTACTTGATCCGGAATTCCAGAATGGCATCCAGCAGGGGTTGAAGGTCTGGATGCGGGTTCTCGTCGTCAAAACTGTGGGAGATTGAATTTCCATCTTCAAATGTGATGATAATGCTTGAATGGATGGCTCCATCGTGCGCCCGGTTCGTGGTGGGTGATTGAAGTCCATCAATATCACCCAGGGAAATATCTTTCAGCGCAAGCATCAGTTGAGCCCAGTCATCCTGGTCGACATCCGCCGCATAGTGCCTGGAGTCTTCCGGTACTCTGTGGTTTTCTATCACGCCTTCCACACTGTCACGGGAAATAACTACCTCATCGAGAAAACCACGCGACTGTTTCGTGAACGAAATGGTGGTGATGTTTTCAAGTGATTGTCCGCAGGTTGTTCCAAAAACCAGGGTTAATATTAAGACCAAACTCACGTTTCTCATGGCGTTTTATCCGGAGAGAATACAAATCCAGTACCAATATAATAAAAAAGCCCTCCGACAGGTCGGAGGGCTTCTGGTGAAAAGTTTTGATCTATTAGTTCGCTAACCTTACGTTAACTGCATTCAATCCTTTCTTTCCTTCTTTCAGCTCAAAAGTGACTTCATCATTTTCATAGATCTTGTCAACTAAAAGGCCAGAGATGTGTACAAAGTACTCCTGACCGGTTGCTGTTTCCTTCACGAATCCAAATCCTTTTGTTTCGTTGAAGAATTTTACTGTTCCTTCTTTCATTAAATGTTAAAATTAATTGTAAAAAATATGCGCGAATATAGGGAGAATTAATTTAAGACGTAAAAAAAAATTTTGCAGTAACGCTGGTTTGTTAGTTAATAGTTTTGCTTTGCCCGCCGTAGCTTGCAGCGGCTGCGCGCCAGAAGCGGAGGGGTTGTTGATAAATGACTGTTAGCATAACTTTCTCAACTCGCTACGTATTCGCCACATTGGGACATTTCAGTAGTTATCACCGGATTCCAGATGACCATTCTTTGATGGCTTCCGCCAGCGCGGGAATTAAATCCAGTTTTCCTGCTTTGAAGGAATGGTCGGCGCCTTCGAATTTAATCAGGGTTGCAGAAGGCAAACTGGAGTGGACCTTTTCCATGAGGGTCACGTCGGCAAGGGCATCGCGGGTACCCTGCAGAAATAACATGGGAATAGAAATGTCTGCCAAATGTTTTGCCCTCTCCGTTCCCGGACTACCTGCGGGATGCAAGGGAAAACCAGTAAAGACAAGGCCCTTGACCGGACTTTTTGATGATTTGGATAATGCCTGGGACGTCATACGGCCGCCAAAGGATTTTCCTCCTGCAAGCAGTGGTGTTTTGGGCAATCGCGCGTGTGCAAAGCCTATAACGCTATTCACCGTTTTTTCAGCAATTGCGGGTGGATCAGGCCGTTTTCCTCCTTTTTCCATATAAGGAAAATTGTATCGCAAGGTTCCTATTTTAAGCGCAGCAAGAGCCACTGAAAGCCTCGCCATGAAGGGGTGATTTAGGCCGGCGCCAGCGCCATGAGCAAAGACATACAGGAACGTCATGTCTCCATCAGCCATCACCTCGCCGCTGACAGTCCCTAAAGAATCAGATATGGGAATCTCTATTTTCTCTGTTTTCATAATTGAAAATGGGCAGCGGATTTTTCTTAAGCAAATTTAAGAAGGTAATCATTCCGCCCGCACCCCAGGACTGCCGACACTCACAAATCCACTTGGGCTAAAGCCCAAATACCAAACCCATCCTTCATTCAAAGGTGGAGGCAATTGATGCTCCTAAACTTATACTTATACCTTTTCCTTATTTCCTTATTTCCCTCGTCCCCTTATGCCCCTTATGTCCGTTACGTCCCCTATGCCCCTTATTTCCCTTATTTCCTTATTTTTACGGCGCTTATAATGACTAGTCCCAATGACGGAAGAGAAAAGTTTAAATTTCCTGGAAGAAATTGTTGAAAACGATTTAAACGCCGGGAAATACCAGCGCATCATTACCCGGTTTCCACCAGAGCCAAACGGTTATTTGCACATGGGGCACGCTAAAAGTATTTGCCTCAATTTCGGCCTTGCACAGAAGTACGGCGGATACACAAACCTGCGTTTTGACGATACCAATCCTGTTACTGAGGAAACGGAATACGTGGAAAGCATTAAAAACGATGTGCGATGGCTTGGCTTTCAGTGGGGAAATGAACTTTACGCTTCGGATTATTTTGAACAGCTATACCAGTTTGCTCTCAGGCTCATCGATAATGGTTTTGCCTATGTTGATGACAGCACGAGTGAGGAGGTCGCAAGTTTAAAAGGTACGCCTACCCAACCGGGAAAAGACAGTTCGTTCCGATCTCGGAGTACGGCCGAAAATCGAAAACTCTTTGAAGAAATGCGCGCCGGGAAATTCAGGGATGGGGCCAAGGTTCTCAGGGCAAAAATAGATATGTCGCACCCCAACATGCACATGCGCGACCCGATCCTTTACAGGATCAAGCATGCGCACCATCACCGCACGGGGGATGCGTGGTGTATTTATCCCATGTACGATTTTGCGCATGGCCAGAGTGATTCTATCGAAAAAGTTACCCATAGTATTTGTACGCTGGAATTTATTCCGCACCGGGAATTGTACGACTGGCTGATCGATAAACTGGAGATCTACCCATCCCGGCAATACGAGTTCGCGCGGCTGAACATGACATATACCATCATGAGCAAACGCAAGTTGCTGCAGTTGGTGAACGAACGTCACGTGAACGGATGGGATGATCCGCGGATGCCCACGCTGAGCGCAGTGCGCAAACGCGGATATACTCCTGAGAGTATTCGGGATTTCTGCGACAAGATCGGTGTGGCCAAACGCGAAAATCTGATTGATGTAGGCTTACTGGAATTTTGCGTTCGCGAACATCTGAACAAGATCGCACAGCGCAGGATGGTGGTATTCGATCCAGTGAAGATCGTTATCACCAATTATGATGCAGGCAAAGTTGAAATGCTCAAAAGCGAAGACAATCCTGAATCCGAACAAGGTTCGAAGCGCGAAATGCCCTTCAGCCGGGAGCTTTACATCGAGCGGGAGGATTTTATGGAAAATCCACCCAAAAAATACTTTCGTCTTGCCCCCGGACAGATGGTAAGGCTAAAAAGCGCCTATATCATCCGTTGTGAAGATGTCGTGAAAGATGCAGGAGGAAATGTTACAGGAATAAATTGTACCTATTTTCCGGAAAGCAGAAGCGGCTCTGACACTTCCGGGATCAATGTAAAGGGAACACTTCACTGGGTCAGCATCCACCAAGCGGTGAAGATCGAAGCGCGTATGTACGACAGGTTATTCAAAGTTGAAGATCTCAGCCAGGTCGATGGTGATTTCAAGGACTATCTCAATCCTGAATCCCTGCAGATCCTTCCTTCAGTGTATGCGGAACCTGCGATCGCCAACTCAAAACCTGAAGAGCGTTACCAGTTTCTTCGGAAAGGATACTTTTGCCTTGACTCCGACTCTTCATCAACAAAACTTGTCTTCAACCGAACCGTCACGTTGAGGGATATGTGGAGTAAGAAATAGTGGCCGGTTTCCGGGTGCCAGGTAGCCGGGTGCCAGGTAGCCGGGTGCCGGTTAATTGCATAATTCCAACTGTTGAAATAAGGAGTAACCCGGGATATCCGCGCACATCTTATATCAGGAACGACAAAGAAACGGTGAAATCAGAAAAAAATTTGTTTTTAGCACACAATGTAAGGCAGGACCTGGCAACAGGAAACCGGTAACTGGCAACCGGACCGTAACTGGAAACTAGAACAGGGTTGCTTCGAGCACAATATCCTTCGTGATATTATAGAACTCCTTGTGCATATTGAACGCAGGTTCTCCGTTCTGTTCTTTGATGACATAGGATCCGTCTTCCTGCATGATATAGGCGTTGACGTTGTCTTTGAGATTAAAGCGCAGGTTGTTTATGGCTTGCTTGCGGAGGATATCTTCTTCCAGTAAAAACAATGATTCAATCCGGCGGTCAAAACTTCGCACCATTGCATCGGCACTGCCGATATACACTTTCTGGTTCCCCGCATTGTGAAAGTAATAGATGCGCGAGTGTTCAAGGTATTCGCCCACAATAGAGATAACCTCGATATTTTCGCTTACCCCTTTTCTTCCCGGGCGCAAACTGCACATGCCGCGAACGATCAGTTTCACAGGCACCCCAGCCTGGGATGCAGCATAGAGTTCATCGATGAATTCTTTATCCTGAAATGAATTCAGCTTGATAACCACACCCGAAGTTATTTCCTGCCTTGCGTTTTCCGCTTCTCTCCTTACGAGATTCAACAACTGGATGCGCATATCGCTGGGTGAAGTGATCAGGTTTCGATAGGTAGTCGGCTGCGAATGACCGGTGATAACATTAAAGAATTCCGATACATCATTTGCATAAACTTCGCGCGTAGTCAAAAGACCAATATCAACATATAGCCGTGCCGTGGATTCATTGTAATTGCCACTGGAAAGATGGACATACCTTGTGACCCTGTCTTCGCCATAACGGCGGACGATCAGCAGCAACTTGGTGTGCGTCTTTAAACTGCTTACACCGTAAATAACAAAACATCCGGCCTTCTGTAAGCGCTGTGCTTCCCGCAGATTGTTTTCCTCATCAAACCGGGCTTTTACTTCAAAGAGTACTGAAACGTGTTTTCCGTTTTCCGCAGCCCTCAACAATGCAGCAGTGACTCTTGACTCTCTGGCCGCCACCCGGTAAATAGTGATCTTGATGGAGAGCACATAGGGATCATCCGCAGCTTTCTCCAGTAGCTCCAGCACGGGCTCCATCGAATTGTATGGGTGATGCAACAGGATATCTCTTTCCTGTAAAACCTCGAAAAGGTCTCGCGTACCCTGTTCCGGGAAATTCAAAGGTTTGACATGCTCCGGCGGATGAGCGCGTTTGGCTTTAAACTCCTTGTGGTTAACGATCTGAAGCAGACCGGTGAAATCAATCATGCTTGATTTGGAGACATAAAAAATATTATGATCGTCCAGATCCCACTGGATCTTCAGGATGCGCATCATCCACGGATCGGGTTTGTCAACTACTTCCAGGCGCACCACCCTTCCCGACCTGCGTGTTTTAATTTTGCGCTTGAGGTCTTCCAGAAAATTGGATTCAATATCTTCACTTTCCTCTAGTGTGAAATCGCCGTTGCGATTGATCCGGAAAAGGTTGATGCTGGCGATCTCAACGTTCCTGAAAAGGTGATGGATGTTGTAGCTGATGATGTCTTCGACAGGCACGAACAGGATCTTGCCTTCGGCGACAATCTCATAAAAACGCGGAAGATTATGCGGTACCTGTATAAAACTGACTTTAAACTGATGTTGCGTATCACCCGGGTTCTTCGTAACAACCCCAAATAACAAGCGATTATTCATTAACACGGGAAAGGTGTGGTAATTATCAAACACCATGGGTGTAAGCATCGGAAAAATGATGCTGTTGAAATATTCATTAACCTTTTGTGTGGTCTCTACAGAAAGGTCCGCATACCCCGCTATTATAAAGCCATTGCTTTCAAACAGCGGTTTTAATTTCTTTACATAATATTCGTTCTGATCGTTGTAAAATCGCAGTGTCTCTGCAAGCAGTAGTACGCGAAACGGTTCTTCCCGCAGACCACTATAGTCGAATCGCTCTTTGCCGTAGTCGATATAGTTATACAAACTCCCCAGCCGGATAGTGCAGAATTCATCGAGATTGGAAGCGGTGATGGAAAGATATTTCAACCGGTCGAAAATGCTGCGGTCAATATGTTTGGCCTGGTCCAGCACCCGGTAATTGAACTGGAGCCAACTGAGGTCACGGCTGATATAGTTACTCTCCTGGATCTGCTGAGTAATTCTCTCCATTGACATTACCGCCTCACTCATATCTTTATTGACTTACGAATAATTAATTTGTCAGATTAAGCTGCGAGCTATGAGTTAAACCTGTTATTTCCCGAAGCTCGAGGCTCTTAGCTCGCAACTATTTTAAATATCTATCCGGGCGTATTTGGCATTTTTCTCAATGAATTCCCTGCGAGGGGCGACCTCATCTCCCATAAGCATGGAAAACAAATGGTCGGCTTCCGCAGCGGATTCGATGCTGACGAGTTTTAAAGACCTTCTGGCCGGATCCATGGTTGTGGACCATAATTGTTCGGGATTCATTTCACCCAAACCTTTATATCGCTGAATATGAACTGAATCCTCTTTGCCTCCCGCAAGTTGTTTGACAATCGCTGCGCGCTCTTCTTCTGTCCAGCAATAACGCTCCTCTTTACCTTTCTTCACCAGATACAGTGGCGGTAAGGCGATGTAAACAAAACCGCGTTCGATCAGATCTTTCATGTACCGGAAGAAGAATGTGAGAATAAGCGTTCTGATATGGCTTCCATCCACATCGGCATCGGTCATGATTATGATCTTGTGATACCGAAGTTTATTCAGGTTTAGTGCTTTATCGTCTTCTATGGTTCCGAAGCTTACGCCGAGGGCCGTGATGATGTTCTTGATTTCTTCGTTGTCATATATCTTGTGTTCCTGCGCTTTTTCAACGTTGAGGATCTTTCCTCTCAGGGGCAGGATTGCCTGAAAATTTCGATCGCGTCCCTGTTTGGCAGAACCTCCCGCTGAGTCTCCCTCCACAAGGTATACTTCACATATACTGGGATCGGTGCTGGAGCAATCGGCCAGTTTACCCGGAAGGCCTGTACCCGACAGCACATTTTTTCGCTGGACCATTTCACGGGCCTTGCGGGCAGCATGCCGGGCCTGTGCGGCCAAAATAACTTTGTTGACAATAAGTTTTGCTTCCCGTGGATGTTCCTCGAGATAATGGTTTAACACCTCCCCTACGGACTGATCGACGACGCCCATAACATCGGAGTTTCCAAGTTTGGTTTTTGTCTGACCTTCAAACTGCGGCTCCTGTACCTTGATTGAGATTACCGCCGTCAAACCTTCCCTGAAATCATCACCGCTGATATCCAGTTTGACCTTTTCCAGCAACCCTGACTTGTCCGCATATGCTTTTAAGGTACGGGTTATCGCCCGCCGGAATCCCGCGACGTGAGTTCCACCTTCATGGGTGTTGATATTATTGACATAAGAAACCAGATTTTCTGTAAAGGAAGTGTTGTAACTCAACGCCACCTGAACAGGAACGGATCCTTTTTCATTTTCTATGTAAATCGGTTCGGGGATGAGTTTTTCACGGGTTGCATCAATGTAGTTGACAAATTCCCGTAAACCACCCTGCGATAAAAAGGTATCACCGCGGGGTGCGCCATTCTCATCTTTTTCGCGAAGATCTTTAAGTGTGAGCTGAATACCCGGGTTTAAAAACGACAGTTCCCGAAGCCTGGAGGCGACAGTTTCATAATTGTAATCAGAGACCAGGAATATCTGCCTGTCGGGTTTGAAATGGATGGTGGTACCCCTGCGCTCCGATTCTCCCACCACTCTGACGGGATACTGGGGAACGCCTATGCGATATTCCTGTTCAAAGACCTTTCCTTCGCGGTATACAGTTGCATGAAGTACCTCCGAGAGGGCATTTACGCACGATACACCCACACCGTGCAATCCCCCTGATACCTTATAAGTGTTTTTATCAAATTTTCCTCCGGCATGCAACACCGTCATTACTACCTCCAGGGCGGAGCGTTGCTCTTTTTCATGCATGTCCGTGGGGATACCTCTTCCGTTATCTTCAACAGTAACCGAATTATCCTCATTGATCGTCACCTGGATAAGGTCGCAAAAACCTCCCAGGGCTTCATCGATCGAGTTGTCTACCACCTCCCAGACAAGGTGGTGCAATCCCTTTACGCTAAGGTCGCCTATATACATGGCAGGTCTTTTCCGCACCGCTTCCAAACCTTCTAAAACCTGAATGTTACTGGCAGAATACCCAGCAGGGACTTTATCTTTAACTTCGCTCATTTTTGTTGATTAGAACCGCCAAAAATACATCTTTTTGCCTCGGTATCAGCATTTTTTGCGCGAAAAAAGTGAACATATTTCGCCGTGTCAAAACGGTTGGGTAAGGGCTGTTTTTTCTCCTGAATTAACAGTGGTTTTTGATTCGTTTTTATGTCCTCCGCATTGCAAAAAACGTCTCCCCGATCCACTCTTCGCGGTGCCGGAAAATTTCTTGTAAACCACTCTGTTTTTCTTCCGGTCATTTGAGCTACTCTACAATGTTATCCGAAATTCGGTCGCAGCTTTATTGACCAAATAGCGCGTTGATTAACCATAAACACGGCATCCCGCACAATAGTGTGTCGTGACTGTTTAACCCTCTAAGGGCAAACTATCCTTTAAAGAGCAAACACGCCTCTTCAGATGAATTTCAACCAGAAAATCCTTTTTTAAAAAATCCATTTTTTTATAGTCCGGAACAGGATGGTTTTTGAGAAGTATTTTTAGTATATTTCTCTTAGTACCAACAAACAAATGCCATGAAAAAATGTACAACCTTAATGGCTGCTGTCCTTTTATTTACCCATTCGATGATAGCTCAAAAAATAAGCGAGGAAGACGCTATTAAAGCTGTGATCGAACGGGAAACAAAAGCATATTTTAATATCGATTACGATAGTTGGATTGACAGCTGGTCTCACGTGCCCTATGCGTACTGGTCTTTTTCAGATGCTGCCGGTTTCAATTACTACGAAGGATGGAAAGCCATTCAAACCGGATTTTCAGACTACTTCGTTACCACAAAACCAACGGATATTGAAGTTGACAGAAGCTGGGAAGATCTACGGATCTACAAAGACGGAGCATATGCCCGCTTCAAACAATGGGTTATTACGGATGGAGTGAAAGGACCTGAACAAACTGAGATCCGGGTTTTAGAAAAAGATCCCAAGGATAAACAGTGGAAAATAGTGTTGGTAGGTGTATTGAAAAAGCAAGGATGAGTGGGTTTTTGACCACAATCATTTCTTGCCCGACACCCCGGATTTGATATATAATTTCCTACTTCCGTCTTACCTCAATATTGCAAGCTTCTTAACATAACGAGGGTGCAGGCCTCCAGGGTTTGCACCCCTTGTTCTTTTGCACGGTTGATCAGCTCATCATTTTCGGCGCCTGGATTAAAGATGATACGCTTGGGCTTTAAACCGAGAATAAAATCATAATGCTCGGGCTGGCGTTGCGGGCCTATATACATGGTCACGGTATGAACGTCCTTAATTGCGGGTTTTTCGAAAATATTCAATATTGCTCTTCCAAACACCTCCCCCTGTTTAATACCCACCGGAACGATTTCGTGATTGTATTCCGTTAACATACGGGCCGCCAAATACGCATACCGGCCAGGGTTGGTTGTTGCCCCAATAATGACTGTTTTCTTCACGTAAATTTCAGTATTTATTGCCTGTTAAACGCTAAGGTATTATTAAGCGAACAAAATAAAACTAACTTGGTTCCAAAATTTAAACAAATGAGGATTATACTAATAATTATCCTGATCGTTTCGGCCGCACAAACTACTTTAAGCCAGGGAAAAGACGAAAAGCCATATCAATATGCTGTCGATCTTACAAACGTTGTTAATGACAGAGTATATGTTGAACTGGTTCCGCCTGCCATTAACGAAAAGGAAATAACTTTCTATTTCCCGAAAATCGTGCCCGGCACCTATGCAATTGCAGATTACGGCAGGTATGTTGCTGACCTGAAAGCTCTGGATAAAAGAGGAAAAGAACTGCCCGTAGAAAAACTCAATGAAAATGAATGGCGCATAAAAAATGCCAACAAACTCACTAAAATAACCTATTGGGTTGACGATAGCTGGGATACAAAAGTTTCCGGCCCGGAGATCTTCTGGCCGGCGGGAACCAACATTGAAGAGAACATAAATTTTGTCATTAACACCAGTGGATTCTTCGGATATTTTGAAGGCCTGAAAGAACCCGATTTCCAATTAAATGTTCTGCGATCAAAAGAATTGTACGGCTCTACCGGATTAATTCCCGTGCAAACCGGAGCCCCACCAAATAACATCAAACTCGAAAAAGGCGCTGATAATAAAAATAAAGTTGTCGATGTTTTTAAAGCAACCGATTACGATCACCTTGTCGACTCACCCCTTATGTACGCAAAACCGGATACGGCGATCATCCGCGTGGCCAACACAGAAGTTTTGATCGGCTCCTATTCCCCGACAAAAAAAATAACTGCAGCCCAGATCGCTGAAAGCATACGTGAAGTACTCATGGCTCAGAAAGAATTCCTGGGTGGAAAACTTCCGGTTGATAAATATGCATTTATCTTTTATTTCACTGACAAACCTGTTCTGAGTTATGGAGCACTTGAACACTCCTATTCGTCATTTTATTACATGCCCGAAATGGCGATCGACCAAATGAATCAGCAACTGCGGGATTTCGCAGCACATGAGTTCTTTCATATTGTCACACCGCTTACCGTACACTCCGAAGAAATCGAAAATTTTGATTTCAACAATCCTAAAATGTCACGGCACCTGTGGATGTACGAGGGTGTTACTGAATATTTCGCCGGATTGGTTCAGGTTCAATATGGTCTGATAACACTGGATGAATATATGCAGTCCATTCGCGAAAAAATGATTACCGCTGACCAGTTCATTGACGATGTGCCCTTTACCGAGATCAGCAAGTTTACCCTCGATAAATATCATGACCAATATTACAACGTCTATCAGAAAGGCGCGCTTATTGGATTATGCCTGGATGTCAAGCTAAAAAAACTTTCGGGAGGGAAAAACGGCCTGCGCGATCTGATGCTTAAACTTTCGGAAAAATATGGTAAGGAAAAAGCGTTTAAAGACGAAGAGCTGTTCGACGAAATTACCCGGATGACAAATCCCGGAATCGGGCAATTCTTTGAACGCTATGTTAAAGGCAAAGGTCCGATTGCCGGGGATTCAACGGTAATATCCAACCGAATTGAACCCCTTCCATTTGAAGAAGTGTTTGAAGATGCCGGCATTATTTATACGGAAGAACATATCTTCCAGGATTTCAGCCTTGGAATTGACAACCCTGACCTGGCGTTAACCCAAATCGATAACAAACCCAGGATGCACATCGCCACCACAGCCCACCTGAATGCACTGGGAAAAGCCCTCGGGTTCCAGGAAGGTGACGTTCTGTTGCAAATCAACGGAGAGGATATACCTGAAATCGGAAGCCCGGAATTAGGATCGTTTTTCCAAAGACAATTACAAACACTCGAAGAAGGCAAGGATATTTCTTACACGGTATTGCGAAAAGATTCCAATGGCGAAGCGAAAGAAACCACGCTCACTGCACCAATAAAAAAAGTTGAAATAACCCAACGCCATCTCCTGGCCCCAAACCCCCAGGCAACAGCCGAGCAGGTGGCATTAAGGGAGGCGTGGTTGAAGGAGGTTGATTAGGTTGAAAGGTTTGAGAGGTTGAAAGGTCTGAAAGGTGCAAGTCTCCGCAGTGTCTCCTGTCTCAGGGACGCTGCGGCTTCGGGGAGACAT
>JBBDXJ010000080.1:17990-41699 GCA_040902445.1 Cyclobacteriaceae bacterium | reverse complement strand
CAAAACTCATGATGTAATCAAGTGTGCGCGGCGTTCTTTCCTTCACCAGGAACACGCCGTGAAGCACATCTTCCAGTTCATTCATTTTTATTTTGACCTGGGCGAGGATGGTGCTCTGTTTTTGGATAGTGACCAGTTCGCGTACAGCCTCCAGGTGGCGTTTCTCCAGCTGATCGGCTTTCTGCCTGTACTGTTGATCTCCGTCCAATGCGAGCTTGCTGATCTCAATGAGTTCATCGGTTACTCCGCCAAATGCAGAAAACACGACTGCCACATCTCCTGTAAGATAGGGTTTGATTATTTCTATTACCGAACGTATACGCGCGGGCGTGGCCACAGATGAACCGCCAAACTTTAAGACCTTCATTTCTTTATTAATTATTGCAATAAAACTTCTGCCTGATTAGGCGATCGTAATCGGAGCTGATCCGCACAAGCTTATTACTTACAACTTATGACAACTTATTACTTATTACTTTTTTCAGGCACGCATTTCCTGGAAATGGGCATTATCTTGCCTGGTTGGGAATAAATGCAATACGGGTCACCCCGTAATGGTAGTAGTGATGGTGGTGATAATGGAAGTAGATGCAATACAGGCCAACTCCGGCAGCGCGGACGAGTTTAGGAAGAGCGGAAGATTCTGACCTGTTTCCATGAATAAAGCATCGAATTAATGAAATCATAGAGTTGTTTCCAAAGTATTTTTTCTGATTTTTGTGCCGACTAACGAAAGAAACTAATTGCAAACGTTGGCAAGGGCTTAAAAACCCTGAAATATCATTACTGACCAGATCTGTAAATATTAATAAATGGTTAAAAAAAAGAAGTTTCCCCGGGAGTCTTTCGTCAGTATGACTGAGTTGGTTTTGCCCAATGACACGAATACGCTCAACAACCTTATGGGTGGAAGGCTTATGCATTGGATGGATATCGTCTCCGCCATCTCGGCGCAAAAACATTCAAACTGTACGGTGGTTACCGCCTCGGTGGATAATATTTCTTTCAAACAACCCATCCGTTTGGGTAACGTGGTAACCCTCAGGGCAAACGTGACCCGTGCTTTTAACTCTTCTATGGAGGTGCGTATTTATGTCGAAGCCGAGGACATTCCTTCGGAAAAGAAAATTGACAGCAATAGCGCCTACTTCACCTTTGTTGCCGTGGATCGATCCGGAGGCCCGATTGAAGTTCCCGAGATTGAACCCGAGACCCCGGAAGAGATCGCTTTATATGATGGCGCCCTGCGCAGAAGACAACTCCGTCTGATCCTGGCCAACCGGATGAACCCCCACGATGCGAAAGAGCTAAAATCTATTTTTGACATTAAATAAGACCGGCTTGAACCCTCTTTCAACACATCTCTTTCAGGAAGATCTTTATTATTTTACAGCCCCCATCGTTGTTGTATTGGCCAGGGCATGGGAAACCTATACAGCAGAGGAACGAAGGTTGCTGCAAAAAATATTAACTTCGGTAAAAGTTGATTTGAATGCCGTTCAAATGGTAGTTCAACCTTCGATCGAATTAAAGTCCCTGCTTGTTTATTCACCTGCCCGCGTTTTGATCTTTGGATCTGAGACCCGTGAAAATATTGCTACCTATCAGGAAACACCGGCACAAGGTTTTACAGTGGTCAGGGCGGACGATCTAAACCAACTGGATGAGGAAAAGAAAAAAAATCTCTGGAATGCACTTCGCCGGATGTTTGGCGCCTAAATCCCTGAGGGAGACTTAAAGTCCCCTTCAGGGGATTTAGGGGTTCAGGGGATTTAGGGGCTTTGGGTGTTTTAGTACTTATTCTATCTTTGCGCAAAATTTTTGAACCATCCACACTTTTACGGATGGTTTTTTGACCATAAACCAGATCCTAACTTAAACAATATGAACAGTATCCTATATCTCATTCCTGCTTTTGGTGTTGTCGGGTTAATTGCCATGGCTGTTAAATCGGCATGGGTCACCAAACAGGATGCAGGTGATGCGAACATGCAGGAGCTGGCGGGTTTCATTGCGAAAGGAGCGATGGCCTTCCTGAAAGCGGAATGGAAGATATTGACCTATTTTGCCATCATCGCGGCAATACTTCTGGGTTGGTCCGGGACATTGATCGAAGAATCTCATCCTCTAATAGCAGCATCTTTTATTCTCGGAGCATTTCTGTCAGCCTTTGCCGGATACATCGGCATGAAGATCGCCACCAAGGCCAATGTCCGCACCACACAGGCTGCACGCACAAGCCTGGCGAAAGCTTTGAAAATTTCCTTTACCGGAGGTTCTGTTATGGGCATTGGTGTAGCGGGAATTGCAGTGCTCGGCATGGGTAGTTTGTTTATTATTCTCTTTAAGATTTTCGTTCCGGAAGGAGCAGCCATGAACGGACTGGATATGAAGCGCGCTATTGAAGTGCTTGCAGGTTTTTCATTGGGAGCTGAATCAATTGCGTTATTTGCGCGTGTTGGTGGCGGTATATACACCAAGGCTGCGGATGTGGGTGCGGATCTTGTGGGAAAAGTTGAAGCTGGTATTCCCGAAGATGATGTAAGAAATCCCGCTACGATCGCTGATAACGTTGGTGACAATGTGGGCGATGTTGCCGGGATGGGCGCCGATCTTTTTGGTTCTTATGTTGCAACGATCCTCGCCACTATGGTATTAGGCCAGGAGATAGATGCATCCGCCGATAACTTCGGAGGACTTTCACCTATTCTTTTGCCAATGCTGATCGCCGGCCTCGGGTTGATCTTTTCCATTGTGGGCACCTGGTTCGTGCGTATCAAAAATGAAACAGACAGCGTTCAGAACGCTCTTAATATTGGAAACTGGTCATCGATAATTCTAACTGCGATCGTCTCCTACTTTGCAGTTACTTTACTCTTGCCTGAAAATCTTGTCCACAGGGGAGTTACCTTCACATCAACCGATGTTTATATCGCCATCATCATCGGACTGATCGTGGGTGCTCTTATGAGCATGATCACAGAATATTATACGGCTATGGGAAAACGTCCCGTGCTTTCCATCATCAAACAATCAGGCACAGGTCACGCGACCAATATAATCGGAGGTTTAGCAGTGGGTATGGAATCAACCGTGTTACCCATTCTCATTCTTGCTGGTGGCATCATTGGTTCGTATCACTTCGCAGGATTGTATGGTGTTGCTATCGCCGCAGCAGGTATGATGGCCACTACAGCCATGCAACTTGCGATCGATGCTTTTGGTCCCATCGCGGATAACGCCGGGGGTATTGCGGAAATGAGTCAGCTGCCGGAAGAAGTCCGTCGCAGAACAGATAATCTTGATGCAGTAGGTAACACGACCGCCGCTACCGGAAAGGGTTTTGCTATTGCCTCGGCCGCCCTCACATCCCTTGCACTTTTTGCCGCATTTGTCGGTGTAGCAGGTATAACTTCAATTGATATTTACAAAGCCACCGTGCTTGCCGGGTTGTTTGTAGGCGGAATGATACCGTTTATTTTCTCATCGCTTGCTATTGCTGCGGTAGGTCGCGCAGCCATGGACATGGTGAATGAAGTAAGACGACAGTTCCGTGAAATTCCAGGCATTATGGAGTACAAGGCGAAGCCGGAATATGAAAAATGTGTTGCCATATCCACAAAAGCTTCCCTGCGGGAAATGATCGCTCCGGGAGCGATTGCTCTGCTTTCTCCTGTCATCGTAGGCTTTGCCTTTGGTCCGGAGGTTTTAGGGGGCCTTTTGGCAGGGATTACGGTTTCAGGCGTGTTAATGGGTATTTTTCAATCGAACGCCGGAGGAGCATGGGACAATGCGAAGAAATCCTTTGAAAAAGGAGTGGAAATTAACGGCCAGATGTACTACAAAAAATCAGAACCGCATAAGGCATCCGTAACCGGAGATACCGTTGGCGATCCTTTTAAAGATACCTCCGGACCATCGATGAACATCCTCATAAAATTAACCTCGATTGTGGCTTTGATTATTGCCCCCCATATTTCAGAAACAACGCACGATTCAGCTGAAAAACCCGATTTTAAGAAACCATCGGTGGAATTGGTAGCGAAAAAACCCCTACCCTGACCAACTTAAAACATGGCAGCCCCGGATTAATCCGAGGCTTTTTTTATTTTTGGAGTTCCTGAACTTCCGAAAAACTATGAATTCTCCCCAACCGCGTGACTATAAACATGAAACAGGGTCTAAAATCAATGGCAGAAGTTTGGTAAATTTCAGTTGAAAGTGTTTAACTTATTTCGCCTCTTTGTGTACAGGGCCGGCTGGGAGCAAAAGTGGCTTCGGTGAGTTGTTAAGACCGGAGCCAAATTTAATGGGTGGATGAAAAATGAAAGGTGTGAAGGCTTTTAGAAGGACCAGCTTCAGGTTGGAAGGTGATGTAACCTGATACAAAACCCGGAGCCGGGAAATGTTACATAAATTCAGACGAACGACGTTTATCGTCGATAAAAAACCATATTAGGAGTAAACAAAGAGGTTACAAAGCCCCGCAACAATGGTATACAGGACAAGCTCTAGCATGAATGAGAAGGAGATCTTCGAACGGATCCAGGGTGGTGACGAGAAGGCGCTGGAGTTGTTGTATAAAAAATACTATCGGATGATGACCAAGCTGGTTATCACCAATAGTGGGACGGAAGACGAAGCAATGGATATATACCAGGATGCGTTGATTGTTTTCTGGCAAAAGGCCAGGTCAGGCAAATTGGTTTTGACCTCAAAGATCAGCACTTACATTTATAGTATTTGCCAGAACCTTTGGCGGAAAGAATTGGACCGGAAAAAACGTCTTTCCAATGAAGAAAGAGACAGCCCTGTTTCCATCGATATGGAAACGGCTGAAAAAGAAAAAATAATCGCCAAATGTATGGATCAGTTGGGCGATACCTGTAAGAAAGTTTTGATGTATTATTATTTTGAAGAAATGTCCATGCAGGACATCGCTGAAAAGCTTGGCTTCGCAAATACTGATACTGCCAAAACAAAAAAATACAAGTGCAAAAAGAAGCTTGACGATTTAGTGAAATCTCAATATTCTGAGCAGGACTTTTTAGATTAATATCATGGCAGACGAACGCGACTTTGAACTATTAGACGATTACCTCACCAACCGTCGGATGAGCGAGCAGGATCGTTCTGCATTCGAGCAAAGGCTTCAGGCAGATCCTGATCTTCAGCACGAATACGCCCTGCAGAAACGCCTCATAAAAGGCATCCAGGATGCCCGGATCGCTGAGTTAAAATCAATGCTTAACCAGGTCCCCATACCTGCCAACAATCCCGGCAATACTGTGGCCACAAAAATAATTCTCGGAACGGTGGTAACCCTAATGATAGCGGTGGCCACTTTCTGGTATTTAAACCGCGACGAGATAAGGCTTGCTGAACCTGAAATTCCTTCCCAGGAACAGGCACCGGGTGAAAAAATTGTTATTCCCGAAGCCGGAACTGAAATAAAACCTGAAGGCGAACAATCTGCAATCAACGAGAAACAAATAGTAGAATCCGATAAGAACCAGACCTCTGCAGGCACCGAACAAAGTAAACCTTCGCTGGCTAAAAAGCCTGATCCCTTAAATGCTCCGGGGGATAAAAGTGAACAGATACCGGCGAAAGAACCTGTGCTGGATGTGTTTAATCCTGACAGCGGGGTGAGCGATAGTGATAATAGCCTTAAAAAAGAAAACCAACCGGTTTACAATCCGGGTAATTCTTCATTAATGGTTGAAACGGACCGTGAAAACCGGCGCTATACTTTTCACTATCAGTTCAGGGATGGAAAGTTATTTTTATATGGCCCTTTTGAGAAGAACCTTTATGAAATAATGGAGTTCTTCGCCGATGAAAAACGCACTGTGTTCCTGTATTACAAGGACCGTTATTACCTGCTGGAAGAAGCGGATAATAAGGTCCGGACTCTGACACCTATCACTGACCCGGCGCTGATAAAGAAATTAAAGGAATACCGCAGTTCCAAATAACACAAAGCCCTCAAAAGCCCCGTTACTTTTCAGTAGCGGGGCTTTTTATTTCCTGATGGTCGCGGCAATGCTTTTTTTCCTAAATTTGGCCTTTAGTTCAATGGAAAAGGGTACCCATAAAAAAAAGCTAGGCGGATATCCCGCCATCGGAGTTGTCATCAGCATCACCCTGGCACTTTTTGTCGTGGGCTTGTTTGGGTTGTTGCTGATCTATTCCCAGCAATTGGAAAAACAGGTGCGCCAAAATATCCGGATGCAGGTTTATCTTAAATCCAATGTTTCTGAATCACAGCGGCTGCAGATCAAAAACAAGCTGCTGGCACTTGAATACGTATCAAAGGAGGAAGAGAACGCAGTGACGTTTGTTTCAAAGGAGGAAGCTGCAACGAAATTTATTGCCGAAACCGGTGAAGATTTTACCAGTTTTCTCGGTGAAAATCCATTGCGCGATGCCTACCTTATCGGTATCGAGCCAACCTATCACACTCAGGAACAGATGAATGTGATCAAGGCAGAAATACAGAAGATGAACGGTGTCTATCAGGTATTTTATGTAGAAGGATTAATTGAAGCTGTCAATGAAAATGTGACGCAGATTGCGCTCGTACTCGCAGGCCTCATCCTGATGTTGTTATTAACGGTTGCGCTGCTGATCAATAATACAATGCGCATTGCATTATTCTCCCAGCGCTTTCTTATCCGAAGCATGCAACTTGTGGGTGCAAAGAAATGGTTTATTCAACGGCCCTTTTTGATTCGTGCGGCAGGCTATGGGTTGCTCAGCGGGTTAGTCGCTTCTATTATTATCTGGCTGGTGAGCGACTATGCACAAAACAAGGTTGCGGATCTGAAAGTATTGCACGATCAGGAGCAGTTTATGATATTGCTGGCAATTTTACTTATCATTGGCATTCTGGTAGCTGTGCTAAGCACGTTCTTTTCCATCAGAAAATACCTGAGAATGTCTCTGGAAGAACTGTACTGAACGATTTAAAAAACTATGGATAAACTTCCTTTCGGCAAAAAAAATTATCAATGGATGATCATCGGGATCGCGGCCCTGGTCACAGGCTTTACCATTATGTCGCTTGACCAGCAACAACACGGGTTTGGTTTTCTCGGGCTTACACTCGGCCCCGTGATCGTGATGGCAGGCTTCATCATTGAGATCTTCGCCATCCTTCACCGGCCTACAAAATAAACTATCACCACAGGTTAAAGCATTGGCTTTAATACCCGGATATCATCATGTCAATATTCGAATCGATCATTCTCGCTATCATTGAAGGCGTTACTGAATTTTTACCGGTTTCTTCAACTGGCCACATCATTATCGGATCCTCCCTCCTGGGTATCGCTGACGATCCGTTCACAAAAATGTTTACGGTTGCCATTCAGCTTGGAGCGATACTTTCTGTAGTGGTTTTATACTGGAAACGTTTCTTTCAGTCCTTTGACTTTTACTTTAAAATACTATTAGGACTTATCCCGGCTGTCGTTTTTGGCCTTCTCCTGAAAGATACCATCGAAGCCCTTCTGGAGAGGGTGGATGTGGTTGGCTATATGCTTCTGGCGGGCGGCATTTTTTTCCTGTTTGTTGACAGGATCTTTAAAACGGAAGAACTGGCCGACCAGGAAGTGACATATCCAAAAGCTTTTAAGATCGGGTTCTTTCAGGTGATCGCCATGATACCGGGAGTTTCACGATCAGCAGCCACCATCATCGGAGGGCTTTCACAAAAACTCAATAAGAAAACGGCGGCGGAATTCTCGTTTTTCCTCGCTGTTCCCACCATGTTTGGGGCAACGGTTTTATCAATCTTTAATTTTTACCGCGACGGCGGCTCCTTTGGTGAGCGTGAGATCACAGCCCTGCTCATTGGAAATGCCGTAGCGTTCCTCGTGGCCATGGCTGCCATCAAATCTTTTATCACCTTTCTGACCCGTCACGGTTTTAAAGTATTCGGATATTACCGCATCCTGGTAGGAAGCCTTATCCTCATCCTCTACTATCTTGGTATTGAACTTTCCATCGTTTAATGGAAAAGCAGGAAGAAACCGGTCGGGTATTGCTTATCAACAAACCATTCGAATGGACTTCATTTGATGTCGTGAATAAACTGCGCTACCGGTTAAAGATAAAAAAGATCGGACATGCGGGAACTCTTGATCCGCTAGCCACAGGGTTGCTTATTCTCTGCACGGGAAAAATGACTAAACGCATTGAGGAATTCATGGGGTTGGAAAAGGAGTATACCGGCAAGTTTATCCTGGGGAAATCAACCCCGTCTCATGACCTGGAAACCGCGATCTCGGAAGAAAAGGATATCTCCGGCATAACCGATAGCCAAATACACGAAACCACAAAAGCCCTTACCGGTAATATCAATCAGCTGCCCCCGATGCACTCGGCTATCAGGGTCGGAGGTAAAAGGGCTTACCAGTTTGCCCGCAAAGGACAGGAGATACATCTGAAGCACAGGGAAGTTGAAGTAAAAACTTTTGAGATCACAAATATTCAGTTACCTGAAGCAAGTTTCAGGATCATTTGTTCAAAGGGAACGTATATTCGCAGCATTGCGCGCGACTTCGGAAATGCACTTGGTGTAGGGGCTTATCTCACGGAGCTTTGCAGAACGAGAATTGGAAGCTTTAGGCTTGAAGATGCCCTGACAATTGATGAAGTGCCGGTGTAAACTTCAGTGACATGAACAATCCGGAGTATTATCATTTACAAAGCCACAAATGAAAATTTATCACGGTATAGATGATTTTACGCAACTGCAGTTCGCTGTGGTTACCAGCGGAACTTTTGACGGGGTGCATGTTGGTCATCAGAAGATATTTTCAAGGTTGCGGGAAATCGCGTCGCGGAATTTTGGAGAAACCGTTGTGTTAACGTTCTGGCCACACCCCCGGCTGGTATTGCATCCCGAAGATGACAGTCTTAAACTTTTGAACACATTTGAGGAGAAAGCAGAACTGCTGAAAGATCAGGGCATCCAGCATCTGATACGCATTCCTTTCACGAAAGAATTTTCCCAGCTTTCATCAGAGCAATTCATACAGGAAATACTTGTCAAAACCATTGGAACACGGAAACTCGTAATTGGATATGATCATCATTTCGGAAAGAATCGCGAAGGGAGTTTTGAGCAACTTAAACTAAATGCTCCAAAGTATGGCTTTGACGTGGAAGAAATTCCAAGCCAGGAAGTTGATCATGTAGCGGTGAGCTCCACTAAAATACGCAAAGCCCTTGAGGACGGGGACATCGAAACAGCAAACCATTTTTTAGGTCAGCCATACCGCATCACGGGAAGGGTTGTATCCGGAGACAGAATCGGGAATACCATCGGCTTTCCTACAGCCAATATTGAAATCGACACCAGGTATAAACTGATTCCGGTTGATGGTATTTATGCTGTGCGTGTCCGGCACGAACACCGCGTGTATGGAGGAATGCTTTACATCGGGTTTCGTCCAACACTCAGGGGTATCGGAAGAAATATCGAAGTAAATATTTTTGATTTTAACGACGATATTTACGGTGAATCGCTAACCGTACATTTTCACAAACTGCTGCGTGGCGATCAAACCTTTGATGGGCTGGAGTCGATGAAAGTCCAGCTTCAGAAAGACAAGGAACAAGCATTGGAAGTGCTGGGGGATAAGGACATAAGGGCATAAAGCGCCTCCTCTTGAAACCGTCATCGACAGAGACCATCGGTTTTTTACCGATACCTATTGGAAATGACAATTGTTTCACCTCACCCTTCTCCTTTCGCATTTTAATTCTACTCTTTTTCAGCCTCTCCTGAAGGAGAGGAAAATTGATTCATCACATAAATTCGCGCCATAGCAGTTGTAAATTAAACATGAGAACTCGATCCGGGAGTTAAATTCATTGCACTTTTACCAATTTACACGAATACTAAACCGGAGCCAACATCGCTTCAGCGGTGGAAAAGCCCTCTCCTTCAGGAGAGGGTTGGGGTGAGGTGGAGACGCAGGAAACGCATTGAGACCTTCTCACCATCGAAAACACAAATCTGACGATGGCAGCGAAGATTTCCGGGCGAGGTTATAAAGATTGAAAATACTTAACTTAGCACATGTCTTCATGAAAAAATATTTCTGGTATGATCAATAAGTTTGTAAAAAGCGCAGACGAAGCTGTCAGGGATATCCCTGATCATGCGGTCGTCATGATGGGGGGATTTGGTCTCTGTGGTATTCCCGAAAACTGCATTCAGGCCATCCTTAAAAAAGGTATTAAAGGTTTAACGTTTATTTCCAATAACGCAGGCGTTGACGACTTTGGGATCGGACTTCTGTTAAAGACCCGTCAGGTCAAGAAAATGATTTCCTCTTACGTGGGTGAGAACGCCGAATTTGAGCGCCAGCTTCTGTCAGGGGAACTGGAAGTTGAATTAATTCCCCAAGGCACTCTGGCGGAGCGCATTCGTGCCGGCGGCGCAGGAATTCCCGCCTTTTTTACGCCGGCAGGTTATGGCACCGAAGTAGCTGAAGGAAAAGAAGTAAGGGAGTTCAATGGAAAAAAATACTTAATGGAGCACTGGTTGGAGGCTGACTTTTCCATAGTAAAAGCGTGGAAGGGTGATTCGGCGGGAAACCTTATTTACCGGGGAACTGCCCGCAATTTCAATCCGATGATGGCAGCGGCCGGAAAAATAACCATAGCAGAAGTAGAAGAGTTGGTTGAGCCCGGAGAGCTTGATCCCAACCAGATCCATACACCGGGAATTTATGTCCAGCGGATCTTTAAAGGGGATAAATATGAAAAAAGAATTGAACAGCGGACGCTGAGCAGTATGAAGAAATAACTTGTGCAATTTTTTAACGCCCATGTTTTTAATAATCATCGAATCGATCGACTATGTTAGATAAAACCGGAATTGCTAAGCGGATTGCGCAGGAGATAAAAGACGGAATGTATATCAACCTCGGAATTGGCATACCCACGTTAGTGGCCAATTTTATTCCCGCCAACGTCAATGTTGTACTTCAATCTGAAAACGGACTTTTGGGTATAGGCCCCTTTCCCACAGAGAAAGAAATCGATCCTGATCTTATCAACGCTGGTAAACAGACCATCACCATGATGCCAGGCTCCGCATTATTCAGTTCAGCGGAAAGCTTCGGCATGATCCGCGGAGGGCACGTTGATCTCACCATTCTCGGGGCCATGGAAGTGTCTGAAAGAGGAGACATTGCCAACTGGAAAGTACCGGGCAAGATGGTGAAGGGTATGGGCGGGGCCATGGACCTGGTGGCCTCTGCCAAACATATTATCGTTGCCATGCAACACTGCAGTAAAGAGGGTGCTTCCAAACTCCTGCCACAATGTACACTTCCTATTACCGGCCTGCGATGTGTAAAAAAGATCGTGACAGATATGGCCGTGTTAGATGTCCTTCCCCAGGGCAGTTTTCAGTTACTCGAACGTGCACCGGGAATTTCTGTTGAGCAGATAAAAAACGCCACCGCCGGCAGGCTAATCGTTGAAGGTGAGATCCCGGAAATGAGGATTTAGCGCAGTCGATGGTCCACAGACAACGGTCCATGGCAGTGTGCATGACTTAGGGTGGGCAGGAAAAAAATGATCTATACCACCATATCCCAGGATATTCAGAGCCTGAAAAGATTTGCAAAATAATACATAGTAAGAAGACGAAACATCAACACATCAATACCTACACTTTAATGAAAAAATCGAATATCAATTTCACGGTTCACCTTGACTCTAAAAACGTTGCTGACAAGATTTTCTGGGAGGCAACTGAAAAGCCAGAGCCCGGTCTCTCGGAAACAAAATCCATCAGCATAGCTGTTTGGGATCACAAACAAAAAAACACCCTCCGTATTGACCTTTGGTCCAAAGACATGCCTGTGGATGAAATGAAACGATTCTATATAGACTGCATTGGAGGGATTGCCCAGAGTATACTCAGTTCCACCGGTGATGAAGCTATGGCAAACGAAACGAATGCCCTATGCGAAAAACTGGTAGAGCATCTCAGAAAAGAAAGCAGTACCTGAGGGTACGCAAACGATTTTTTAGCACTTATCCTTCGTTTTTTATAAAATTTTGTATTTTTAAAGATTACCGGCCGGGAAGTGCTGTACCTAGCCGCATCATACAAATAAACCTCACAAACTATATGAACAACTTCTACAAACGTTCGGGGTTATCATCCGCAATATTGGTCTTGATAACCTCGATTTGTTTTGCGCAAACAAACATATCAGGAACGGTTACCGACGCAGAAAGTGGTGACCCATTACCCGGTGTGAATATCCTGATCAGGGGTACAAACGAAGGAACAGCCACCGATAGCGACGGAAGGTTTGCACTCACAACATCCGAGGCCTTACCTGTTACATTGCGCTTTACTTTTACGGGCTACCTGGCCGTGGAAATTGAAGCGACTCAAGCCAATGCTTCCGGATTAACCGTAGCGCTAGGCGGCTCCAGCAGGTTGCTTGAAACAGTTACCGTAGTAGGTAACAAGGAGGAAGGCGCTTTACAGGCGGGTGTCACCGTGGAAAAATTCGACATTACTGACGTCCAGCAAGCCCCCACATCCGAACCTTATGAAGGTCTCTCGCATGTGAAAGGAGTACAGATGACTTACAGCAGTTTGAATTTTCCACAGATCAACACGCGCGGTTTTGCCACCATTGCCAACACCAGGTTTGTGCAGTTGATTGATGGAATGGATGCATCCGCGCCCCTGCTGAATTTTCCTACCGGCAACATTGTTGGCATCGGCGAACTGGATCTTGAGAGCATGGAACTTCAGCCCGGCTCGGCATCGGCGATATGGGGCCCCAACGCCTTTAACGGCATATTGATCATGAACAGCAAAAATCCCTTCGAATACCAGGGACTGAGTGCTCAGGCGAAGGCAGGCATCACCACCTCTGAAGCACAGGGCGAATCCTATCCGCTTTATAACTTCAGCCTGCGGTATGCAAAAGCTTTCAATAATAAATTCGCCTTCAAGGTAAACTTTTCAATTTTTGACGCTCAGGATTGGATGGGTAATGATTTCCGGACTGATATCAATCGTCCGGGGTCGGAAACCGATCTTTCCGGCACCAAAGACTTTGATGGTGTGAACCTTTACGGCGACGAGATAGAATTACCTGTGCCCCTGCCCACCGTTGGAATTATCCACCGCACAGGGTGGAGGGAACAGGACCTCGTTGACAATTACGATGCAAAAAGTTTGAAAGCCGATATCGCGCTACATTACAAGATCAAGCCCAACCTGGAACTCTCCTACAATTACCGTTACGGTGGAGGAAGCTCGATATACCAGGGATCGCAGAAATATGCGCTCCGTAATTTTACGCAGGTATTCCACAAGCTTGAACTTGAGGGCGATAATTTTTTCGTGCGGGGATATGTTACATCCACAGATGCAGGCGATTCCTATAACATTGCAGCGCTCGGTTCATATGTAAATGAACGCATCAAATCATCGCCCAACTGGGCACAGGAATATGCGCTGGCCATGCAGGGATATTTCGGTGTTCCAGGCGGAAACCATGATGCGGCAAGGGCTTTCGCTGACCGCGAAAGGCCTGCGGTAGGTTCACCGGAATTTAACTCCCTGGTTGAGGGTGTCAGAAATGACTACTTCCAGCGGCAACCACCGGGAGCAAAATTTATTGACAACTCCAATCTATACCACGCTCAGTTCAACTACAACTTTGCAGGTATTGAATGGGCCGATCTGCAGGTCGGCGGAAACTTCCGCCAATACAGCCTGTTTTCAGATGGCACAATATTCAATGAAGATCCGGAGAGTGGAACGGATTTCGAACGCATTGTAATCAACGAATACGGCCTTTACACTCAATTGACTAAAACCTTTGCTGATGCTTTGAAACTGACCGGGTCTTTGCGCTATGATAAGAACGAGAATTTTGAAGGACGCATCACGCCGCGGGTATCCGCAGTGTATACCTTCAACGAAACCCATAACATCAGGGCATCTTTTCAGACAGGATTCCGCAACCCCGATACTCAGGCGCAATTCATTTACTTCGATCTGGGCACCAACATCCTGCTTGGAAGTGCGGAGTCAAATGCTGCGCGTTACGGACTTCACAACGGTGGTGCCTACACGAAAGCCTCCTATGACGCCTTTTATGCCGCCGGAGGACGCCTTGCTGCTGACGGCACACCGACTCCGGCGTATCAAAGCATGCTCGTGACCGCCAACATACCCTACGTCAAACCCGAGCTTCTCAAGTCGTTCGAACTCGGGTATAAAGCCATTATGTCGGACAAATTCTTCATTGACCTGAACGGCTACTACACCATGTATGAGGATTTTATCGGAGGAGAAAATTTTGTTCTCAAGAATCCCACGACCCACCAGGGGAGAGGCGTATTGCCGGGGCAGGTTTATTCCCCTTACGCCAACCTGGCTGAGGAAGTTACCTCCGTGGGTGTCGGCCTCGGTGTAAGTTATGACTTCAACCCCTTCCAGGTAAGCGGAAATTACAATTACGCCACCTTTGACGATAACCGCGGGCCTACCAGTCAGTTCAGGGCGGGCTTCAATACCCCTGAAAACAAATTAAATGTTGCCGTCGGCAGGGCCATACGGGGAGACAAAAATTTCGGCTTCAATGTGAATTTCCGCTGGCAGGATGAATTCCTGTGGCAATCAGATTTCGGAGAAGCGATGATTCCTGAATTTGGCGCGCTCGATGCCCAGTTGAGCTACAAACTTTCAAGCCTTTATACGGTGATTAAATTAGGCGCCTCTAATTTATTAGGCGGCGATTTCCGGACTAATTTCGGAGGGCCCTTTGTCGGCCAACAATATTTTATCTCTGTGACATTTGATGAATTTTTGAATAAATAAAACTCCGCTAACAAAAAATCATATGAAGAAATTAAGGTATACATTTTTCTTACTTCTATTTCTCGCTGCTTGCGAACAAGAAGTAATTGAGTTGGAACCCGCTATTGTTGTACCACCCCCGCCCCCTTGTCCGGCCGATGCTTCTGCGGGCAGTGCAAATTTTACGAAGTTCGTTGCCATCGGAAGTTCTTACACGGCAGGGTTCCAGGCGGGAGCTTTGTTTAACGAAGGCCAGAATAATTCACTCGGAACAATTCTCGCTTCACGGTTTTCATGCGCAGGTGGCACCACCTTTAACCAGCCCACCATTAATTCAGAGCATGGATATAATATTTTCATTACCCCAAACCCGATGGGCAGTACGGTATTGGGCAGGTTTAAGCTGCAGGGAACCCCGCCAGCTCCGGCCCCCGTGATTTCCGGAGTGACAGCGCTCCCCAACCCTCAGGTTAATCCGGCGTTCATGTACACCGGATCAACGGGGGCGGTACCAGTCAATCAACTGAATAATTTTGGGGTTCAGGCCCTTGTAATTGGTCAGGCTCTAATCCCCCAGACAGGAAATTGGACGTTAGCAGGATCCGACCCAAGGTTTAATCCTTTCTATGCGCGCTTTGCTTCAAATCCTGGTACCTCTACTTTGTTGGGAGATGCAATTTCTTCCCTGACAAATGGAGGCACCTTTTTCTCCTTCTGGCTTGGAATGGATGATGTGCTTTTACATGCCGCTTTTGGAGGAGATCCCGCCAAAGCCCCGCTTACTTCGGTCACTGATTTTACAAACCAATATAACTTTGCAATTGGCAATGTTCTCGCCAATCCAACATTGAAAGGTGTAATAGCCAACTATCCGGATTTGTTTGTCATGCCGCATTTCACGGCAGTCCCCTGGAATGCCATCCCATTAGACGCACCCACTGCAGCAAACCTTACAACGAACCTGGCTAATCCCTACAACGCGTTTTTGGACGGCATGGTGGGCGCTACGGTTATTACCGCAGCGGAAGCAGCATTACGAAAATTGACCTATGTTGCAGGCCAGAATGCGATCTTGCTGAAAGATGAAACATTAACAGATCTCACACCTTATATGCAAGGACCTTATGCCGGGCTTCAGCCGTACGCCATAGCTCGCCAAACCAAATCAACGGATATTATTCCGCTTTCCGCAGGAGGTATTCTAGGGGTTGAAATTGCCGCAGGCCAAGTGCTCGGGGTATCCGTTCCCGTTGCTGATCAATATGTGTTGATACCCAGCGAATCGGAACTTATTAATTCCCGATTGACTGCATTCAACGCCGCGATCAAAGCACTGGCAGACGCTAACCCCGACCGCCTTGCTTTTGCCGATGTAAATCAGGGGATGAAGAGTCTGGTCACAGCAACGGTTGGAGTCGCTGATGGAGTGACCTTCACGCCGAATATCAATCCGCCAACGGGGATTTATTCTGAAGAAGGTCTGCACCCAAATAGTCGGGGGTATGCGTTCATAGCAAATATTTTCATCGATGCCATTAACGCAAAATTCGGCGCCACCATACCGAAGGCAAAGCTCGGAAATTACGGTGCCACACCACTACCCATAAACCCGTAGCAACTTCTTACGTAAATAAAAACGGCCGTTTATCGCGGCCTTTTTTTTTGAATTGAGCCACCCCAAAGACTTTTGGAGTACGAATGAACGTTATAGTGTAATTGAATGACAGTTTTTAATTCATAGGAATAGGAATTACCTTCAACTTATGATGGCTAATAATTTGAGCAATACATTTGTTTTGAAATGGCTTCTTACCGGTTGGTTAGTAATGTGCGCACTTTCCTGCTCGGAGAAAAATGATCCGGCCCCCCAGGTGGATGAGGATAACCTGGTCACGGCAAGCGCTACAGGATCGCGGTCAGCCGCGGAACTGAAATTTTTAATTCAACTGTCCGGAAGGGATATTGACCCTAACTTGTTTCAATACGACGTAGATGTCTATAACATTGTTTACACAACTACTTACCGGGATGAGGAGATCAACGCTTCAGGCTTGGTCATACTTCCAAAAACAGGCACTCCCCTTCCTATGCTAAGTTTCCAGCATGGCACGATCGTTCAGCAATCACAAGCCCCTTCGGTACAATCCAAAAGCAGTGAGCAAGTGATATCTTACTCCGCGCTCGCATCCATGGGATTTATAACTGTAGTGCCTGACATGATCGGCTTTGGCGAATCGAAAGAGATTTTTCATCCTTACTACATCGAAGAACCCACAGCCGTGGCAGTCATTGATATGCTCAGGGCTGCCGCGACACTCGCAGAAGAAAAACAACTTGAATTTAACAGCCGTCTTTTTCTCGCGGGATATTCGCAAGGCGGTTATGCAACGCTTGCGACACATAAGGCTCTTGAAGAAAGTCCACTCGAAAATTTCGAACTCGTCGCCTCCTTCCCGGGAGCCGGCGGTTACGATATAACGTCGATGCAACAATATTTCTTCGACCTGGAAACTTATGACGATCCTTATTACATGGCCTATGTTGGAATGAGTTATCAGTCGTATTACGACGAAGCTGACCTGCTGACAGACTTTTTTAATGAGCCGTACACAGGCAAGATCCCTTCCCTCTTTGATGGCCTAAAGTCCGCCGGCGATATCGACGCCCAGTTATCGCATAACATTTCTGAACTGGTAAAGGAGGATATTTTAAATAATCTGGAAACAAATCCCAAATACGAATTCCTTCGCGAAAAATTTGAAGAGAATTCTCTGATTAACTGGCAGCCGACACTTCCAATTTTTTTGTACCACGGCGACGCCGATGTTACTGTTCCTTATCAAAATAGTCAGGTAACTTATGAGAATCTGTTAAACAACGGAGCCACTACCGAAGGTCTTAAGTTGATCAATCTGCCTGGCAAAGACCATGAAACCGCTGTGGAACCATACATTGTTGACGTGATATTAAAATTGCAAAGCCTGAAATAAGATAGTTAGTGGCTTTGGTCTTTGTTAAGTAAGCCGGGCCCCGGAACTTATTGCTTACTAACGGGCATCCTGAGTTTCTGCCATTGCCGGAACCCTCCTTCCATGTTGTAGAGATTCTTGAAACCCATTTTAGCCATGAGCTCTGCCGTTTTGCCGCTCCTGCCTCCGGCCGCACAATACAACAAGTAAACCTTGTTCCTGTCTAGAGCCGCAATTGCCGGCTCAAATCCTTGTCCGAAAAAATCAATCTCGGTCGAACCTGCGACCTTGCCTCCTTTAATTTCTTCGGCCGTTCTGAGATCGACCACCACTTCATCCGGTAGCGAGTCCATAAGCTTCTTAAATTCTTCCGCGGACACATTGCGAACGATGGCCGGGGCTTTATCCTGGAAAAATGACACCGCCACCATATGAAGAGTGATCAACAAAACAATTATTTTTTCATTAATGTTCATTATTAAAAGTGAGAAAGTGAAAAGGTGCTCTTACCTGTGGACAATCCAATCAGACATACCCTGAAATCCAATATGCTACAAAGCCCACCCATTCTTTAGCTAATTTATGCCAAATAATAAAAGCTTCCAGTTTTGGAATAACAAAAGCATCAAAATAATAGACACCTTGATGGGCATAAAAATCGGTTGAAAAGGAGTCGAGGTCCAGACCGACTTTCCTGTAGCATGCCAGGGAACGCCGCATATGAAACGCGGAGGTGATCAACACGCAGTCATTGCTTGAATAGCCAAGATCGGCTAGCATCTTTTTTACTTCTACGGCAGATTCGTGCGTGTTCCTGGTTTGATTCTCCAGAGAGATCACCGAATCCGGAACGCCCATCAGCAGCATTGCATGCTTAAATTGATCTGCTTCCCTTTCCTGGATATCGACGATCCGGCCGCTGCCTCCGCTGATCAGGATCCTTTCAATTATTCCGAGTTTATATAATTGCACCGTGTGCACGATCCTGTCAGCGCCTTTTTGAAAATAGATCCTGTCGTTAGGGGTAAGCTGGGGAATTGTGACGCCCGTGAGTACGACGCCAAGTTTATACTGACGCATATCGGCATAGGGTTTTGTCTTAATCTCCCAGGCCTTCATTAATTCATTGGCAATAAATTCATTTGAAAAAAGTACCAGCATGATCACTCCCGCTAACCTTAGTCTTTTCTTCCAAACTTTATGTTTAACGAAAATTGATACCAAAAAACACCCGGTAATGATGGTAATTGGCATCACCAGGTATGAAATTGTTTTTGAAAGCACGAAGAACATCGAAGGTAATCAGTATAAAGTTAAAGCAAACGGAGTTGGAAAATCACCTGTTTTCCAAAAGTCATTTTTTTTCAAACTTGTTGGTCAGGCTTCCCAACGCATTTATGATCTTCCGCAGTACGTCATAATATAGAGCAATGGCCAACACCAGGGTCATGGACCAAATAACACCCATATTAAAAAAGAAAGTATCCACGTCGGCGTTCAAAAAATGTTTGGCTGGCATATAGAACTGCGCATTAAAATCCACGAGGTTTTCCGGTTCGGGTGTCTTATATACGGGGAAAATTTTCTGTATCAGTTGGCCGTCCTTTTCAATAATGCGATTGGTTTCCCCGATATTCTTCACAAGTTCGGCGACAGTCTCGTTGTGATACTGATGTCGGAACGTTTCAAATTGTTTTTGTTTCTCGGGTGAGTTTGTCATCAACGTCACTTTTGCTTCCTTCTGCTTGTCGGCGGCATTGAAACGACGGATATAGTAATTACTGAGTTTCACCAAAAAAGCCGACGCATTCTGATACACGCTTGAGTCAAATCGGGCCGGAACCAGGTCATTTAAGTGACCGAATTTTTCATCACCCAGGTCGTTTAGCTCGCTCTGGATCTCATTCCGCACCAATTCAAGGCTTTTAGCCACCTGAGTTTTGACGATGGAATCCGGGTTCTGGAATTGATTCAGGGCGAACTGAAGTTTGGTCTGAAGTTCCGGAATGAGATAGATCTTTTTAAAATCAGCATCGGCCATTACCTGATCATATAAAAAGAATTCCCGTTCGAATTTATTGTCCTTGAACTGGGTAACCATGGCGGCTTCAAAAGCCCAGCGCGATGCCATGAGATCGCCCACCATGGGGACAGTTTCTGTATTTCCAATTCGCGGATTCAGTTTATCAAATTTTACTACTACACCACTGAGGATCAATTGCGGAATGAGTAGCAGGGGAATAAGAATGTAGATTGTAACAGCCGAATTAAAGGCTGAAGAGATATTTAGTCCCAACAAATTCGCGAAACAGGATGTGGTAAAAAGTATAAACCAGTGCTGGAAAAATAAACCCTCTATTTCCAGAATATAATTTCCCACCAGCACAAACATGATCGTTTGGATGGCAGACATGGTAAATAAGATCGAAATTTTAGAAAGGATATAACTGCTACGGCTGAGGTGCAGGAATTTTTCGCGCTTCAAAATTTTTCTATCCCTGATAATTTCTTCCGCGCTCACAGTCAAACCCATAAAGAGAGCGACAATTACGCTCATGAATAAGTACGCGGGAATATTAAGGTTCTTGCTGAAGACATATTCACCCGTATTTTGCGCGTCGACGTTGTAATATCTTACAATAAACGCGAGTATGAAGGCGAGCAATGGGGCTTCAAGCAGATTGATGACCAGGTATTGTGTATTGTGTAATTTGGCCATCACATCGCGCATGGAAAACAAAAAGGTTTGCCTTATCCTGCTGGGAATATTTAAAGTGGAATGGGGAACTGTGGTGGCGGTCTTAACCAGTTTAGCCCGGTGCAGTTTTGTGAAAATTCCGTTCCACTGTTCTGCTGGGATCTTTCGTTCATTGGTAAAGTGGCCGTATTCATTGATCACCTTGCTCTCGATGATATTGAATATCTGCTCCGGATTTACATTTCCACATTCATGGCATTCTCCTTCATCGCTGTTCACCAGGTTAATGCTTTTTTTGAAGTGGGTGATTGCATCAACGGGGTTTCCGTAATAAATCTGATATCCTCCCGTATCGAGGATCAGGAGTTTGTCAAACATTTTGAAGATATCCGATGAAGGCTGATGAATAACGGCAAACACAAGTTTTCCTTTCAGGGAAAGTTCTTTCAACAAGTCGATAATGTTTTCCGAATCGCGGGAAGAAAGGCCGCTTGTGGGCTCATCGCAAAACATTACCGCAGGCTCGCGCAGCAATTCCAGCCCGATGTTTAGCCGTTTTCGCTGCCCGCCACTGATGGTTTTTCGCAACGGTGAACCTACTTTCAGATCGCGGATCTCCGCCAGACCAAGATCTTCCAGCACTTTCAAAACCAGGAAGTTGATTTCATCTTCGGTGCGGTTGCTGAAGCAAAGTTTAGCCGCGAAATATAGATTTTCGAAAACCGTAAGGTCCTCGATCAGGAGATCGTCTTGTGGAACGAAGCCGATGACACCCTCGATCTTTTCAGGCTCACGGTGAATATCAATGCCGTTGATCAGGACCTGCCCGCTGGAAGGTGTTTCCGATCCGTTCAGCACATGCAGCAAGGTGGACTTCCCGGCCCCGCTGGCCCCCATCAACGCAATGAGGTTTCCCGATTCTTCCGAAAGGCTCACATTCCTGAGCCCGAGTCTTCCATTTCTGAACTGATAACTAATGTCGCGGGCTTCAAAAGTAGTGCGGCTAAAGTCACCCGTCTTTTTAAATTCATTGAGCACCTGTCCATAGTAAACCGGCTCATCCCTTTCCCACCTCAATAAGCTTCCTACCGCCAACACGCTTATCTTCCCGGATTTTACAGGCACACCATTCAGATAGATCTCTGAATTGCCGGAATATTTCATAAAATATATTCCGTGCTCTTCCACGTACAAAATGGCGATAAAACCGTTGAGGTGGGCCCTGACAAAATGTTTTGCTTTTAAGAAAGTTGATTCTGCGGAAGAGTCAGCAATAAGGATATGATCGTGATCTACATCTGGAACGGTCTGCCCCAGCACAAACATTTTAATTGCTTCTATTTCGCCCTGATTGATCTTAAAACTCTCTCCGATTATGTTGACCAGATTTGCTTCTGTTTCTGAAATATGGCCATCCGCCTGGATGATACTCACCAGTTCGAGGATGATAACAATTTTTTGTTTTTGGGTGAGTTCCGGATTGATCTCCTGACACAATTGTCTTATTTTCTGAACGTCGCCGGCACTTGCCTGCGGATTTTTTGTGATCTCATCAAAAAAATTCAAATATGGTTCTACCGAGGAGTGGCTTAGATGTTCCTGAAGGAAAATACGGATCTGATCGCGTTCCTGACGGGTCACATCTCCTTCTTTTGCAACAACGGCGAACAAACGCAAAATGGCCCTCAGTAATGGCTCACTCATATGCTTAGCGGGGTTAGGCTCTTAAAGATAACGAAAGAATATTTTTGAAATAAAAAAAAGAAGGGACTGGTGTCAAACCAGTCCCTGGATCTTTGCGCTATTTTTCAAAATTATCCGGTTACCCTTTTGCGGATCTTCTCCACTACAGTGGCGATACCTTCCAGGTTTTTATCGCTCAACACCAGGTCAGCGCGGTTATCCTTGATCTGTTGGTCAATGTTGAGATTTCTATAGGTTTCTTCCAGGGTTTTGAAATCTTCCCTGATAGCATTAACAGTTTCACTGTCTTCAGCGGCTTCAAGCATCTTAACCATTTCCGACACGGAGTTTTTTTGGTCCACCACCACACGCATAATCGGCGTTAGAACAAGATTGCGGCTATCTTCCGGGAGAATATCTTTTGGATACGATTTGATCAATCCGGTAGCGATGTACAATCCTTCTATAAAACTTCCGGCTACGACCAGTGAAGAAAGTTTGTTCCTGCTATCATCTCTGAGATAATCCTGGCTTTCTTTCATGGTCTTGTCAAGCAGTCGGGTGAGGGAATCTTTGTTGGAAATATTTTTTTCAAATTTTTCCAGGAGTTCAGCATTAAAGGTTCCAAGAAGTCCCAGGTCCTCCGACAACGTTTTGCATGCCGTCAGATAATCGATGGCTTCCTGTGTTTTATCATAAGAGGCGAGGTACCCGATGTCAGCAGCATAGACCCCCAGGTTGAGCGCGGCTTTATCGTTGTGACTGGTGTACTGATCTACTTTTTCGCGGCTGTTTATCAGACCTTGATTGAACTCAGCACCCGAGGCCTGTAATAAATAGGGTATTTCAGATGGTGGTGGAATATTATGCCTGAACTCTTCGAGCTGATCCTTAGTTCCTTCCGCCTCATCAAACTCTTTGCCATTCTGGTCTTTATCCTGACCAGATTTTGAGCAGGACGCCAGACTCAGGGTCAATGTGGCCATTAATAAAACAAAAAGGGGCTGTAATTTCATATATTGTTCGTTTTGGATTTTTTGGCTATCAGTCACGTCTGCAAACCATTCTCATCTGTCCGTTGGACATACCGTTGGATGAACAGCTGTGCAGGGGCTCATCATAAAATACAAGATTCAATTTTAATACATTTTTTAATGGTATAAAACGAACCCGATTATATTTTTAAGCTTATTTATGGTTTTTAAGCGCTTTTTACCTTAAGTTTGGAATAAGCTGATACCGAGTGTCTTATGTCTAAACTAGTGGAGAAGACAATGCTGATTGATGACAGTGAGATAGACCTTTTTATCCACCGTCGGTTCCTTGAGCTCTGCAATTTTTCAAAAGAATTAGTCGCATACAAATCCGCGGAAAGTGCCCTCGACTGGCTGAAGAATCTCAATGGCGCTGAACCCCCGAATATTATTTTCCTCGACCTCAACATGCCGGTTGTTGACGGATTTTCATTTTTGAATCTCTTTACGGAGTTACCC
>JBBDXJ010000080.1:0-17980 GCA_040902445.1 Cyclobacteriaceae bacterium | reverse complement strand
ATAAAAAAACATTCGCGTATCGTTGTCCTCACCAGTTCGAACAGTGTCACAGATCGCGAACAGGTTTTTTTGAATAGGAATGTTATCCAGATGATCACTAAGCCTATGAAGCAGGCTGATATCGAAGCGTTGCGCATGTTGGTTGCGAACTAAGAACAACATTGTGTCAGGTATTTTTTTTTATTCATTTAAATATTCAATTATCCAGCAATGAACCGAAAGTTTTTGGGACTGCGGACCACCATTTACAAAGTAGGTGATATCGACAAAGCCAAATCATGGTACAGCAAGATCCTGGGTATCCAACCGTATTTTGATGAGCCGTTTTACGTTGGGTTTAATGTTGGAGGATATGAGTTGGGTCTTCAACCGGAGGAAGGAATGGTTTCTCAGAAAACAGGCGGCGTAACTTCCTACTGGGGTGTGGAGAATGTTCAGAGGGTGTTTGATGATCTCGTTTCCGCCGGAGCCACCGCAAATGAAAAACCACAAAACGTCGGTGGAGAGATCGTTGTTGCATCAGTCAAAGATCCCTGGGAAAATCTTTTCGGAATAATTCATAATCCGGAATTTAAGGTTAAACCATCGTAAAAAGGTTTAAAAAGTTGAAAAGTCTAAAAAGTTTAAAAGGTAGATTTATTCTTTTTCTTTTTGACGTGTAAATCCGCCGACCGAAGCTAATAACGTTTGAAATCTGTCACAGACTTTTCAGACTTTTCAAACCTGTATTCAACCTGCCTTTAAACCTGCCTTTCAACCTGCACCCACCTATTCCTCACCCTTCACCTGCCGTATCCATTGCTGGATTTTCGCCTCGAGAAAAGAATTTTTGACTCCGGAAAATAAAGGTGTTTCCCTATTCAAAGGAATACTTAATTTTGGATTCATTTTTAAGGATAATGAGCGATTACAACAAAGAAGAGATTGGACGTATTGAGGAAAAATGGCGTAAAGAGTGGGTCAAACGCGGGGTTTACAAAGTAGTTCCGTCAAAAAAGCCCAAATACTATGTGCTGGATATGTTTCCCTATCCCTCAGGCGCCGGCCTGCATGTGGGCCACCCGCTGGGATATATCGCATCTGATATTGTTGCCCGCTTTAAACGGCTGAAAGGCTTTAATGTACTCCATCCGATGGGCTTTGATGCCTTCGGGTTGCCGGCGGAGCAATATGCCATAGAACACGGCATTCACCCCGCTAAATCAACCGGGCAAAATATCAAAAATTTTATCAGCCAGATGGACAAGATCGGCTTTTGTTACGATTGGAGCCGCGAAGTGAGAACCTGTGACCCCACTTATTACAAGTGGACGCAATGGATCTTCCTCCAGATATTCGATAGCTGGTACAACAGAAAAAAAGACAAAGCCGATCGTATTGAGACGCTGATCAGCATCTTTGAAGGAGAAGGGAACTGCAATCACCCGTTTCCGAATATCAAGCATAGATTGCCCGGCTCCGGCGAAACTTTGTTCAGTGCGTTAGATTGGAAATCTTTTGATGAGAAATCACGACAGGAGATCCTGATGCAATATCGCCTGGCCTATCTGGCTTATACCGATGTAAACTGGTGTGAGGCACTGGGTACCGTGCTGGCCAATGATGAAGTGATTAACGGCGTAAGCTACCGCGGTGGATTTCCTGTGGTAAAAAAACAAATGCGTCAATGGAGTCTGAGGATCACGGAGTATGCCGAGCGACTGCTGAAAGGTTTGGAAGAAATTGATTTCAGCGATTCCATGAAAGAGATCCAGCGCAACTGGATCGGCAAAAGCACTGGCGCGAAGATCCGCTTCAAGGTGAAAAGTGAAAAATCAAAAGTTGATGACATGGTGGTGTTCACTACACGGCCCGATACGATTTTTGGAGTTGATTTTATGGTCGTCGCCCCGGAACATGAAATGGTCAAAGACATTGCGAGCGAAGCCCAGCGCGGTGAAGTGGAAAAATATCTGACGTATGTGGAAAGCCGTTCCGAAATAGACCGCATGGCGGAAGTGAAAAAGATCACAGGTGCCTTTACAGGGGCTTATGCCATCAACCCCTTTAACCGCCGCGAAATTCCCATCTGGATAAGCGAATATGTTCTGGCGGGTTACGGAACCGGGGCGATCATGGGCGTGCCCTGTAGCGATGAACGCGATCATAAATTTGCAAAGCACTTTAATCTTCCGATTACGAATATCATTGGTCCTCATTACAACGGCAAAGAAGCTAACCCCACCTATGACGCCGTACTGGAGAATTCTGATTTTCTGAACGGACTTGTAATGCGCGAAGCTATTCAGGTCGTAGTGAACAAACTTGAAGAAATGGGAATAGGCCGGCGCCAGGTGAACTATAAAATGCGCGATGCCGGATGGAGCCGTCAGCGTTATTGGGGTGAACCCTTTCCCGTCATCTACCGCGATGATATGCCTTATGCGATGGATGAGAAGGGCCTTCCGCTCGAACTTCCCGACTCCAACGACTTCCGACCTTCCGGAACAGGTGAAGGGCCCCTGGCCAACCTGAAGGATTGGATAAAGATCGGTGAACGCGAACGAAGAGACAGCGACACCATGCCTACACACGCCGGAGCGGCGTGGTATTTCCTGCGGTTTACGGATCCGCATAACACGAAAGAATTTGCCAGTCGGGAAGCATTGGATTACTGGGGTCAGGTGGATGTTTACATTGGAGGATCCGAACATGCGGTAGCCCACCTGTTATATGCAAGATTGTGGGTGAAGATCCTGCATGACCTGGGCTACCTTGGTTTTGACGAGCCATTCAAAAAACTTATCAACCAGGGCAAGATCACGGGCGATTCCCGTTTTGTGTATCGCGTGAGGGGTACCAACAAATTTGTTTCTGCGGGTCTAAAGGATCAGTATGATACCGATGCACTGCACGTGGATGTGAAAATCGTCAACGGCCTTGAATTGAATCTGGAGGCGTTCACGCAGTGGAAGCCGGATTTCGCCAACGCGGAATTTATTCTGGAAGAAGGAAAATACATTTGTGGAGCAGCCATCGAAAAAATGAGCAAGTCGTATTTTAATGTTGTTAACCCTGACGACATCATTGAAAGTTATGGCGCAGACACTTTGCGCATGTATGAAATGTTCCTGGGTCCTCTTGAACAATCCAAACCCTGGAATACGAACGGCATCGATGGCGTGTATAAATTCCTGCGCAAATTCTGGAATCTGTTTCACGATGTAAAAGGAAATTTCAGACTGAGCGACGATGAACCCACCCGCGCTGAATTGAAAGTACTTCATAAAACACTGAAGAAGATCGAACAGGATGTTGAGAGTTTTTCATTCAACACATCTGTGAGCGAATTTATGATCTGCGTCAATGAGCTGACTTCCCTAAAGACAAATAAACGTTCTATTCTTGAACCGCTGGTCATAGGGTTGTCTTCTTTCGCTCCTCATGTTACGGAGGAACTCTGGGAAAAACTCGGCCACAAGGAAACAGCATTCAATTCAACCTTCCCGCAATACCAAGAGGAATACCTGAAGGAAAATTCTTTTGAATACCCTATCTCCATCAACGGTAAGGTTCGTGCAAAAATGGAGTTCGCGCTGGATATGCCCAAAGAGGACATTGAAAAAGTTGTACTGGCATCCGGCATTGTGAACAAATGGTCCGAAGGGAAACCTCCGAAGAAAGTGATTGTTGTGCAGGGCAGGATTGTGAATATAGTTCTCTAAATCAGTTGACAATTGAACAGTTATTGAACAGTTGACAATAGGCACTTGATCATTCCTGCGCCTATGGCGCTTATTAATATCTGTTAAGTTTGCAGGTAGCAATTTTGGATCGAATACAATCTCTTCTCTTACTCGCAAATCAAATTAAAAAATTGCCAGGTGCAAAGCTTGCCAGCAAAGACACAACATGCGGTGGCAGGCCCTGTGTAGATTCCCGTTGTCAACTGTCAATTGCCGACTGTCAACTGATTTCCTTACCTTAGCATCCTTAAATCTTACCCATGGGCTATTCCAAAATTGTGGGGCTCGGTCACCACGTTCCTGAAAAAGAAATTACCAACGAATATCTGTCCAGCCTGATGGACACCAACAACGAATGGATCATTGAACGCACCGGAATAGAAAAACGACGATGGGTAGATCCCGCTACCGATACGGTAGCCAATATGGCCGCGAAAGCTACACGCATGGCGTTGGGGCGTGCGAAGCTTACAGAAAAGGACATTGACTTTATTGTTTTTGCCACCATCACACCGGATTACTTTTTTCCCGGCTCCGGGGTTCTGCTCGAACGCGAGCTTGGACTGGAAGCAATCCCGGCCCTGGACATCCGCAATGCCTGTTCTGGTTTTATCTACGCGCTTTCCATTGCCGATCAGTTCATCAAAACCGGCATGTATAAAAACGTGCTGGTCATAGGCGCGGAAATTCAATCAACGGCCCTGGATCTATCGACAAAAGGAAGGAACACTGCGGTGATCTTTGGCGATGGAGCGGGGGCCGCCATACTTCAGCGATCGGACAAGCCCGGAATATTATCGACGCACCTGCACTCCGATGGCCGGTATGCCGAAGAACTTTACATTAAAGATCCCGGCAGCAGCAGGCCGAATTCCGAACGTCAGCCCGACCAGATCACCGACACCTCAACGTATAAAGTAGTGATGAACGGCAACCAGGTTTTTAAACATGCCATTGTCCGTTTCACCGAAGTGATCAACGAAGCGTTAAGCGCCAACGACCTCAGGAAAGAAGATATAAACTTGTTAGTTCCGCACCAGGCTAACCTGCGCATCAGTCAGTACATACAGGAGAAACTCGGATTGAAAAATGACCAGGTCTACAACAATATCATGCGTTATGGCAACACCACCGCCGCGTCGATACCGATCGCCATGAGTGAAGCCTGGGCCGAAGGTAAAATCAAAGAAAATGATTTAATTTGTTTAGCCGCATTTGGCAGTGGGTTCACCTGGGCTTCTGCACTGATACGGTGGTAAAACCCTGCATCATGAAGACATCATCTTATAATCCCAGTTCCCTTGAAGTCGATTTTGCCAATGCCCTTCAGATCCTCCGGGAAGAAATAGAGAAACATTTGCTTAACAACCAAATTACCCACGTGGAAAATCACCTGAGGAAGGATAATCCGATGGTAAAATTCAGCCTCGTGGATAAAGATGGCGATCCACACGAAATTGTTATCCGCATCATTCAGATCCCCGACAAGTTTTAACCTCACCTAGCCTTCATGTCGATACTGATTGTCCTTTTCTGCATTGCTGTTCTCGTATTACTGATCACACAATTTAAGATCAATGCATTTCTCGCCTTTTTAGTGATCACAATCCTGGCGGGATTCCTGCTCGGTGTTGACGCCAGTCAGATTACAAGGTCGATACAAAAAGGTATTGGCGACATGCTGGGTTCACTCGTGATCGTGATCGTAGGTGGTGCGATGCTGGGAAAACTTGTAGCAGAAAGCGGAGGCGCACAGCGCATTGCCGCGGGAATGATGTATTTTTTCGGGGAACGTTATATCCATTGGGGCCTGATGGTTACGGCATTTGTCATAGGCATCCCGTTATTTTATAACGTGGGATTTGTGCTCGTGGTCCCGCTGATCTTTTCAGTGGCTTACCGCTATAAGTTCCCCGTCGTTTACATCGCCGTCCCGATGTTGGCAGCGCTTTCGGTTACCCATGGTTTTTTGCCCCCCCATCCATCCCCCTCCTATCTGGTCGCGCAGTTCGGTGCAGACATGGGGCAAACCCTGCTTTACGGGATGATCGTCGCTATTCCAACTGTTATCATTGCAGGACCTTTGTTTGCACGGACACTGAAAAGGATCCATACCAAGGTGCCAGATACTTTTAGAGCCAGCACTGTTGAAGAAAGTAAGCTCCCAGGACTTTGGGCCAGTATCCTCTCGTCATTGTTACCGGTGATACTTTTAGCCACCTCCACCCTGCTTGAACCTTACGTCCCGGAAACTGGCTTGTATAACAAGGTATTCGTTTTCTTAAGCAATCCCGATATGGTGTTGCTGATTTCACTTGCTGTAGCAACGTACACGCTGGGGCTCAGGATGGGTATGGGAATGAAAAAGATCATGAACATCTACGGAGATGCTGTTAAAGATATCGCCATGATCCTGCTTATCATGAGTGGTGCGGGGGCGTTAAAACAAATTCTGATGGACAGCGGAGTAAGCGCGGAAATCGGTGTTATGCTTTCAGGACTGGATGTGCCCCCTTTGATCCTCGCGTGGGCTATCGCCTGCGTTATCAGGGTTTGCGTGGGCTCCGCCACCGTGGCCGGACTAACCGCCGCAGGCATCGTTATGCCATTGCTGAGCCGGCCGGATGTAAACCCTGAACTTATGGTATTGGCAATCGGTGCGGGCAGCCTGATGTTTTCGCATGTTAATGATGGCGGTTTCTGGCTTTTCAAGGAATATTTCAACCTAAGCATCAAAGATACGCTGCGATCCTGGTCCCTGATGGAGACCATCGTGGCGGTGGTGGGTATAATTGGCGTATTGATCTTAAATGCATTTGTCTGAACCCCACCTTCGCGTAAAGCTATGGCGGGCGAGGCGGGATTAATGGATCAAAAGATTGCCAGGATCAAATGCAGTTATATTTTTAAATGAGAATAAAAATCCAAGATGTCAAGGCCAGAAAAGATGTTCGTTTAAGATAAACACTTTAGAGTAACTTTAAATTATGGATACATCACCCGACAAACGTTTTGAAAAACTTGGACTCACCTTGCCGCCAGCCCCGACACCAAAGGGTGTTTACAAACCTTTTCTTATCGTGGGAAATCTGGTTTATGTTTCCGGCCACGGCACTGTAAAGGCCGATGGCACACTCATCATCGGACGGGTGGGCAAAGACCTGACAATGGAAGAAGGCAAGTTGGCAGCACAGCAGGTTGGACTTGCGATACTGGCCACGCTTAAACAAAACCTCGGAAGTTTCAACCGCATAAAAAGGGTGATAAAAGTATTGGGAATGGTGAATAGCGTGCCGGAGTTCGAACGCCACCCTTTTGTAATGAACGGCTGCAGCGAATTATTCGCCAAAGTCTGGGGAGAGGATAACGGAGTGGGTGTGCGCAGTGCGGTAGGTATGGGATCCCTGCCCGATAACATCTCCGTGGAAATTGAAGCGATTTTTGAACTTGAATCACGATGAAAGACTGGTATACTATCCGCAACGCGGAATCGCTTGATACCCCTGCACTGGTTCTTTATCCTGACCGGATCAGAAACAATATCAAGATCCTTAAAACATTTGTATCCGACACAAAACAACTAAGGCCGCACATCAAAACCAACAAATGCCCCGAGGTAGTTCGACTGATGCTCGAAGGAGGTATTTCCAAATTCAAATGCGCCACCATTGCCGAAGCCGAAATGCTTGCTATAGAAGGCGCAAAAGATGTGCTGTTAGCTTACCAACCCGTGGGGCCCAAAGCGAAACGCTTCTGTGAATTGCAACGCGCCTTTACTAAAACAATTTTTTCGTGTCTGATAGATAATCAAAAAAGCCTTTTGGAATTATCTGCACTGGCGGGTGACTACAACATGAAGATCCGCGTGCTGATCGATGTCAACGCAGGTATGAACCGCACAGGGATTGCACCGGGTGAAGAAGCGTTCCGATTGTATCGCGCGGCCAGCCAGACCGCGGGAATTGACATCAGCGGTCTCCACGTTTATGATGGTCATCTGCGCGATGCCGACCTTGCCCAGCGCAAAGAAAAATGCGATCAAGCTTTCCAGGAAGTTGATTCACTCCGCCGCCAGATTGTTGCGGCCATTGGAAAAATGCCCATTGTGGTGGCAGGCGGTACGCCAACGTTTCCCATACACGCAAAAAGAAACGGTGTGGAGGTCAGTCCCGGAACATTTATCTTCTGGGACAAGAGCTATCAGCAGTTATTAGCTGAACAGCCATTTGAATTCGCGGCGCTGGTAGTATCACGGGTCATCAGCAAGCCCGGCGATCAGACGATCTGCGTCGATCTCGGACATAAGTCCATCGCCGCCGAGAATCCAATCAATAACCGGGTTCATTTTCTGAATGCGCCGGACATCCAGCCTATAGGGCATAGTGAAGAACATATGGTGTTCCACACACAAAATGCCGCATACAAAGTCGGGGATGTTTTCTACGGGGTTCCGTATCACATTTGTCCAACGGTTGCCTTATACGAAGAAGCCAGCGTTTGCCGCGAAAACAAGGTTATAGAAACCTGGCCAATTCTGGCGCGCAAAAGAAAACTTACTATTTAAAATCTTTTCATCTTTAAAGCTACCGCGATGTTTATAGTTGATGCCCACCTCGATCTCAGTCTGAACGCCATGGAGTGGAACCGGGATCTGAGGAAACCCATCGAAGAGATTCGCCAGCGTGAGAAGGGAATGACCGATAAACCCGATCGTGGAAATTCAACGGTGTGTTTTCCCGAACTGCGGAAAGGTAATATCGGTTTGGTGGTGGCCACCCAGATCGCGCGATATGTCAGTCCGGAAAATCCCCTGCCTGGATGGCATTCTCCCGAACAGGCGTGGGCGCAGACACAAGCGCAGCTTGCCTGGTATAAGACCATGGAGGAAGACGGAGAACTGGTGCCTATAAGATACTGGGAGGATGTTGAAGCTCATTTGCAGTACTGGCAAGCTGACACCCCGGAAAAAAAAGCAATTGGTTACATTCTCAGCCTTGAAGGCGCGGATTCCATTGTAACTTTAAACCACCTTGAAAGAGCTTATCAGTACGGGTTACGTGCGCTGGGTCCCGCACATTATGGTCCGGGCCGCTATGCCCAGGGTACAGATGCCACCGGATTTATGGGCCCGAAGGGCAGGGCCCTGTTGAAGGAAATGGAAAACCTGAACATCATTCTCGATGCAACCCATTTATGCGATGACAGTTTCTGGGAAGCGATGGACCATTTCAGAGGACCTGTATGGGCGAGCCATAATAACTGCAGAGCCCTGGTAAACCACAACCGGCAGTTTAGCGATGATCAGATAAAAGAACTGATCAACCGGGGTGCGGTAATCGGCGGAGTACTGGATACCTGGATGATGGTGCCTAACTGGATACGCCGGGTTTCTGATCCCAAAGAAATGAACTGCAATCTCGAGGTATTGATCGACCACATGGACCACATTTGCCAACTCGCGGGAAACGTGTGGCATATTGGTATTGGCTCGGATCTGGATGGCGCTTACGGGAAAGAACAAAGTCCCTATGACCTGGATACCATCGCAGACCTTCAAAGAATTCCGGAAATGCTAAGAAAGAGGGGGTATTCCGGAGAGGATATCCACAATATCACCAGTGGCAACTGGATCCGGTTTATCCGTAAAGCCTGGTCTTGATCACAAAGACGCGCTGCTTGCCTGCGGTTCAAATGGCCAGAGTCCGAAAGTATTATTGAGGCTTTTCATCCACATCTATAGAAATAGGTTAGAACGCACCTTCTTTGGGATAGCGTAAAGCGCCTGTTTCTCTTTCTTTGGACCGGGGACACTTTTTTTCTGTTCCCGCGTTATAATTAATTGTAAATTCATGCTGATGAAAAAGAGATTGATCCTTCTGTTTTGCGTGGTGGCGGCTTTTCTTGCACTTTCTTTTACGAAGCCTGCCGACCGCTATTTCGAGATCGCCAAAAACCTGGATATTTTCGCTACACTTTTTAAAGAAGTGAATGCGCTGTATGTGGATGAGGTCAACCCTAATAAACTTGTGCGCACGGGCATCGATGCCATGCTTGCTTCTCTGGATCCCTATACAAACTATATCCCCGAAGATGAGGTAGAAGATTACCGCACCATCAACACAGGCCAGTATGGTGGCATTGGCGCCATTACCCGTGAGATCGAGAACCGCACTATCGTTACTATGATCATTGATGGTTATGGCGCACAAAAAGGGGGACTCAAGATTGGCGACGAAATACTTAAAATTGATGGCGTCGGGCTTTCAAAACTCAGCCGGGAAGAGTCGAGTCAGTTGATGAAGGGCCAGGTCGGAACCACCGTGACCCTGAGCGTTAAAAGATTTGGGACCGAAAAACCACTCGAACTGCAATTCAGAAGAGAAAAAGTTAAAGTAAATAATGTACCATTCTTTGGAATGGTCGGAGATGATATTGCCTACATTCACCTTTCAGACTTTACTCCCGATGCAGGCAAGGAAGTGAAGATCGCATTGACAGCATTAAAAGAAAAAGGCGCAAAAGGAGTGATACTTGATCTGCGGGGAAATCCGGGTGGATTGTTAATTGAAGCGGTGAATATCACCAACCTGTTTATCCCGAAAGGAAAACTTGTCGTAAGCACTAAAGGCAAGATTCCTGAAAATAACTTAAAATACGAAACGCTTAACAATCCTATCGACACGGAAATTCCCGTGGCAGTGGTGATCAACCGCGGAAGCGCGTCGGCTTCGGAGATCGTTGCCGGAACTTTACAGGATTATGACCGCGGCGTTGTACTGGGCGAAAAATCCTATGGCAAAGGCCTGGTGCAGGTGAGCCGGCCACTGTCCTATAATTCACAGTTAAAAGTAACCACCGCTAAGTATTACACTCCAACCGGAAGGTGTATCCAGGTATTGGATTACGCCCATCGTCGCCAGGACGGCAGTGTTTTATCCATACCCGATTCCATCAAACAAAGTTTCAAGACAACCCATGGAAGGACAGTTTACGATGGAGGGGGCATAGATCCCGATATCAAAGTGGAGGGTATCAATTCCCATCCGCTCACACAGGTGCTAATTGAAAAAGGTTTTATTTTCGATTTCGTAACCGAGTACGTTCACAAAAATCCCAAACCTGTCAATGCGCGCGATTTCAGCCTTACCGATGATGAATATCAGCAGTTTGTTTCATGGATGAAAGGAAAGGACTACTCCTATAAGTCATATCTGGAATACGGCATTCAGCAATTGATCGAAGAGGCAAAGAAAGAAAAGTATTACGAAGGTTTGAAAACCCAACTGGACCAGATGAACACCCGGCTTGCTGATAATAAGAAAAATGAACTGATGCTGAACAAGGATCAGATCAAACGGCTTCTGGAAGAAGAAGTGGTTGCCCGTCATCACCTCGACAGAGGCCGCATAGAATCAGCTTTCAAATACGATCTCGATGTTAAGAAAGCGGTTGAAGTGTTGCATGATGGGGCGCAGTATCGAAAGGTGTTGAATGTTGAATAGTGAGTGGTGCGTACGGCTACTTGTTTTGCTTTTCATTGATGAGTTTCTGCCCCGACTTTTTGTGAATGGTGAGTTGTGAATAGTGAATGAGGGCGTGCGTTGTGTTGTCTTTGCTTTTCATAGTGTCATTTTCCCTTGTTGTTGTCTTCGATTAGTTCGTGCGCGCTGGCCTAAAGTCCATTGCACATCTCCTTAACGTGTACACCTGCTAAAGCTGGAGGGAATTGATCGCGCGTGTCCATGAGCCGTACGCCACCATTCACTACTCACAAAATAAAAAAGGGCTTGAAAGCCCTTTTTTATTTTTAACGGAGGAACAAAAGTTCCCTGTATTTTGCCAGCGGCCAGTCTTCGTCGTCGACGAGTAATTCCAGTTTATCTACCGAATCGCGGATGGTTTCAAAATATCTTTCTTTGATGTCATCACAGTAAGCTATCGCGCGCTTATGAACTTCTGTGATCTTGTTGGCGCGTTTGCGCTCTTCAATCATATCGCGAACGCCATTTTTGATGATCTCGATGTGGCCGGAGATCTCTTTAATGGTTTGCACAACCGCTTTGTTATCAACACCCAATCCCGCAAGACCATTGGCATTGGTGATGAGTTTATTCTGATAAGCAATAGCTGTAGGCACGATGTGGTTCATGGCCAGATCTCCCATTACACGCGCCTCGATCTGGACACGCTTGATATAGGCCTCCCATCTGATCTCCGTGCGCGCCTCGAGCTCTTTGTGCGACATGACATCGTGCTTTTCAAAAAGAGCCAATGCTTTTTTCGTTAGATACGCCTCTACTGCGCGGGGTGTATTTTTAACGTTGCCCAGTTTGCGTTTGGCTGCCTCCTGTACCCAGTCTTCTGAGTAATTATCCCCTTCGAAACGGACATCCTTGGATTCTTTGATATACTGGCGAAGCACATTTACAATGGCCAGTCGTTTATCTTCACCTTTGTCTATTTGGACGTTTACAGCTTTGTAAAAATGATCCAGCTGTTCTGCCACGATCAGGTTCAATACGGTCATCGGTGTGGCACAATTGTCACTGCCTCCCACTGCACGGAATTCAAACTTATTTCCAGTGAAAGCAAATGGCGAAGTGCGGTTGCGGTCAGTTGCGTCGAGAATGATCTCAGGGATCTGGGATATTCCCAGCTTCATATACATGTTATCACCTTTCTCAATCTTCACATTCCCTTTACTCTCGAGTTCATCGAGCACTGCGCTCATCTGCGAACCAATGAATGCCGACATGATAGCAGGAGGCGCCTCGTTAGCACCAAGCCGGAAGTCATTTGCCGGAGTAGCAATACTGGCGCGAAGCAAGTCTGCATATTCATGCACCGCTTTGATAGTGGTGATGAAGAAAGTGAGGAACATTAAATTATCGCGGGCGCTACTGGTAGGTGCATATAAATTTACACCTGTATCGGTGATAAGAGACCAGTTGTTGTGTTTGCCACTTCCATTTAATCCAGCAAAAGGTTTTTCGTGGAAAAGCACTTTTAGATTATGTTTCTCAGCTACCCTGACCATAACATCCATCATCAGCTGATTATGATCGTTCGCCACGTTCACTTCTTCAAAAAGTGGTGCGACCTCAAACTGGCTTGGGGCTACTTCGTTATGCCGCGTGCGCACCGGTATGCCGAGTCTCCAGGCTTCAATTTCAAACTCTTTCATGTAATCATAAACGCGGCCGGGTATTGACCCGAAATAATGATCTTCCATTTGCTGACCGCGGGCGGGTGAGTGACCAAATACCGTGCGTCCGGCCATCACCAGGTCGGGTCTGGCCTGAAATAAAGCTTTATCAACAACAAAATACTCCTGTTCGGGCCCCAGCGAGGCGTTTACTTTCTGAATCTCTTTATCAAATAACTGGCACACTTTCGTAGCGGAAAGATTAACAGCTTTCAGGGCTTTTAATAAAGGCGCTTTTGTATCAAGGGTTTCTCCTGTATATGACACAAAGATCGTAGGAATACAAAGCGTCTTGCCATAGAAAAACATCGGCGAGGTAGGATCCCACGCCGTGTAACCACGCGCTTCAAATGTGCTTCGGATACCACCACTTGGAAAAGAGGATGCATCGGGTTCCTGTTGAACTAATTCACTGCCTTTGAATCTTTCAATTCCAGCCAATGCGTCAAAGAATGAATCGTGTTTTTCTGCTGTTCCACCAGTCATGGGTTGAAACCAGTGCGTGAAATGTGAAGCTCCCTTTGCAATTGCCCAGGATTTTGCGCCGGCGGCTACTGCATCTGCCGTTACCTCATCAATCTTTTCATGATTCTTAATTGCCTGGCTGACTTTCTTAAAAACAGCAGGTGATAAAGTCGCCCGCATTTGTTCAACTCCATACACATTCTCTCCAAAAAATCTGGACACGTTTGGTGATGGAAGATCGACATGCACTGGCAGACGTTCGTTGAGTTTCTTCAGAGCTTCGAATCGTAGTTGCGCCATAAATAAGGTTTTGTTTAGTGGTATTTGCCGCCAAATCTATGGAACTTTTTGAATGATAGGTCAAAAATAACCGCGTTTTAAAAAAAAATATTAGAATACGATTGCGCCAGGGTATTTTTGACCCTGTGCTTTTGCCACACAGAAAAACACGTGAATTCAGGTTCCGGAACAGTTTGAGCAACCCTCCAGGTTCATCTACGGCGTAGATCATTGTTATCGAACCGGAGGAACCACTAAGTATTTGCCCACCGGCATTGTCAGATCAACTGTCCTCAATTAATTTGATTTTCTTACCGAGCCCCCGCTGCTGGAATTCGTATTCGACCGGTCAGGATTTCCACGGTACCGAACACTTCCTCCGCTGCTCGCGCGCGCATCAAGATTCACTGACACATTTACTTTTACAGACCCTCCGCTGCTTGCTTCAGCTTCCACCCTTTTGACTTCAAGGTCATAGGCGTCAATTTCCCCGGCACTGCTCGCATCAACCTCGATGCTTTCGGCTTTGCCTTTCAACTCAACATCTCCTGCGCTGGACGAAGATACGCTGGCCGACCCTGCTTCAATACTGACTTCAATTGATCCCGCGCTTGAAGCACTGATCTCGAAGGAATTCGCCTTGATAGTTCCGTCGGAATAAATGCTTCCCGCCGAACTTGCTGATAATTTATTAAGCTGAACATAAGTAACGTATACTTTTGCGTCAACGCTGCGGTATCTGCCATCTTTCATGTGAATTTTCAGGTAGGAGCCGGAAATTTCTGTGATCACATTCGACGGATCCGTTCCGGTTACTTCAATTTTAACACGCTCTCTATCCCCTTTTTTCAAAAAAACATCAATACCCTCCGCTGCCTTTACCCCGGAAAAGGCGCCAAGCTCCCGGGTCTCGGTTTGTTGTGCTACCGCGGCAGAAAGCGAAAAAACAACTAAAATTAAAGCCCAAAATTTCTTCATATCCTTTGCATTTGACCTAAAGACCAGACAAAATATTAAGGGTTGCACGACCCTCTAAAACCGACTTTTTTTCATCCATGTACTAAAACATCATATTTTTAATTAATTTTCAGGGCAGAATTATAAACATTGCAAAGACAAACCTAACAGTCCTACTATGATTTTCGACAAGAAAGCGGAACTAAATGTGCTTATTAATCTCGCTGCCAGTGATAAGAGTGTCGCAGACCGTGAATCAAAACTCATTCACCTCATCGGCCAGGCGAATGGCATCTCAAAAGATGAGATCAACGCTATGTTGAAAAATCCCCAGCCAATCCACAATTCAAGTTCCCTTACTCCGGATGAAAAATTTGAACACCTCTATAACCTGATCCAACTCATGAAAATGGACGGACAGGTATTTCGAAGCGAGGTGGTTTTCTGCGAACAGATCGCCGAAAAACTGGGCTACAAAAAAACGGTTGTCGGAGAGATATCCCAACATGTTTACAGCGATCCATCCATCACTTCTGACCGGGAAATGCTCAAAAAGAAAGCGGAAAAATTCCTGAAGAACTAGTCGACTCACCCTCATAACATTTTCATAGTTCCCCTGGTGGATGTAATACACTCCCACGGGTCAACTCCAATTGCCCGTTTCTCAAGGTTTGAGTGATTTGTTTTCATAAAGCACCTGCCCACCCACGATTGTCATCGCTATTTCGGCGCGTAGGACCCCGGCTTCTTCTATGGACATGATATCCCTGGAGAAAACAGTAAAATCTGCGTATTTACCCCTTTCAATGGAGCCAAGTATATGTTCCTGAAACGCTCCAAATGCAGCATCGAGTGTATACGATCTTAAAGCTTGCTCACGGGTCATTTTTTCTTCCGGCTCAAACCCCCCTTCCGGTACTCCTCGCAGGGTCTTTCTTGAAATAGCCGCATAAAAAGATGGAATAGGATTCAGCGGTTCCACTGGCGCATCGGTACCGTTGACAATTTTTGCCCCGGATTTCAATAATGATTGCCACATGTACGCGCCCTCTCTGATTCTTTTTTCCCCTAACCTGTCAATAGCCCATGGCCGGTCGGATGACATGTGGATTGCCTGCATGGCAGGGATTACTCCGAGTGTTGCAAACCTTGGAATATCGTCGGGATGAAGGTGCTGGACATGTTCGATGCGAAACCGGTGGTCCTGGGATTTTTCAGGATTTTCGTTAAAGACAATTTCGTAGCGGTCGAGGATCTCCTGGTTCGCTCTGTCACCTATGGCATGCGAACAAACCTGAAAGCCGTGTTTCAGGGCATCGCGGGCGACCTTCAATACTGTGTCCATTGACATTGTAGCCATACCGTAAGTTTCAGTCCGGTCACTGTAGGGTTCCAATAGCCATGCACCCCGTGAACCCAGTGCCCCATCGCAGCTCAGCTTAATGGATCTTATGGTCAGGAAATGTTCAGGATCAATCTCTGGTCCTCTTGTGAACCACTCGCGCGCAAGGCGAGGCCCGGCTAACATAACATAAAGCCTGACTTTCAATCTGCCAGTTTTTTTGAACTCCTTAAACAGTGCAATGCTGTTTGCCGAGGCGCCAGCGTCATGAAAACTCGTGATACCATTCTGAAGACAAGACTGCAACCCTAATTCAAGAGCCTGTGCATCGCTGGCGGCCGTGTTTGCCGGAATGTACTGAGCAATCGAACCCATGGCCCTTTCATTGAAGATCCCCGTCGGATTTCCCAGCCGATCGCGGATTATCTCTCCGCCTTCGCTTTCGCCCCCAGCTTCCATTTTTTCGATGGTCAATTGATTTACACCCCCCATCTCCATTGCTTTTGCATTTGCAAGTGCGGCATGTCCGCTGGCATGCCGGAGAAAGACCGGGTTTTCCGGAGAAACGGCGCTGAGCAGGTGGTGCGTTTGAAAACCTTTCACCATATCAGCGGGAAGATGATCCCATTTATCCTGATGCCATCCGCGCCCGAGGATCCATTGACCTGGTTGTGCTTTGGCTACAGCCTCTTTCACTAACGCAACAAGTTCCTCGTAGTTTTTGACTGACATAAGATCCAGTTCCAGTTCATTATAACCGATTCCCATGATGTGCCCATGCCCTTCTATAAATCCAGGCGTCATCAACTTGCCCTGTAAGTCAATTATTTTGGTTTCATGGTATATATATTTCCGACCTTCTTCCTCCGATCCCGCAAATATTATTCTGCTGTCTTTTACGGCAACAGCCTGCACGAGAGCCTGCTGGTCGTCCATCGTATATATTTTGCCTCCGAGTATTACAAGATCCGCGGTCTCCGGACTTGTTTTACAGGCTACAACAACAAAAAATAAAAGAAGGATAACGATACGGTTCACCAATTTCATAATGGAAAATTTGACCCGTTGTAATGTTACAGATTATTTGGAAAATTATGGAGCTGTGAGGCTCAGCAGGTGTTCGAAAATCTTGCTTGATCGATGACATCCCACAGTTTACCCATCTGACGGCTTTGGCCTAAAAACCCAATTAACAATATACTTCTTAGCCGTCTGACGGGTTTCGCAGTTTTCTTCTGACGCAAGGAATTTCTTACCCGATCAGAAGACGGACAATCACAATAAATTCACATATAAGACCTAAAATACCTTCAGGAAAAGTAATTTTGTCCGAACATCAGGTCAAACTTAATTTATTCATGCGTCAACGGTTGTTAGTTCTCGGATATCTTTCTTTGTTCTGGTTGCTTTTTGAGATCGCAATCCGGGCCATTTTCCTGCTTTACAATCACGACTTATCCGAACAACTTACCGTCTCTGAAATTTTCCGGGTCTTCCTAAACGGCCTGAAAATGGACATCAGCCTTTTAGGTTATTTTATCATGGCTTCGGGCCTGATCCTCACAGTATCGATGTTTGTAGAAAACAGATGGCCCTACTTCATTCTCAACACATTAAATATTTTTTTGCTGATCGTCACCGCTTTGCTGGCAACAATAGACCTCGAGTTATACCGCCATTGGGGTTTCCGTGTAAATACTGCTCCACTATTTTATGTGAAATCCGCAGGACCGGCCGCGATGGGAAGTGTCGCCCTCACAGTAGTCTTTAAACTGCTCTTCATCTGCACGGCGCTGATCACTATTTTTCTTTTTCTTTATGACCGGCTTCTTGTTCCGAGAATAGCAGCCTTGCAAAAAGGAAGGAGGAGAGGTTTCGCAGTGTTGCTCCTGGTAACCGCTTTGATGATCATTCCCATCAGGGGAAGTTTTACGGTTGCCTCTATGAATACAGGCTTTGTTTACTTTCACAAAACAAAAGCGTACGCCAACCATGCCGCCATCAATG
>JBBDXJ010000079.1:0-6879 GCA_040902445.1 Cyclobacteriaceae bacterium | reverse complement strand
TAACTTCCAATGGCTCCTGGATCCCTGACAAGGTTGAAGAAATGCCTGGAATGAAACTCGGCCCGTTTGTTCGCCTGGCCAATGGTAGTATTCTTACCATTGATAAAACGAAAAGCTACATCAGTAAGGACGAAGGAAAAACCTGGTCAGAAAAGGAAATTTTCGCTGAGCCCGATAAATATGAAATCCGTCCGGAACGCGCTTTGATCCGCACACGCAGCGGTGTAATTATCCTCGCTTTTGCAAATGATAAGGAACGTGCAAACTGGAACTGGCAGAAAGAAATTTCTGATTCTCCCGGTGCAATCTTACCGACTTATGCTGTTAGAAGCACCGACGATGGAAAAACGTGGGAAAGGCCCCAGAAACTTCACGATGACTGGACAGGGGCGATTCGCGATATGATCGAAACACGCGATGGCAATGTCGTGTTCACATCCATGATGATGCGACACAATCCAGGTCATCACGCCGTGGTAACTTATACCACCAAAGACCAGGGCAAAAGTTGGCAACGCAGTAATGTGATCGACCTCGGTGGCATTGGCCACCACGCGGGTGTCACCGAAGCAACGCTCGAGCAACTACGCGACGGGCGTCTGTGGCTGCTCATGCGCACAAACTGGGGAAAATTCTGGGAAGCTATTTCACAGGACGAAGGTCTGACGTGGAAAAACTATAAACCTACAAACATCGATGCGAGTTCCGCCCCGGGACAACTTAAACGACTGAACAGTGGCCGGTTGGTTTTGGTGTGGAACCGCCTTTATCCGGAAGGAAAAAATGAATATCCCTTAAGCGGTGGAGATGGGGTGTGGTCTGAGGTTGCCGTGAGCAATCACCGCGAGGAACTATCCATTATGTTTTCCGATGATGATGGAAAAAGCTGGACGACGCCGGTGGTAATTGCCAGGTGTACGGAAAAAATGAAGGAGAAGCAATTGGTAGGCGGTGGTAAGGATCTGTCTTACTCCTATGTTTTTGAAGCAAAACCAGGCGAACTGTGGATAACAGTCTGGCGCGGCGAACTCCGGATCAAACTGAATGAAAAAGATTTTATTTAGAAAATATCATAATACGACAATGGTAAAATCCAAAAGACTTGAAGGTGTTGTCATCGCCTTACCCACTCCCCTGCTTGAGAATGAAAATATTGACGCGCCATCCTTACGTAAACTTTTAGACTATTGCATTCAGGAAGGTGCAAACGGAATAATGATTTTGGGGACGATGGGTGAAGGTGCCGCACTGCTTGACTCCCAGAGACGATTGGTGGTGGAACATACCGTGACGCATATCGCTGGCCGCGTGCCGGTTCTGGCAACGGTCTCTGATGTGTCCACTAGGAAAACATTGGAATTTGTTAAAGCCATTGACAGATCAGGAGTTGATTACATTGTTTGCACCTCCCCTTTTTACTATAAATTTCCAGACCCGAAGAGTATTCTGCGGCACATCAATACAATTGCCGATACCGTAGCTGTTCCGTTGATCTTCTACAATGCTCCGGGCATGACAGGCAACAATGTTGATGTTGACACAACTGAAAAGATCCTGAACATGGAAAAAATTGCCGGCATAAAAGATTCAAGCTGCAACTATGGCAACTTTGTTGAGTTACTCAGACGTTATCCCGACAAGAATGACAGACCCGGTACGATTATGCAGGGTGACGAATCGGTCTTCGATGCGAGTTTATTGATGGGAGCGGATGGTGTAGTCTCCGGCGGAGGTGTTGCTTTTATCAAAGCGCTTGTTGCGTTATACAACGCAGGTGTGTCAAACGACAAAGGCAAATCAATTGCTTGCCAACGGAAATTTACAAAAGATATGAATGCACTTCTCGGCCCCAACCTCAGCAGGGATTGGGTCTTTAACATCAAGAAACGACTTGTTGACATGAATATCATCGCTCATGCTTCGGTCACATCCCCGTTTTTAACGAATTGAAAAAGCCGGATAAAGAACTGAAACTGGGAAGGGAACGAGAACTGAATAATGAAAGAGTCATGCAAACCCCTTCAAATAGTCCAAAGTAAAATAGCATTATGAAAATCGTCGCTGGCTGGTATACCGTTATATTTTTACTTGGATTTTTGATCAGTCCTCAGGCTTCACATGCTATAGGAATTTTTCAGCAGGACACAACAAATCATCCTTCACCATTTGGGATGCGTCTGCGCGATTTACCTCCGCAGAATAGCAAGATCTATGCGCCCGTCTTTGTGCAGGAATCTCCGGGAAATGAAGCCACGTTGGTGAGGCTTGCTGACGGAATGCTGAAAATATTTTTTGTCAACAGACCGGGCGATGCAGACAAACTGATGTCGATAGCTTCAAAGGATGGGGGTCTTACCTGGGACGAATCGCGTATAGCATTTGACTTGCCGGGCCAGGCCTATTATGCAAACCAGGTGATTGAAGACGAGCACGGAGAACTTCATTGCGTTTTTCACCTGTTCGACAAAGGAGAAAATGGGTACCGCGGAAGACATTTGAACCTTTGGTACTGCAAAACACAAAATCAACAGGAAAGATGGACCAAACCCCGTAAAATATTTGATGGTTATGTGGGATCAATCCGAAGTTTGATGCAACTCAAAAATGGCAGATTGCTTATGGCTTTTGCGAAAGCGGTTCCCGAACGTTCAGAGGCACCACCGGAGGGAACTCCTGACTATGGCTGGAATGATGTCATTTCCATGTTTTCGGATGATGGCGGGATTACATGGCAGTTTTCGAAAAATAATATAAAGATCGCAGCCGACAAGCCCAACAATACGCGGTATGGTGGCGTCGAACCTGCGCTCACGGAACTAAAGGACGGACGAGTATGGATGCTGATCAGAACGCGGCTGGGACACCTGTACGAATCCTATTCCCTGGATGCAGGAGCATCCTGGCAGCCCCCCAGGCGCACCAATTTCATTTCATCCGATTCGCCGGCTACCACCCTGCGGCTATCTGACGGTCGCATCGTTATGTTCTTTTGCAGCAACCAACGCTGGGACGACCCGAGAAGTTATGCAATGGGCGGACGGGAAGTCCTTCATGCATCGATCAGCGCTGATGAGGGAAAAACCTGGAAAGGTTTTCGCGAAGTACTGGTAGTGTCACCGTTGGGCAGCGTTAAAGGCGACCGGGGCACATCATACCCTTCCGCTGCGGAAACCAAACATGGTAAGATTGCCCTTATCGCCGGGCAAGGTGAAGCACAACGCGCTATTGTCTTGCTTGACCCTGCCTGGCTGGAAGAAACATCCCAGACCGATGATTTCCCGGAAGGATTAATGCAATGGACCCTATTCGGTGCGGACAACCTCACTTCATTAAAACAAATCCCCGGTAAAAAACAGGTTCACGCCTTGCTCATTCGGAAGTCCCCATCGCGAATAAACCATGATACAGAAGCAGTCTGGAATTTTCCCATGTCGATACATGGTGAACTTGAAATGCAAATAGTAAAGAATTCCGGGAGCAAAGGTATGCATCTTGCCCTCACGGATCATTTCTCCATCTCCGAAGATACAGCAGCTTCTCAAAATTCTGTTGTCAATTTCATACTTAAAGAGGGCGATGCTAACAACCTCTGGAAAAAAGGGGAAACAAGAATGACAATTAAGATCAACTGGAATACACAAGATGGGAAAGCCGTGTTTTATGCAAACGGCAAGCAGGTGGCGGTCCGCCCTTTTCAACGCAAACCTAATTTTGGCCTGAATTATTTACGTCTCGGTATTCCTGGTTCAACAGCGGATACTTCGGGCTTTTATGTGGAATCAATTCGTTTTAATTCGCTTGACAAACGTTAACCAGCCAATAACGAAAGACAAAACAGGCACAGAAGAATGAATTTCGCTTTAAGATGCCCGCGTAAGTAATATAGTAGGTCTGACTACTTCAGGCTATCGGCATTCTAATGAGGAATAAGGGCAAAACGATATGATCCTTTCTGATGTAAAGACCGACCTATGTCATGCATATTTTGTTAAAGGATTTAATGCGGTACTTTTGTACCAGATTTTCCAGGACTACCTAAACGGGAAATAAATATTATGGATAATGAAAGTTTGGTGCAAAGATTAAATTCTGTTAAAAAATTAACCATTGTCGACAAAGTGGAAATTAATCTCAGGAAATTTTTTAACAATGAAAATCTTAAACCCGGCGACGCGATACCCAAAGAAACTGAATTGGCCAAAGCCATGGGCGTTAGCAGAACAGCCATGCGCGAGGCGCTCATCCGGCTTAAACTTCTTGGCCTTATAGATTCCCGAAAAAACCGCGGCATGATCATGACCAGGCCAGATGTGCTGAGCAATATCAAAAGGGTGTTGGATCCTCAATTGCTTGATGGCGATACCATGAAAGAAATTTTTGAACTCCGACTCGTTTTGGAAATGGGCATAGCCGATATTTTATTTATCAAGAAGAATGACAAAAAGATTGCTGCATTAGAAGAGATTGTGAATAGAGAAGAAAAAACAAAGAACAAGGTAGAGAAAATGAAAATTGACGTTGAATTTCATGCTATGTTGTATAAAATGTCAGAGAATAACACGATTCTTCAGTTTCAAAAGATGCTTCTGCCCGTCTTTGATTACGTGAACAATGGGCTGCACGTCCGAAGCCAGATCGACAATGAAAACTATGCGTCCCACAGGGTTTTGTTAAGAATCTTAAAAAGCGGCACACCTGAAGAATTCCGCAACAAAATGAGAAGTCATTTAATGCAATATTTTGAGAAGGTTTAATGAGTGTTGTCCGACAATATGTTAGTGATTTCGACAGCCGGAGGAATTGGCTTCCGTGGAGGTAAGGAATAAGTCCCGGTAGGGACGGCCTTATGGTAGCCCGGGGTGTAGCCTGCGAAACCCCGGGGGGACAGGATGCCCATTTTTCGATGTTGTCAATTTATTCTATTGGCAATTCGCCGGCGTTCACATCATGTTCCCTTCATTCTCGCCTTCAAAAGTCTCATAAGTTTTGTCGTCCAATCCGATGCGTGTTCCTGTGAACTGCTTACATCATAATTAAAAAAGCCTTTGCCCGTCTTTAAACCCAGTTCATTTCGTTTTACTTTTTCACTGATGATGAGCGGAACTTCCGTTTTATTATCAAGCACAGGTAGGAGATTGCGGAGAACCTTTTCCCAAATATCCAATCCTCCGTAATCTGCCACCTGAAAGGGTCCGCTTAACGCCCAACGCATACCGATACTTTCTTTCATCACCGTGTCGATCTGTCGGGCATCGGCAATACCTTTTTCAAGTAAAAAACAAGCCTCCCGTAAAACCGCTGCCTGCAGTCTGTTAGCAATAAACCCCTGAATATCTTTCTTTAGAATTACAGGTACCTTGCCGCATCTCCTTAATAAATTTTCAATCTCAACGGCTACACCGGAAGAGGTGCTTTCAGTTTGTACAATCTCGACCAGCGGAATAATATGTGCGGGATTGAAAAAATGAGTAATGATAAGTCTGTCTGCGAAAGGCTGCTGATCGGATAGCTTTGCCAAAGGGAAAGTAGAAGTGTTCGAAGCTACGATAGCACCCGGTTTCATAATTGAGGCTATCTCGCTAAACAGCTTCCTTTTGATTTCCAAATCCTCCGGGGCACTTTCGATAATGAAGTCCGCTTCACTGACGGCTTCCTTTAGCACAGTTGTATATTTTAGAAATTTATCACCCGGATCAGCAGCGCCAGCGTGATCTTGATGTGCTTCTTTTGGAATGCGCAGTTTTTGCGCTGCGGCCAATGCATTTTGATCCGGATCATACACGACCGTGTGTAATCCATTAGTCGCAAATAGCCGGGCTAGTCCCCGGCCCATTGTGCCGGCTCCCAATACTCCTATCCTTTCTATCATGGTAGTATTTTAAATTTTGGTTAATAGTCCCAACGACTCGGATTTATCCCTGGAGCAGAAGTGGCCATGTTGTCGGGACGATTCGGGACATTAAAATCAAAATTTCGGGTATTCAGATTCCTGAAGAAGGGTCGAACATGCGCCGGAAGCTTTGCGATTTTTTCGGCCGGCCAGTCAGGAACTTCGGCAATCGGCGGAGCCCAGGAAGGACGGTAGGCAATCGCCAACATAGCGCGATCTTCGGTGCTGACATTCGGATAATTTGCATGCCAGACCGACTGATTGATGATCGCCGCAGTTCCGGCTTTACACGTCACCATGACTTCCTCGGGATGGGACAGATATCGCTTATAAGGATTATTGTCCGAGTGTAGAGAAAGATGTGAACGAGGGATGACCTTGAGCGGAGATTTTTCCGGAGTAAGATCATCCAGGTAATAGAGCACCCGTACAAGGCGCGGTGAACTAGCTTGCATACCAAAAATCTTCGAGCCGTAGGGTTGTGAATCCGTGTGGATCGCAATACCAGGATGTCCAGGCCTGGAGAGTGTGAAAACACAGGAGGTACAGATGAGTTCATCGCCAAATAAGTTCGTGAGAAAATCGATCATGACGGGCAATGCAATAAGATCGATGCAATAGGGAGAATCCGTGAATTGAACATCGTGGCATCCCCGCTGGTTCTCACTGTAATCGGTACCCTTCGTCGGAAGACGGTCCAACTCCGACCGCATCCTTTTTACGAGATCAGCGGGAATCAGATCGGGCATCATCACAAATCCCTCTAATTCCAGATGCCTGATACGTTGTTTCGCGCTCATACGTGACCAATCCGTGTCGTCCACCTTTGCTGCCACGGGATGGCTGGTGGCGGTTGTCATATTTTTCGAAGCTGCCATGGTTAACTGTATTCTCCCTGTCTTTCTACCTGTATTTAAACCTGTCTTTTTACCTGCATTTAAACCTGTCTTTCAACCTGCATTTAAACCTGTCATTAAAATATAATTTTA
>JBBDXJ010000078.1:0-42081 GCA_040902445.1 Cyclobacteriaceae bacterium | reverse complement strand
CATTGTGGTGGCCGGATGGAACGAAGAAATTACAGAAGCCCTGTATGAAGGTGCTGTTCAATCTTTAATTACAAGCGGCGTCAAAAAAAATAATATCATCAGGAAAACCGTTCCGGGAAGTTTTGAACTTTCGCTTGGAGCCTTGTGGATGGCAGAGCGCAAAGATATTCATGTGGTCATTTGCCTTGGTTGCGTGATACAGGGTGATACTCCACACTTTGATTACATCTGCCAGGCGATCGCGTATGGAATTACGGAAGTGGGTTTGAAAACAAAAAAGCCAGTTATTTTCGGAGTACTCACCACATTAAATAAAGAACAGGCTCTTGAACGGGCAGGTGGCAAATTCGGCAACAAAGGCGAAGAGGCCGCGATCACAGCTTTGGAGATGCTTAGCTTTTGAAAGTCAATGCTCTAAATCAGTTCTATAAAAAAATTGCCTCGGACAGAGGCAATCTTTTTTTTATAGAATTTTTTTGTTTTAATCCCGCTCCAATCTCACAATCTCAACTTTGTTACCCTGCTTGATCTTCAAGATATAAAATCCAGCGCGTGTGTCGCTAGGAAGGTCCAGTGAGTATGAACCATCTTCGCTCACAGGAAATATCTGATTAAAAATAACGTTACCCGACATTTCGATGATCAGAATAGTTATATTTTCCTGGGAAACCGCATGGAACTGCACCTCCACCCAATCACTGTAAGGATTTGGAAACACTTTGGTTGATTCTTCATCTTCTCCAAAGGAAGTAGCAACAGGACTTTCGTAACTGTTCATAAAGTCCATCTTATCTTTTTCAATTTCTATCGAACCTCCACCCAATACTGTGGTCGCGACGGCTTCGTCTTTTGCTCCGAGTTGGGTGTCATAGATCACCTTGCCCGACGGATCCCATATTTTTACACGGATGCGGTCTGACTTCTTGGAATTTTTGTCAGCGTTGTCCTTTTTATCTTTTCCACCTTTCGGATCCTTCACTTTCGTCTCGTCATCAACCATAGAGATAAGAATACCATAACCTCCCTTATTATTGAGTTTTCCGGTACCGGTAAGGAAAGCGTTCTCTCCATCGACAAGAAGTAATTCATATTGAGCGCTTCTGAATTTAAGATTACCTGCCTTGAAGTTGAAAGTTGTGTTTCCTACAGGCACTGTGCCCAGATTTTTATATTCAGCGGTAAAAGCGAACTGAGCTTTACCTGATGCCTTGCGGTCTTTCAAATAATAACCCGGCATTGAATTAAACCATCCACTTCCTCGTACGGATCCAACTCGTTTTTCGAACACCATAATGGTTTCATATACGAAGGCGCTACTGCCACACTCATCCGTCAGGGTAATTGTCACTGAATATGAACCCGACTTGGCATAAGAGTGAAATACTTCAAAAATATTCGCAGGTTTATTCACCGTTTGGGGGGCAGAAAAATCATCCCAATCAATAGTGGCGCCGCTTACATTATTATCCGTGTATGTTATTCCAAGTGTCACCTGGCTGTTGATCGCAGCAGTAGAAGGCGACACGACAACAGAATTGATAACCGGCGAAGTGTTGTTAACAATTACGTTTTGCGTAGCTGTCTGTTGATTTCCATGAACATCTTTAGCTGTCCATGTTACGATGGTTTCTCCTACCGGGAAAATATCATCAGTCTGATCGTGTTTCAAACTTTCCAATTCGCAATTATCAGATGCTTCCGGCGCTGTCAGGGTGATCTTTGCAGAACAAACTCCTTCTCCGTTGGCAACCACAACATCCTCAGGGGCAACTATTGAAGGCAAAGTAGTATCGGTTACAGTAACTGTTGTTTTGCAGCTGCTGCTTTCCCCGTTTGAATCAGTTACGGTGAGGGTAACCTCTGTCGTGCCCACCGCATAAGGCCCCGCAGGAGAAACTGTGAAAGTCAAAGTTCCGTTAGACGAACTTGTAGATCCGCCATCAAATTGTTTTGCCGCAACAATAGCCGCACAATTGCTGGCAGCTGAGGCAGAAACAGATTTACATATTGCAACCGGGGCAGTATCGCAGATCACATTTACCTGTACCTGGTCAGTATCTGTACAGCCAATCGCATTCGTATAGGTAACGGTATAAAGTGTTGAAACTTCAGGGCTGGCCAAAGGATTCTGGATCGAAGCATTGCTTAACCCGGCTGAAGGTGACCATGAATAAAATTCATTTGAGGAAACTACCTCCGCAATGATACCTGCGAGATACAAGCCTGCATCGCTCAGTATCTCTACGCTTACTATATTTTCCCCAGCCTGATTCCAATGTTGTATAAACTGATTGGGTTCAAAAGAAAAGCTTCTTGGATATTGTCCGAAAGGTCTGGTATCGCAGGCACCGTTATCGTCTGCTTCAACGAACGAGTCGATCTGTTGCCCGTTTAATTTGAATAAGAAATTTGTGTTGGTAAGGATCGGAGAATAATACAGGTGAAAGTTAAGTTCGATGGGATTTAAAATTGTAATGCTCTGTGAAAAAGATTGATTACTAATTAGCTCAGCACCTTCTGTACAAAGATCATTTGTAAAAGTACAATTGCCCGCGCCACCCGATGCATCAAACAGGCAAAGTTTATTAACCATCGTACCCGAACCACCTCCGGAAACACCGGTCGCATAGAGCTGAACAGGCTCATCACATATAGTTACATCTTCACCCGCTATCACGCTGATATCCATAATAGAGACCTGAATGGTCTCAGAAATACCACTGCAACCGCCCGCGCCACTAACAGTCACTGAAAAACTGCCCGGCTCATTTACAGTAATGGATTCAGTTGTTGCTCCATTAGACCATAAATAAGTCAAAGGCGGTGAACATATTTCAGTTTGGGCTGTCAATATCACATTACCCCCCACGCAAAATGACGTGGGACCATTGGCCGAAATAGAGACACCGGAATTGAATTCCAAACTCATGGTTTGTGAAGGACCACTGCACGATTGTGAGTTAACACCACCCCAGTTAGGCCCTGCGGCATGGGGCCGAAGGGTATAATTATCTGAACAATCGCATTCTGCTTGATTGCCTTTATATGATAGAGTAACACTGGGCGTATTGCATGCACCGCCTCCGCAAAGGGTAACAACCCAATAATCCGATCCGACATTTACAACACCTGCAGTCTTTGAGCTTAAAAGTGCCGCTAATTGTGTCGCTGCCACCGGGTCGCTGATGGATTTTCCCTGCTCATCGAATGTTCCCGAAAGTTTTACCGAAGCAAAGTTTTTACCCGACAGCTCGGTTAAAAAAGTTGTCCACTTTTCGCATTGTTCAGCAGTAGGTTGCTGTCCGCCTATAAAAGAATCAGTCCATTTGACAGTTTGGGCCGAAACGCCAAAACCAAGCACAAAAAGACCTAAAACCAGCATCGCAATCCGGGCGGGATATGCGTGCACACGATTATTCGTGATTGACTTCATTCCAAATCGACAAAAGACTGCCATGGGTTTCATTTATGGAATTATTTATTTATTATTTAAATCCTTGTTTAACAGTATTATAGGGTTATCAATCGCATTCTATTATTTAACTGGATTCTGAAATATTCCGTTTTCACCATTCTGCCCTAGAAACCAGGTTTTTTGCTCAAAAATCGGCTTTTGCCGGAGGGTTGTTTTGAGCGGGTCTTTTGCTTGATTGTATCAGTATTCAGGGCATTAGGTAACCTGAAATAAGGGCCTGATTATCTTTAGATTATTCCCAATTCAGGAATATTTCGACATAAAAAAGGGACTTGGAGTCCCCTTTTAAATTGACCGTCTTGAGATTACATACTTTTCACGATCTCCTCTGCAAATTCGGAGCATTTCAGCAACGTAGCCCCTTCCATCTGCCTGTGGAAATCATAGGTAACCCTTTTGGAGGCGATTGCGCTTTCCAAACCTTTATAGATCAGGTCGGCGACTTCCTGCCAACGCATATATTCAAACATCATCGCGCCGGAGAGAATAAGTGAACCAGGATTAACCTTATCCTGACCTGCGTATTTGGGCGCAGTTCCGTGCGTTGCTTCGAAAATTGCGTGGCCGGTTACATAATTAATATTCGCTCCGGGAGCAATTCCAATACCCCCGACGATTGCCGCAAGTGAATCAGAAATATAGTCTCCGTTGAGATTCAAGGTGGCAACCACCGAATATTCATCGGGTCTTAACAAAATCTGTTGAAGGAAAGCATCGGCGATGGCATCTTTTACGATCAGTTTATGTCCCCCTTTTTCAATTACCTGCCATGGGCCGCCGTCGAGGTCTTTAGCGCCGAACTCATTTTTCGCCAGCGCGTATCCCCAGTCGCGGAACCCGCCTTCGGTGAATTTCATGATGTTGCCCTTGTGTACCAAGGTAAGGTTAGGCTTTTTGTTTTCAAGGGCAAATTCCAAAGCAGAGCGAACCAAACGCTCCGTTCCTTCCTTTGAAACTGGTTTTATTCCGATACTTGAAGTTTTGGGGAACCTGATCTTCTTGAAGTTCTTTGGAAAGGTTTCTTCAAAAAATTTCAGGAACTTTTTATTCTCATCCGAGCCTTCCTGGAATTCAATACCTGCGTAAATATCCTCTGTATTTTCACGAAAGAGAACCATATCCGTTTTCTGGGGTTCTTTTACGGGAGAAGGAACGCCTTTGAACCATCTCACAGGTCTGACGCAAGCATACAGATCAAGTTCCTGCCGAAGGGCAACATTGAGTGACCGGATACCACCGCCAACAGGAGTGGTTAAGGGGCCTTTGATGCCCACGAGGTATTCACGGAAAGTATTGAGTGTTTCTTCAGGCAACCAGTTATTCAATTTTTTAAAAGACTTCTCCCCTGCAAGCACTTCTTTCCAGGTAATTTTTCGTTTCCCTTTATATGCCTTTTGCACTGCGGCATCAAATACATTCTTTGATGCAGGCCATATATCTATACCGGTCCCATCGCCTTCAATGTAGGGTATGGTCGGATTTTCGGGAACCACCCTCTTACCATTGCTGAGGGTTATTTTTTGATCACTCATTTCTAGCTGTTTTAAGTTGTTTTATGGAGCTTTTTAAAAAGCGCCGAAAAATAATCAGTATTAGCGGATTTTGGGATTTATGCACATAAAAAAACTCCTTTAATTGCAGATTTAATTTTTCACGGCAGCGCGATCATTGTGTTTAGCAGGTGTCCATGATGGATTTGACGTATCAAGTTTCTAAATTGCTCCTGAATAAATGCGTATTTCACCGCTAAAACGATTGTTGTTAGCTCGAACAAAAGTCAGTCCGTTGAAATGCATTGTATCACCCAAATGTTGATTTAAGACATTCACCCTTTGATAATGTTGGCCTGTCTTTTGCAAAATAGAATAAACTTGTAAATGTTGCGTTTCATCGGATGCAACCGCCCGTTAAGTAAACAAGAGTGGCTTCTTGTAAATGTGTAACTGAATGAAAACAATTCTCATTGTAACTGCTCTTTTTCTTTGTCAGGCTTCCGGTACTTGGGAACACTCCTCTTTCGGAGAGCCTGCCATTTGTCTCACCACAGAGGAGAAGAAATTGTACGACCTGATGATGGCATATCGGAAATCAAAAGGACTGGGCCCGATAAACCTGTCAGCAAAACTCAGTCAGGTGGCACAGACGCATGCAAAGGACCTGGCCGATAATTATGAGTTCGACCCAAAAAACAAATGCAATCCCCACAGTTGGTCTGTCAATGGTAATTGGTCTTCGTGTTGCTACACGAGTGATCACAAACAGGCAGAATGCATGTGGAACAAACCCAAAGAAATTGCAGGATACGCCAGTTCAGGCTATGAGATCGCGTATTACAGCTCGGCAGGGGCTTCAGCCATTGAAGGTCTTGAGGGATGGAAAAAAAGTCCTTCCCACAATCCGCTGATGATTAATGAGGGGATCTGGAAAAAAGTGAATTGGAAGGCGATCGGTATTGGAATTCACAAACAGTACGGAATCGTTTGGTTCGGAGAGCTTGACGATAACACTGAATTAGAACTTTGCGAAAATCCCTAATATTTTTCATCCTCATTGGGAAAGGATTTGGACTTGACATCCGCGACATAATTTTTTACCGCCCCTTTCACAATGGTGTCAAGGTCGGCATACCTTCTCAAAAATCTCGGTTTAAATTCCTTATTGATGCCCAGCATATCCTGCATCACTAAAACCTGTCCGTCAGTGTCAGGGCCGGCACCGATTCCAATAGTCGGTATCTGCACAGACTCCGAGACTTTTTTAGCGAGGGAGGCGGGAATTTTTTCCAGGACCATCCCGAAACAGCCGCACTCAGCCAGTAGCATGGCATCGTCCAGGAGTTTTTTCGCTTCTTCGTTCTCCTTCGCCCGAACGGTATAAGTCCCGAATTTATAGATCGATTGTGGGGTAAGGCCCAAATGACCCATGACGGGAATTCCGGCGCTGAGTATTCTCTCCACGGATTCTTTTACTTCGCGTCCTCCTTCGAGTTTAACGGCATGCGCTCCGGCCTCTTTCATGATCCTGATCGCGGATCTTAGCGCTTCGCCGGAATTTCCCTGATAGGTTCCGAACGGCAGGTCGACAACCACGAGCGCGCGTTTAACAGCGCGCACCACGGAAGCAGCGTGATAAATCATCTGGTCGAGGGTGATGGGGAGTGTGGTCTCATGCCCAGCCATCACGTTGGACGCAGAATCACCGACCAGGATCACATCCACCAATGCAGCATCGATGATCTTTGCCATGCTGAAATCATATGCCGTAAGCATGGCAATCTTCTCCCCGCGGTTCTTCATTTCCTGAAGCTGATGCGTGGTTATTTTTTTTAATTCCTGTTTATGTACTGACATCGAAAATAAATTATTGGTATGGACGACTATCTTACATACACTGCAGTCTCTTTGCCCAGCGTGACCTCAACATGGTCGCGGATGGTAGTGGCTAGTTCATAACCAGTGTACTGTGGGTAGATCGGGAAAAGCGTGTGGCTGCGGTTCACTAAAACTGCTGTCTCAATTTTTTTCACTTCAATATTCAGGAATGGTTTCAAACCATAGGCAAAGGTGCGGCCGGTATTGAGCACATCATCCACCAGTATGATGCATTTTTTCTGAAGATCCTTAATGTTGCAATCCAGTGTGACATCGGATTGCTGGGGAGCAGATTTATCCAAAGTAACTTTGACCAGAATAGTTTTAAGGGGAGAAATGGATTCAACCTCCTTGATGAGTAGTTTGGCAAGAACATATCCCTGGCCATCAATTCCGGCCATGATTATGATTTTTTCATTGAAGTTATGCTCGTATATCTCATAAGCCATCCTTCTGATCTTCTGCTTCACCTGGACGGAATCGAGTATCAAGCTCCTTTCTGAAACCATAGTTAACTGGGTATAGGCAGTGTTTTACTATCTTTAAAAGTAGAGAGGATTACCATCGACTGCAAACTGTCAACTACATCGATATTGGACACTCTTTCAAGCATCAGTTGCTGATAGGCTGCAATGTCAACACACACGATCTTTAAAATAAAATCTCCCGCACCCGTTACGTGATGGCACTCAACGATCTCGTTGATCCTTTTTATTGCTGCGATAAATTTTTCAATGTTATCCTTGTTGTGACCCTTAAGCGACGCCATAACAAAAGTGCTCACACCCAGTCCCACACTGGCCGGATCAATTACCGCATGATAACTTCTGATAACTCCCGATGTTTCCAGCTTGTTTACGCGTTCCAACGTTGGGGCTGGGGATAATCCTATCTCCTTAGCCAACTGGGCGTTGGTAATATTAGAGTTGGCCTGAAGGATCTCGAGTATTTTCCGATCGGTTGCATCAAGTTTTAAGTTCGATTTCATAAGTTGATATTATATTTTTCTGGCACTGAAAGGTGACCGGTGGATTTCCCCATAGTTTTGTGCGGCGATCATTTTTGTTGCCAAATTTTATTTGGGCAAAAATAATGGAAAAACACACGTATTCTTGATTATTCAGGAAAGAATTACGGTTTGCCGGAAACCAAAATGCGCTGGCTTTTTTTGGTATTTCCTGCTTCCAGGAACAGGTAATAAATGCCATTTGGACGGCTATTGAGGTCTATGATCCGATGATTTAACCCCTGAACGCCGGCTGATTCAATTTGCACCATCTCTCGCCCGAGGGCATCCACTATGGAAATACTCACCGGGCCAGTGTCTTCTGCAATCCATTCCAGGTTCAGCACTCCTGTCGTCGGATTCGGATATGCGGGAAATACATGAAGTGTATTTCCAAATTCTATGCACTTCCGGTTTCCGGCAGGGGTAAGATCATTTTCCAGGTCAAGAGAAGCACAAAGGTAACGCAGACTGCTCGCGTTCAAGATGCCTGTGTTGAGAACAAGGTTGTATTTTGATGCAGGGAAGATAGGCTCTCCTACGATCTGTCGCAGTTTGAGGCCGCCACCAAAATCAATGTCAACGGGTAAATCTTTTAATAATTTATTTCCTTTATTGTGAATGGTTACGATCAGCCTGGAGCTTCCGTCTGTATTTGGTAAAAGTGCAATCATCTCCACATCTGCATCAATTAACGGCGCTGCGGTGGATATGATCGAATGCGAAGTATGTTGGCACAGTTGTTCGTTATATGCGGTGAGTTCAACAGTGAAAGATCCCAGTCCCTGGAAAGTATATACCGGCGAAATTTCAGCCGAAGTTGCCCCTGTGCCGTCGTTAAATTTCCATAGATACCGTGTTGCCAATTCGGACGTATTGGTGAACTCAACCTTCAGGGGATAACCGCCTGAAGCCGGATTGGCAGAAAAGGTCGCTTGCGGCGGCGAAAGAATCTCTATCTGGCGGGTTTTCTGATAAGTGCAGCCCGACTGCGTTATGACATTTAGCCCGATAGTTGCATTCCCCTGCGAGTGGAAGGTGAACATGACGGGAGACGCGGTGAGGACCTCGCCCGTGTTAACATCCCATTGCCTGGACATGACGGAATCCTGACCAGTTGTAATGTCAGTAAGAATCGTTTCCTCGCCAACACAATTTCGTATAACCGAAAAGTCGGGGTTTAACGGTGCGGGTACATGTATAACAATGTCTATCGAAGCCGTACATCCATTGTTGCTTCTGACGGCAAGGTGAACCGGAAAGTCACCGGGCGTTTTGAAAGTATGGCTTGGAGAGGCGGTGGTGTAGTAGGCTGTTCCCATTTCCCAATACCAGTCATCAATACCGGGAGAAGTAGCGGTAAAAGTCACGGGGACACGGTGGCACGCAGGCGAATAGGTAAAATCAGGAGATGGAGACTGAGTAATGCTGATTTCTTTTTCCATCGTGGCGGCACATCCAGATTCGGTAGTGACAGTCAGGAAGATCATGTGATCACCCGCGGCTGCAAAAATATGGTCCGGATTCTCCTCAGTCTGCAAGACCGGATTAGTCTCATCATTGAAGTCCCAAAGCCATCCTGAAATATTATCGCCATCAGGATTCACGGTGTTATTAATAAATTGTGTAGGCATTCCGTTGCAGGAGTAAGGAGGATGGGCAGTCTCGAAATCTGGAATTGGCTTAGACCGTATGTTGATAATTTTTGTTTTGCGATTCTGGCAACCTATTGCGCTCGAAGCGGTAAGTGAAACCTCGTATTCGCCAAATTCAGAAAAAATATTAGTTGGGTTTTCATTCGTCGACGTATTACCGTCACCGAAATCCCATTCCAACCCATCGATGTCTCCGCTGCTCGTGTTTAAAAAACTGGTGCCGTCTCCCAAACAAATTCCGGTATATTCAAAATCAACTTTCGGGCCTTCTATTAATGGACCCAGACCTTCTTCAGATTCAGTTTCACAACCTGGTATACCAGCAATAAGTTTAATGCTATGTGGTCCTGGCGTATTGAGGGCAATCGTTAAATCTTTTTCGACGGAGACTTCGATGGAATTGACAAACCATCGCCAATAGGGATCTGAATCCACATTAAAGTCAGATGTGTTGATAAATTCCAACATCTGATTGGTACACACCGGCGCGATGGCCGGAAGTAAAAATTGGCTTACAGGTTTTTCGAAAATTGTTACGCCAATCTGCTTTTTATTTGAACAGGAATTATCGCCAAAAACTAAAAGTGAGACCGGAAATGTATTTGTGGACGAATATACATGTGAGGGATTTTGGAGGGACGACGTGTTTCCATCGCCAAAATCCCACTGATAACTGGTAATGGCACCATGAACATTTTCCGGTTGAAAATAAACTTCATGGTTAACACATGCATTGGTCTGCTGGATTGTAAATTCAGGGGCAGTCAGGTTCGCTACTGTTAGCGGATACGCAAAGGTCGACACAGTGCCATCAGCCTCGAATGCGGTAACCGCAATTTCCTGTTCGCCGGCAACTGTGTAGTGAACATAACCGGGTGTAGGGCCGGTAGCGTAGGAGGGAAATGCACCGCAATTTTTCAGAAAAGAAAAACGGAATAGATCACCATCCGAAAAATTGATCATAAACGCTCTCCAATGACCTTCGTATGTATCAATCTGTAACGATCTTGAATTAGACAAGACGCCAAATGTACCTAATGCTGCTACCGTGGGATTGTTATCAATATCATTTTCGAAATCCAAGCGATTAAGGCCGCCTGACGTACTGGAAACAAAACCATAAAACGATTCTCCCTCCCGGGCTAATGATAGACGATAGGGTTCGAATCCAAGAGTTACACCATATTCCGAAACAGCGGGAGGGTCAACGAAGGAGTTTCCAAAATCAAGTTTATAAAGCTTGTGGTTATCAAAACTCAAGACCAGCGCTTTCCAGTCATCACATTGTTTGATGAGTTGAACATCGATCGGCGTACTGCCGGGCAATGATATGATTTGCTCAGCGTCAGGATCCATTAAAAACCCTTGCGCGTAATTCAGAATGCTGACCTGACGTGTATTGAATTCCGCTATTACGAGCGCATGCCCTTCCCCGGAAGTTGAGGCGACTGCTATATTGGCGAAACCTCCCCCGCTTCGTGTATGCAATACCGTAGCGATGGGTGTGTTACTAAGTGATGCTCCGAAATTGAGCAATATGATCTTCTCATTACCTCCATTGGCCAGGATGCCGAGCCAAGAGTCACCCTGGTGAACAATTGAGATCGAATTTGGGAATTGAAATAAAGCACTGACGTTGCCAAGGTTAGTCGTCGTGGGAATATTATCCCTGCTATTTCCAAAGTCCACACGTAACAGTGAATTGGAGTTTGCATCAACAGCAAAACCATAAAACAAGCTATTATCCTCAGCCAGAGTAAAGTCGATGGTTGAAGACAACCCTGTATTGACGACTTTCAGTAACGAGGGAGAAGCCGTTAAATCAAAAGGGCACAAATCCCACTCAAATGAAGCGGGCGTGGAATTATTCTCAACGAGGAAGTTGCTTTTCAGGCAGACCTCATCGGGAACCGCAACATCGATCCCGTTGCATTGAGCTTCGGCCCGAAGAACTTTGAGGCATATCATCACCGTTAAAAGAAAAATTCTCATTCTCGAATGATCAAAGATTGATAAACGCCTTTGTACTTATGGATTCCTGATTGAAGATCAAACACTCCAACCAACATTTCTCTTCTATTTTTCACTTCAATATTTCCAAGGAAAGATGCAATCTTTTCATATTCTGACTTCGAATCGCACATTATTACAGGCATTCCTGATGCACTCAACCTCTCTATATCGCCCCATCCGGGATTGGTAACCACTTGCAAATTCATCGCCCACGCCTCAGGGATCTTGGTGGCCGACGAGGCTTTTTTTGAAAACGCAGGCTTTATAAAGCATATGGTTGCATTTGCAAGACCCAAGAAAATGGGCACTTCCTTTCTCATGACCTTTCTAATGATAACTCTTGACGCATGTTCATACTTTGTCAGGTCGGGTTTGTCACCAGTTAAGATCAGTAATCTGGATTTTGGCATCTTCGACGCGAGGACTGAAAAAAATTCCAATATCTCATTTGTCATGTACCAGCTTCCCCAGGATCCCAGATATGCTAGTATGAAATTCTCCTCTGAAAGAGCTAGGTTTTTCCGGACAATTGCAGTTTCCTCAGCAGTTTTCTCAGGGTCAAACAAATCCATGTCCACACATGTAGGTATCACGGAAATGGGTGTCTGCGCTATGTGCCAGGATTGAATTTCAATCCTGGCATTTTCAGTAAGGGAAATAATGTGGTCAGCCGTCCTGATGAATTGTTTTTCCTTTTCCTTAAAAAATTTGTAGATCAATCTGAATAAGGGATTTTTCAGGTTCCAGATGCCGCCATCTATGCGTTCATCTGCCCAAAATCCACGCATGTCAAAAATGAATTTCACATCAAACTTGCGTTTTGCCCATAAGCCTGTTAGAGATGTCAGGTAGCTCCTGCAATGAATAATATCAAATTTCTTTGTGACAAAGAGTTTTTTAACAACCCGTCGCAAAATCAAGAGATCATAGAGTGTGGATAAAATCGGAGGTGATTTATGGTATTTTAAAGGTTCCCATTTTAGCTTATGATCCCTGCAGATTTTTTCAATATCAATTTGGAGTTTCTCAAAAACCTCCGGCTTTTCAAAAGTGATGACGGTAATAAAAAACCCTTCATCAGCCAACCCAACGAGGTAAGGGAGGATCTGGGATTGACCCAACGAATCAGTCAAACCGTCGTAAGACAGATACAATATCTCCTGATTTGCGGAACTACCTGACATTGTCATTGAGCCATTTATGTGCTACGATGAGGACCCAAAGTCGATTGTATAAAAAATCATCACCACTAAAAAAGGAATTCTTAAGGTTTTGCACATGAGGATATCCGACAATTCCAATACCTTCGACTATCTCCTCATTTAAATACTGGTCTATCAGATATGCAAGTTCATTTTTCATCCAACGGCCAAGAGGGATACTGAATCCCCACTTGGGCCTGTAAACTAAATCGTCAGGCAAATATTCCCTTAATATTTCTTTCAGGATCCATTTCCGAACCTGTCCTTTCTTCTTCACCTCGTATGGTAAACACATTGCCAATGCTATGACCTGAGGATCCAAAAAGGGACACCGGCATTCCAACCCGTAGAACATTGAAGCGCGATCTACTTTAACCAGAAGGTCATCTTTGAGATAATGTTGGATATCAAATAAGGCTTGCTTTTCAGCTGAATTCAGGTGGGTCCCACCAGGATCCTGATAATCCAGCGTTTCAAATCCAGATTTCATTTTTAGAGACATCGCCACGATCTCTGATCTGCTAAAGTAGTATTGCTCCTGCGAAAATATGTGGCTTCTAATTTCGTGGGAGTGTACTTTTTCCAAAAGGAAGCCAATTCTTTTCAGCCGGCTGTTGCCTAATTTCTTCAACGCGTAGGAAAGTGGAGATTGAAACAGCGAAACCCAAAACTGATCCAGCCTGTTGGCCCAATCGTACGCCCCATAACCCAGGAAAAGTTCATCTCCACCATCGCCCGTCAATGCCACAGTAACTTCTTTTCGGGCAAGCTTTGAAACCAGCATCATCGGGATGGCCGAAGTATCAGCAAATGGCTCATCAAAATGAGTAAAATACTTTTCCAGAAAACTCAGGGCTTCGTTCTCCGAAAGCATGAACTCGCAATGATCGGACTTAAGTTCCCTGGCAACTCTTCTCGCATAGCTGGATTCGTCATATTGACTTTCAGCAAACCCGATACTGAAAGTTTTTAATAATGAATCAGATTTTAACTGGGAAGCCATTGCGACGATCAGCGAAGAATCAGTTCCACCGCTTAAAAATGCACCGAGTGGAACATCACTTGTCAATCTCCTCCCGACCGCTTGCATCAAAGTTGACTTGAGTTCCTTTATTACATTCCAGCTATTACCACCTACCGGTTCCTTTATATATTCAAGTAGATTCCTGTAGGAAATAAAGTCTATGGAAAGATCTTTTCTCACGTAAGCATAGTGTCCTGAAGGAAATTTTCGGATCGATTTGTAGGCTGTGTGTGGTTCCGGAATATAACCAATGTGAAGAAATGTATAGATCTCATCATAATTCACAGATCTGTCTGCACTAATTACCGGATGTTTAAGCAATGACTTAATTTCAGATGCAAAAGCAAACAGGTTTCCATTTCGAAAATAGTACAAAGGCTTCTTGCCAACGCTGTCGCGGCATAGAAAAAGTTCATTCTGCTGCTGATCATATATTGCAAAGGCAAACATTCCTTCCAGCCTTGCGCAAAGCTCACTTCCCCATTGGATATAACCCTGCAGAATAACCTCAGTATCGGATTGAGTAGAGAATTTCGTTTCAGCATTAAGCCTGATGAGCTCCTCTCGCAGTGACCGATAGTTGTAGATCTCGCCATTAAATACAATTGAGTATCTGCCGTCAGCGGAAAGCATAGGCTGATTGGCCATAACGGAAAGATCGATCACGCTTAGCCGCGTATGTCCGAGGGCTACGGTAGCATTTTCCGCGAAGTATACGTCCTGGGCATCAGGACCTCTGTGCGTCAGCGCCATTGTCATGGCAAAAATATCAGGTCGCTGCAGCTGATCTTTGGATATCAGCCCGGAAATACCGCACATAGATCAAGGATTAATTTCAATCAATAACATTCCCTCGTGAACCGTTGTCTTGATGTTGTATCTGGCAATAGCATTAAAAAAGACGGAAGAACAACCAGCCTTCAACCAATCGTGTAATTCAATGATTATCATCTTTGTACGAATGAGCCAATAGTCGTAATTCGCGGAGAATACTTCGCGCTCGGCGCCTTCAATATCCATCTTTAAAAGATCAATCTTTTCAATTCCATGGTGCTGCATAAAAGAAGTTATCGAAACAGCACAAAATGACCCCGGGTCACCTTTATCACATTCCTCAACAGTAAATGCCCAGTGATTTTCTTTCGGATCAACTATTTTCAACATGGTGTCACGGTGCCATAATGCAGTTTGGGCGGCCTTAATATTGCGATATCCGGCAATGTTCTTTTGCAGCGAAAAAAAGTTCGAGGTTTCCGGTTCTATCGCATATATAGTCGCCAGGGGGAACCGGCCTGCAAAAAAAATACTCGACAATCCGATATTTGCACCTGCGTCTATGATAACCGCGGGAATAAAATTTAATTCGAATGAATAGACCCTGAAGAGAAAGATTTCGCGGAATACTTTGATATCCGAAGTAAACGGCCTCAGATAAAAAAAATCGGGGTATTGATCCAATTTAAATTTTCCTGATTTGAAAAATTCTACTTTCAAGAAAATGGATAGTCCCTGATAAAAACCCAAGTTTTTAATATATCGGAATAAAAGTTTCAATTCAGTATCCATCGGTTTACAGCTCTTCTCATCACGTTAAATATTACCTGAGGATCGTTTCTGACAGCCTGCAAAAAGAATAAAAATGCTTTTTTGAGATTCTTACCATCGCCTGCCCAGGTTGCCGCCAGGATAAGGTACATAACGGAAAAACATTTTTTTTCGAAGGCCTTGGTCTTGAATAAGTTCAAAGTACGGGCTTTCCGGTACAGGAAAAGAACGTCGGCTTCCATAACAGGAATGTTTTTATGCATGTTATTGCTGTGTATCCGGTATTTCCACGTCACCTGATCAACTCTGCCAATCTTATAGCGGGCGGCAATCCTGATAAAGAGGTCTTTGTCAGCCGCAGTGGATAAATTTTCATCAAATAGGCCTACCGTATCCAGCACTTCCCGTCTTATCAGAATACTGCTCGGCCCGGGGATCTGGGTACCATCCCATAATAACAGTGCATCTAACAGATCACCTTCCGCGCCACGGAGCGTAGCCTGCTTTTTTTCTGAATGCTCATTAATAATACTTGCATCGGAATGCACTAACCCTACATTGTCCCGCTCGAATCTATTCAATTTCAATTCCAGGTTTTCAGGAAGCCATATATCGTCCGAGTCCAAAAACGCTATAAAATTTCCATGTGATTGCCTGAATCCAAAATTCCTGGCCGCGGAAACCCCAAGATTCTTCTGGTACCTATATTTTATCCTGGTATCGCGCAGGGTAAACTCACCGGCAATTTGCCTAAGTCCATCGGTAGAACCGTCGTCCACAATCAAAACCTCGAAATTTTTGAAAGTCTGATGAATGACAGAATCTATGGTTTCAGAAATAAACCTTTCACAGTTATAAGCAGGAATAATTATGGAAACGGATGGAGGCATATAAATTATTCCAGGTACAGGTCTTTCAGACCTTTCAGATATTTCTCCATCGTAAAACCAGTAACAGATCTTTTTCCATTTTCTGCAAGGGTCTCTCTGAGGTCTGACTCGTGGAGTATCCGTTTCATGCACACATAAATTTGGTCTGCGTCTTCAAAATCAACAACCAAAGCGTTTTGCTCATGTTCAATAAATTCTTTCGCAATACCTGACAGAGTAAAAATACAGGGGACACCAACTATTAACGGCTCAACGTAGGTTTGCCCGAATGCTTCCGAGTCAGGATCAACAGGGGCGTGAACGAATATATCAAATAATTTATACAATGCAGCCAGGTCATTTTCGAAACCAATTTTCGTAAAAGAGTTTTCAGGGAGCTTAGTAAGCAAACGGTCAATGGCGTCTTCATAATTTCCGTGTGCATTTGCCAAAATCAAATGCGCGAGTGGAAAAGAAATTCTGAGTTTTTCGAAAGCAGGAATAATGAACTGAACACCTTTCCATTCGGTGAACCTGGATATCACTCCGACGACGGGGTGGTGATACCGGCTAATCTTATACTTTTCATAGAGGTAATTTATCCTGTCGGCTGTTACGTCCTGAAAATATGAAAATGCAAACCCATGATGGAGTAGTCTCACTTTTTTCCTCTCTGCCTTATCGCATTCGATCAATAAATGTTCCACGTTTTTGGAAATGGCAATAATCTGACTTGCCATTCTATTATTCAGTCGATCCCATTTTAACCCCGAGGGGAATTCTTTATAATGAATGGTGGCATGATGTCTGGTATAAATTCTTTTACTGATTCCCGCCAGCCATGCCGCAGGAAGTCCTAGCAGATTGGCCTTCCATAAGTGCGTGTGAACAATGTCGGGGCGGTATTTGAAAAGAATTTTAAATATCCTAAGCCAAACGTGGACCAGGTCTGCCTTTCGCGAATAAGAAATAGGAAATACAGGAACATCATGGCTCTTTAAAAAATCTTCAAGGGCGGAATCGCGCCTGCCGATCAGAATGAAGGAGAGTTGAAACTCAGTTTTTAAATATGGAGTTATCCATTCAAAATGAAGGGATTTGTCAATATCAGAAACTATGTAAGTGAGTTTTTTTCCTTTCATAACAACACTCTGGCATGTTCATTTGCCAATGCGTGAATAATAATTGAATACAACCTGTAGCGCAAAGGCCTGGGGAACACAAAAACAAAAAAACCAGTATCGATTAACCGAACCCAGAAAGGAAATGCAAAGAATTTATAAATAATCTTCCTGACAGAAGTCATATTGCTTTTCGTGGTATTGTGTTCGGGGTAATAACGGACAATTTTTGTTTGAGCATCTGAATACTCCCTTAATCTCCTGATGTAACTCCTGCACGTAATATTCTCGTTGTGCAAGGCTTTATTTCCTTTATCATAATACACCGGTATTTCCTGTTCAATTGCCCGACACGCGAGTTCATAATCTTCAGCATCGGTAAGATGCTCGTCAAAACCATTTAATTGCCAGAAAATATTCTTTGGAATCGAACAGTTTGAGGCAGTAAAGAAAAGGTGATCCCTGCGCATCCGCGTAGTTCCTTCAGCATATTTACCGGTCCATATCGCTGTCAACCATGCCTTGTAATTTTGAATGTCCGTTTTGCGTTTATCGAAGATTTCAACAGGATCTCCACACAGAATACAACTCTTCGAACTTTGAAAATCTAAATGCTTTTGTATTGAATCTGGAAACGGCATCATATCATCATCATAAAAAATCAGCAATTCACTGCTTGATTCCCGGGCACCGTTATTCCTGGCAACCGATCTTCCGCCGTTCTTCTGGCTGACGATTTTGAAATGCTCAAAGATTTTCTGGTAGGCCTTCAAAACATTTTCAGTATCATCCCTGGATCCGTCAACAACGATGATAATTTCAACATCTTCACAAGACTGATTGAGGAGAGCATCAAGTAAATTATGAATTTTCCGGGCACCGTTATGGGTGGGGATAACTATGCTGGCTTTTATTGGAGCACCCATAGCATTTCGGATTATAGAAGCCACCTGTCCAGCTTTTTTATAAGCAATATCCTCCAGGGGGAATAATATCGCTTCATAAACAGGTCTGAATGTTGTTCCAGCAATGGCAACCGGTTTCCATTACTTTGGCCCATATGATGGATCACTTGCGCCCGCGGCTCAAACGCTATCCGGTACCCCCTCTTTCTGAAATCCATACACCATTGCATATCCTCTACATACATAAAAAAATCATCGGCCAGTTTGTTTCCCGGTAGTAATTTCAACAGGTTTCTCTTAAACATAAAAAAAGTGCCCCATATCCAATCGGGAAAAATCGCGGCATTGTGATCGAAAAAATAACCCAATAGGACCTTACCTCTCCACTTTGACGGGAGGATTTTCTGGAGTCGAAGCAACTCAAAGAACTTATAACCCACGGATGGAAATCTTTGGCAATTATGCTGAACCACTCCATCCGGAAATGTTAACCTGCATCCCACAGCAGCAATCCTGCTATTTTTCCTGATGGATTGTAAACAAATAAAGATTGCATTGTTAATAAGTTCAGTATCACTGTTCAAGAGCAAAACATATTCGCCGTTTGCTTTTTCGAGGCCGCAGTTATTTCCTTTTGCGAAACCAGTATTTACTTTCTTCTCGATAAGTTTAATATCTGGAAAAAGCTTGACGAAGTCCGCAGGATCCTTTTCGGTGGAGGCGTTGTCCACAACAATTATTTCAAAACTACACCCTGTCGTCCTGGACAGGACACTCCTAATACACTTGCATGTTAAATCAAATGTATTGTAGTTTATAATGATTACAGAAACATCCATTGTAAACTTATCAAATAAGTTCAGTCAATTTTGGAAACGAGTGGTTTTATTTACTAACGTCCTTGTAAAAAATCATCTTATAAAGTGCGCTGATCCGGCTCATGAGCCCGGAGGCCAATATAGAATTTTTCAAAAACCTTGTCAGGGGATCAAGTCCGGGAAAGGGTGCTTGCCGGAACTTCACAATCAGTTCGTTCACGCTTTTTGCCTCTATAAACTTCAAAGCTGACCATGATGAGGGTTGAATGGGATGGAAGTTTTTGATTTTTTTAAAATTATTAACATTTACGCCCTGCCAGAATTGAAAATAAGGGTCAATATCGAAATCATTTATGTGCCCCCAGTTTGAAAGCTTCTGTAGAATTTCTGCCTCACCTCTGGCCCAGGATTGATGGACAATCAGGAAATCAGCCAGTATATTAAAATATCCGTTTCGCCGCCCATGTTCATACAAAGGATCTCTTGTTGCTATTTGCAAAAATTCAAAATCCTTTCTCTTCGCAGGGTAAACAAATAGATATCCATCGTCTACTTTTTTAAAAACGGTAATCAGTTGACAGGATAAATTAAACTTATAACGTTGAGCAGGTAGTTTTTTTAGATATTCAACGAACCGGTCAAAATCCAGAAAATATTCATCACAATCCAACTGAATATGCCATCCTCCCTTACCCATTTTTTCTGCCATTAGAGTGCGTTGTCTTATTTCATTCTTCGCAGGCGTCAGTTCCGCGAAGTGGAAATTATCTGTATAAACAATAATCTTCCTGGATTTATCTATTGACCTGATCAATTCATAAAATTCGGACTCGTCCCAAATGAAAGATTGTTTTGCCCAGCTAATATGATCCTTATCAACAGAAAGACAGATGATATTGGCCTCGTTGTAGATCAGCGGTAAAGAATAGGCCAAAAAATGCCAGTCATAGGCCACACAAAAACCAACCTTTATTGAGTTGTCAATCATAAGTAGCCATATTTTATCAACGTCCGTCAGGTTTCTTTTATAGTTCTATTTTCGGGTGTTAAGTAAAACCACTCCATCATGGCGGGGCGCCTTTCTTCGAATAGTTTTTTCTTTGTGTATAGGTCGAGCGCCACCGTTTCATCATATTGGTAAACCTTTGCTTTTTCAATGTCATCCAGACTTTTAATAATCTTAAGCGTATGGGTAGTAGAAAATAGTTTGGTGAGGGACGTTGAAATGTCGATATCAATATAGTCATGCACCTCTATCAGGAGGTGACATTCTTTCAGGTTGTCAAGGTTGGATAAGGTAAAAAGATATTTCTCAAATCCCTCGCAGTCGCATACTATTAAACCCCTGCCCGTAAATTCAAAATTTTCAAGATCACTAGCAGTGAAGTGCGTGTGAAAGACCATGCGATCTGCTACATAGTTCAGGGCCGCCATCTGCTGGCATAGCCGAATTGCCTGCGTATCAGTATCACAAGCGAAAATTTTTGCACTTGGAAATTTGCGGCACAAACCGATGGCATAATATCCCTCGCCGCATCCTATGTTTATTACCTCAGAAAATTGCTTTTCACTCAAAGCTTCAATAACCTCATGCAATTCCCTTTCATAACTCCCCAATAATTTAGGATAGAGAGTGCTTCCGATTGCATTATAGGTAGGGTATTGCAAACCCTTGAAAGGTCCATGAAGGACTTTTCGTTCATGGAAGATGCTTGCGAAAATGTCCTCATGAATGCGTTCTTCTTCGATGGCATTACGGCTTTGTTCAATTTCATACCTGACACCGGACATATACGAGCCCAATCTGGAAAACGGTTTCAAGAAAAACCAGCCCACCTTATTGCCTATAAGAAAACCGATCAGGCGCTTTAGAAATAACATATAAAACTTTATTACAGCCGGCCAAAAAATCTCCTCTTAAATAAAAATCGCCTGGTATGATACGCAAAGTCTCTGATAAATTTAATATTAAAAGGATTTCTTATCAATGCGTTAAAGGCCCAAAAATAACCTTGCCTAAAATCATTCCTGTTAAAAGCTTGAATGGCATTGTCTCTAACCGTCAACAAATGTCGATCAAAATAACCCGGCAATTTTCTTGTCCATTTTGAAACCAGATCTTTTTTCTGCTCAACCGGGAGATTTAGCCATGGAAAACTGATGTTATGATTTAAAAAATGATCACCAATCTGTTTTTTAACTTTATGCCAGTAATGATAACTCACTTTCTCACAAGCCTTCAATTCCGTCTGTGTTTGAAGGACAATTGAAAATGCATACTGTTCGCTCGCATGATTTCGGGTCGACGCATATAACTGATCTGTTATAGCGAACACATCTGTCAACAAATATTCGTGCTGCCGGTGAAGCATCACGACACCTGCATTCCAGGAAAAAAGCGTGGGGGAAAACTTCCGTTTATTCCCATTTGCCATCGTAAATACATTTTCCTCGAAATAATTCAACACAGCATGAAACGGCGCACCGGAGGGCAACGGTATTTCGCGGAGCACATGAAACGGGTACTCGTTAGTGTGCATAAAGGATACTTCCTTTGTTAACCGCAGGATCAAAGGAGAGGGGTCTTCGGTAAAGAAAGCATCGCCATCCATGTATAACAAATTTCCCTCCGATCGCTTAAAAGCCTCAGCAATAACTGCGATTTTGATACGATGAAGAAAATCATTTTCACCGCGCATCTCCGTCATTCTTTCCGGGGTCAACAATTCATAAGTAACTGGCAGTTCACTTAAATAGGCTCTAAAAAAATCAGGATTGTCGGTAAAGAGGAGCGTTTTTGATTTCTTGAATTCCGCAGATACGTGAACATAAAAACTCCAAATACTGAAAATTGTGCGCAAATATTCATTCTTTCGCCCGAAGGATTGCGCAACGAGATTTATCTTATGATTCATTTTAAATTAATAAACCGCCAGATCCTCTGTACATATGGAGAATCAAAATAAAACTCCTGCAACCGGATCTTTAACCAGCCCGGAATTTTTTTTATTTCAAAATCGGTATAATCATGCCCTCCGGCGGTGTTCATCCCTGATCGCTTTAAATAATAAAAGTATAACTGTCGCAACCGGTTCTTACACAACATGTGCCAGGGACGCTGAAGTGTGAAATGAACGACAACCCCATCCTTCAGGAATTCGCTCAGTGCTTTTTTACCCACACCCTCCGGTAAAACAGAGTACATAAGGTTAAACCGGTTATTTAGTTTTTTCCAGTTGTTCCGCAACACAGCATTCAGTGCACATTGGTCAACAAACAATATGTTTTCAGGATACTCTAAAAGGTAACCGAACGCTTTCTCTGAAATTTCCTGTTGTTTCCATTTTTCAACATCCATCACCAAAACTCCGGAATTAAAATATTCTCCCTCATTTATAATTCCAAGGTATGGCTGAGTTTTAACATAATTATCATACACTGCGCCAACCGGATGGTTGTCCAGATTAATATTATAGAGAGGCCATAACGAGTTTATGACCACCGTATCACAATCCAGATAGATCAGGCGCTGAATTGGTCTGGAAATAAGCATGGTGAAAAACAACCTGTAGTATACCACCGAGGTCCATTGACTTGACAATATAAATTGCTTTACGAGGGAAGGATCTACGTCATAAAAAGAAATACGGTTTCCCGACTTACCGATGACGGAGGAAATTTCATTTTTCTCATCAGCTGATATTCCCTTTGTAATAGCATGGATTTCAAACTGCCCGCTGGAATGGTTCTCTATCAATGAAGTCATTAATGAATAAAATGGATTAAGATAGTTTTTATCGAATCCTGTTCCGATATGAATACATCCTGGATCGATTTCCTGCACGCGTGACACTTGTCCTGGGGTTATTTCTATATTTCAACAATTTTGGTTTCATAGACGCCGGTTGCCAGCACGCTTCCCCACTTCAAGCTTGTGGAATTTAAAAAAGTGTGGTGATGACTATTGACTACTTCCATGTCGATCGTGTTTTCTGACACTGCAAACCAGGAAATAAACGGTTCAGTAAAGAAAAGATCCAGTTTGTATTTACCTGAACGCAGTTCAGGGAGGTGAATGCTATAGTCAATACGGTATTCTTTTGGTTCAAAAATACGAACATCATTTTTTACAAAATTCGAGTAGCTGACAATGACCTGTTCATCCTTCTTCACGTGAACATCAAGTTCAAAAGCAATTCTCTTTTTAAATTCTACATACAAACTGATACTCAGGTCATCAGTTTCCACGAGGACAGAATTTGATTCAGTATTATTTATGATTATTTTCTTTATAACAATAAACGGCTGAAAGTAATGCACACTATCGAGAATACTTTCGTGTCTGTGATGAATTGATGCGTAGGCGTCGATACATTCCTTTATGCTGCCGGTCTTGACAAGCTTGCCATCGCGAAGCAGCGCCCCTGTTTTGCATATCGATTTCAGCGAAGGCAGGTTATGGCTCACAAAAAGCACCGTCCTTCCCTGACCAGTCGCATCTGCCATTTTTCTCAGGCACTTCCTCTGAAATTCCATATCTCCTACGGCTAAAATCTCATCCACGATAAGGATCTCCGGATCCAGGTGAGCGGCCACTGCAAACGCAAGACGGAGTTGCATACCACTTGAGAAATATTTCAAAGGCGTGTCGAGAAATTTTTCAACACCGGAAAAATCGACTATTTCATCAAAGCGGGCACTGATCTCACTTTTTTTCATACCCAATATCGAACCGTTCATGAAGATATTCTCCCTGCCACTCAATTCCTGGTGAAAACCCGTCCCAACTTCCAGCAAACTGGCCATTCTTCCACGGCAAATGATTTTACCTGTTGTCGGTGGCGTGATCCGCGAAAGGATCTTTAACAAAGTAGATTTACCGGCGCCGTTGCTGCCAATGATCCCTACGGCCTCGCCAGGGATAATATCGAAGGAAATATCGTGCAATGCCCAGAAAGTTTCTTTTTTTTCACTGGCCTGAAATATCCCTGCAAGTTTTTCGCGAAAAGTAACGTATGGCAATCTCTGGTGATTGATCAAAAATCGCTTCGAAATATTCTGAATTTCAATAATTGGTTTCACGCGATATCAGCAAAATACGCCTCGGTTTTTCTAAAATAGTATAAGCCCCAAATAAGAAAAAATAAACCTGATAATGTACTAATTGTCAACTCCACGCTATTAATATCCAAACCGAAAGGCGCCCGGAATAACATTATCGCCCCGTACAAAGGATTGATGGCGATAACCCGGCTTACCCATACATTTTGAAAAATCGAAATCGGGTAAATTACCGGAGTGATAAATAAACCGATCTGTAAACCAAATGGAATGACGAAGCGAAAATCCCTGTATTTGACATTTAATGCCGCCAGCCAACAACTCATGCCCAAAGTACTAATAAGCATGAGTATGACCGCACCCGGCCAAAAAAAAACAATAGCCACAAAGTCAATCGAAACCTGAAAATACAAGAGAAGTAATAAAAATGCGATGAAAGAGATTAAAAAGTCAATGCTGGAAACTAGTATTGAGGAAATGGGAATTATTATTCTCGGGAAATAGATTTTCTTGATTATCGGCGCATTGGATATCATGCTATTACCAGCCGCATTGATACTGGCTGAAAACACGGTCCAGAAAAGCAATCCTGAAAACACAAAAACTGGATATGGCAAACCTGCAGAAGGAACTTTTAATGCGTGACCAAAGAAAAGCGTAAAAATAAGGACGGATAACAACGGCTGTAATACAACCCAAACGACTCCTAAAACGGTTTGTTTATACTTTACTTTTACATCACGCCAGGTAAAGAAGTAGAATAACTCCCTGTATTGCCAAAGCTCTTTCCAATTGTAAAATTTCTTTCTTGAAGGCTCAATGGAGTATTCAAAATTTTTTATCATTTAATTTTCTTAACTCTGTGCTATTTAAAATGACAATTTTGCTGGCAAAATACCAATAATATATTTCAAATTCTCATGAATATACTTTTTCTTGTACCCTATCCCTTAAAAGAGTCGCCATCCCAGCGTTTTCGCTTTGAACAATATTTTCAAATTCTCCTGGACCAAGGCCATTCGTATCGCGTGCAGAGTTTTCTGAATGATCATAACTGGAGGCGATTCGCTGAACCAGGGAAAATATTTTCAAAAACTATTGTTCTCTTAAAAGGATTTACCCGAAGGTTTTTGATCCTCACAACCTTAATTACTTTTGATTTCGTTTTTATCCATCGTGAAGCCACTCCCGTAGGGCCACCTGTTTTTGAATGGTTAATCGCCCGGGTTTTTAGAAAACGGATTATTTATGACTTCGATGACGCTCTCTGGCTCACTGACCGGCCGCAGGAATCATTATTTCTAAAAACAATCAAGTGGCGAAGCAAAATTAAGGCGATCTGCAAATGGAGCTATCAAGTAAGTTGCGGAAATCATTTTTTATGCCGCTATGCACTTCGGTTTAACAAAGATGTGATCTACAACCCGACCACAGTAGACACCGAGCAATTACATAATCCCGAGGGCATCCCAAGGTCATCCGGAAATGGAATAACTGTCGGCTGGACCGGTTCAAATTCAACTTTGAAATATCTGAAACCGATCGAAAAGAGCCTTCGGGAAATAGAGGCTCGTTTCCCGTTTGTCAAATTCATGGTAATAGCAGACCAAAGGCCATCATTAAACCTCAACAGGCTGATCTTTAGACCGTGGAATATTGATACAGAAATTGCCGACCTGAATCAGTTTGATATTGGTGTCATGCCCTTACCCGATGATGAATGGGCTAGGGGGAAATGTGGATTCAAGACACTCCAGTATATGGCTCTGGAAATTCCCACCATTGCTTCTCCCGTTGGCGTCAATACGTCCGTTATTGATCACGGGGTAAATGGATTTTTGGCTTCATCTCCCGAGGATTGGGACAAATACTTTGCACTTTTGATCGCCAACAAAGACCTCAGGCTCGAGGTTGGCAAAATGGGCAGAAAAAAGGTTATGGATCACTATTCTGTTCGGTCCAATGAGTCAAGGTTTCTTTCTCTTTTTGCCTGATCATAAATAAATATCAGTGTAAGTAAATAAAAAGGCATCAGCGGAATTTTATATCTCGAAAGCGTTCCAAAATTATAGGTTGAAACGCCAACGGCAAATGCAAAAATAATACTAAAAACAAAACAGAAAAGGATATCAGGGCTGGCCAATGAATTAAATAGTCCGAACCTGCTCTTGATGATTACAAATATTGTTAACAGAAGAAATGCGAGGCTTTCCAAAGCTGACATGAGCATCAACGGGTTGTTCACCTCCCACAAGTAGGGTCTGTAAAGCGACACATTAACTGCTTCCGGCGCCAGCCGAATCAAACTTGTAAAAGTTCCATCCAATTCTCCCAGAAAGTATGGGCTGCCTGCATCCCGTCCCGTTTGAAATGCGATATCATAGGCCGTGATCTTTGCCGTATTTCCCAGTTGCTGCAAATCATAACGGACATCATCTTTTCCAACCTGATCAACGACAACATATAAGCATGCACCAACCATGAAAGCCATGAAGGGAAATGTCACGATCTTGACAACGACGTTCTTTATATGAGTGAAAGCACGGGCAGAGATCATCAACAGAACCGCAGGCAAATATGACAATAAAATATATTTCTTAATTGAGTAAATAATAAACAGGGACAGGATCAGACAAATCACATACGTTATTTTGAATTCTTTCTTCGCCACGATTTTCCAAATAAAATATGTAGCAACTCCAAGGAATGTCAGCGTGATGGTATCCTTCAATAGACCTGATCCCCAAAAAAATACTGAAGGAATAAATAAAGTTGCCATTGCAATCCAGCCTGCAAGGTGCCTGTGGTCTTCATAAAACGTCAGGAAAAGCATCCATCCTCCAACAAAACTCATCGCACCAAAACATACTGCTGTGGCGGAATAAGCAGAAAAAGTGATCAAGTCAAGAATACTGGCAATCCTGATTACCATGTAAGAGCTGGGGTCTCCGAAAAACGGAATTTTCGAGGAGTACTTATATATCCCGATCTGATCCTCGCCATTGGAAAAAAGAAGTTTTATGCCCGAAGCGGGTGAATCCCAAAATGCCTCCCAAACGTGCCGGCTGCCGTGTGTATGAAAATTGTAGGTATCCCCTCCGTTGTAATAAAATTGATAAATGAACCCTAAGGCAAGGGCACCCATAACCTTAACCGTCAATCCCGGAAAAAAATATCTCCTGTTTATTGAATCCGTTACCCATGGTCTTATCACGTATGCAAAAGCATACACTGCAAAGATTACTAAGGGGGTTACTATGAGATCGCGCTGTTCCAGGATCTAATTATTTATCGAAATTACGAATTTAATGGTGAATGGTGAGTAGTGAATTGTGAATGAACTCGTGCGGCAGAGAGATCTTGCGCCTAGTCTGCATTAATTGCAAACTTAAATAGCGAAATAAGCGAAAGGCCTGAAAAGAATTAGTCGCACGCCCTATTCACCATTCACCACTCACCACATCAATCTCCCTTCTCAAGTCGCTTCAGCTTGCGTTTGGCATCTTTGAAAGCCTCGTCTTTGCGATCGGCTTTTTTGCGCACCATCTGAAAATATCGTTTCGCCTCCGCTTTGTTGCCCTGCGCCTGATTGATCTCGCCCAGTGCAATTAAAGAGTAGAGGTAATATCCCGAGTCCACTGCACCGATCTCCTCCGCATATTTTATGCACACCTCGTAATATATTCTGGCTTCCTCAAGATTTTTTTTCGATTCATAGATCTGTCCAAGAAAGAATGCCGCGTAGCGGCCGCTTGTACCCTCGTAACCAGTCATTCCGCTATCAATTCTTGCAAGGATCTCTTTGCACACCGGTTCAGCCTCGGCATACCGGCCAACCGAGTAGAGCATCCGGGCATAGTAACGGTGAAAAAATGGATTGTCAGGGTGGGTTTCAATCAGATACTCACTGATCTGAAGCGCCTGGAACTGATCGTTTTCGTAACTGTTCAGGATGCGCATCAACCAGACCATTGCTTCAGTACGCGTATAAAAGGCATTGTATGAAACTTCCTTCAGCTGTCTCAACCCGAGTTGTTTATCACCTTTGGGAAAAAACCAGAGAATTGGTCGCAACGCGGGATAATTTTCGGGCACCCAGACTGAAAAATAATTGTAAAGTGCGTCGCCGAATGCCAGCTCCGGACTCAGGTTATGGCTTCCCCTTCCTTCTTCAAGATAGTTCAGGGCATTTTTTCCTACAGTAGCGGCTTTACGCCAGCTTTTTCTTTCTTCATCCGAATATAACCTTCCTTTAAATCCATAAGCTGCAGCTAAAAAAAATGAGGCTTCAGCCTTATAGGCCGGAAAATCCTTATACAGGCGTTCTGCTACCTGAATGGTGGTGTCCATATAAGCTAAAAAAGATTCATCGTGCGAGGTGTTTTTCGTATTCGGCATTATTTTCCACCAATCACTCAAACCCATGAGAAAATAAGGGAGCGGATGCCATCCGTAGCGGGTTTTCAGATCCAGAAATTCGGCTTCTGCCCGCTCAAATTTGAAATTATACAGATCATTCAGACCTTGCGTGCATTCGATCTGGATCTGTTTATCCGACAGAAGAATGATGGTTGTATCTTTTTGTACTGGAGACTGTGATGATGCGGCATAATGGCCGACCAATAAAATAAAAAGTAAGCATGAAGGCCAGGAAGTGGTTATTTCCCAAAAAAAAGTAAACGTCCTGAACCTTCTATATTTGCCTGAAAACATCATAAATCCCTAAACGCACAATCAGATTGGTTAATTCTCCATCGTCAAACGAAAGCGAAACTAAATCATTATTTGCTGCCGACAAAAGACTGCTTTTTATCTTGCTCTGTCTCTGTACGTTGGCGCTTCTCTTTATCAAAATCGCCTTCATCGAAAATGAAACCGCTGCTTTTGAATTTCTGCAGGACAGGCCTGAGGGCACGATTCTAAGGGTGATCAACGGGATTAAATACCTTTCCATTCCATTCGTTTATCTATGGAAGTTCACGGTCATCGCCTTTGTGATCTGGGTCGGGTGTTTTATGTATGGTTATCGGGTAACCTATTCACAATGCTGGGGCGTGGTGATCGGCGCTGAATTTATTTTCCTCATCCCTGAAATTCTAAAGATCATTTGGTTCATGACAATTCAGACCGATCCGGATTACCACGAAATACGAGCCTTTTATCCGTTGTCACTCATGCATTTCTTTGATTATTACGCGATAGACAAGCGTTACGCCTACCCGTTGCGCGCATTGAATCTTTTTGAGGTGGCCTATTGGTTTATGCTCGTTTCGGGTATCCATCATTATGCCCGGAAAGAAAGGAAAATTGTATGGCTAATAGTCGCCTGCTCTTACATCCTTCTTTTTTTCATTTGGCTGGCCTTTTACGCGATTGTGTTCAAATAATTTAGTCCATAGTCCATAGAGTCGATAGTCGCCGCAGTGGCGCTCAGGTTGCCTTATTATTGGGTCAACTAACCTCCATTCCGGCTGCATACTGCCCGCGGGTCTATATCGCAGCCTGCTACCCGATGATAGGTACCGGAGACAAGTCGGCAAATCTTCCGGTTCCCAACGTCAATTGCATAATTGCAACTGTCAACTTACCGAATGTCGATAAAAAATAAGGGTAGAACATAAAAGAATGATGGCCTTAAAAAATGAATTAACTCCTCCCGGCTCAAAAAACAATCCTTATAACTATAAATCTGAATATTCCTCGTTATTTTCGCGGCTTAGTTTTAGAAAACTTATTATGAATCATAATTTTCAAAGGGTCAATAATCTGACGGGTTGGGCAGTTTTTACCATTTCATTGATCGTCTACTGGATCACCATGGAGCCTACCGCCAGTTATTGGGATTGCGGTGAGTTTATAGCAGTATCCTATAAACTCGAAGTTCCGCATCCTCCCGGCGCACCCCTTTACCTTCTCATCGGACGGCTATTCTCTTTCCTTTCCTTTGGCGATGTCACCAAAGTAGCATACTGGATCAACTTCAGCAGCGTACTGGCGGGTGCTTTTTCAGCGCTGTTTTTGTTCTGGTCTACCGTGCTCTTTGGCCGGAAGCTGATGAAGATACGCACACAGGAGGAATTAACTACGGACCGGACCTGGGTACTTATGGGGGCCGGCTTAGTTGCCGCGTTATGTTTTACTTTTTGTGATTCCGCGTGGTTTTCAAATGTTGAAGCGGAAGTATATGGTATGTCATCCTTCTTTACCGCCTTTGTAGTGTGGGCGATGCTGAAATGGGATGTTATTGAAGATGAATCGAAGGCGAACCGGTGGCTGTTACTTATCTTTTACATGATGGGATTATCCATTGGCATCCACTTGTTAAACCTCGTTACGATCCCGGCCCTTGCGTTAATTTATTATTTCAAAAAATATACTCCGGGTCGATGGGGTGTGGTGGCCACAATGCTTGTCAGCCTGTTAATTATATTCTTCATCAATAATATTATCATTCCGGGTCTTCCCACTGTTGCCGGGAACTTCGAGATCTTTTTTGTGAATAGTATCGGGCTGCCCTTTGGCTCCGGCGTCATTGTCTTTGTACTTATATTGGTCGCCGCCCTGGTTTATGGAATCCGTTATACGCAAAAAAATAACAGGCCTATCCTCAATACCTTTCTCCTTGCCACTACTTTTATTTTGATCGGATATTCATCCTACGCGATGATCGTTATACGGGCAAATTTTAATCCGCCTATCAATGAAAACAACCCCGCGGATGTGATGAGTTTCGTTCGTTATCTGAAAAGAGAACAATACGGCAGCCGCCCGTTAATGTATGGCCAGTATTTCACAGCGCAACTGGAAGGCTACGACGAAGGCGAAGCCATCTATGTAAAAGGCAAGTATAAATATGAGATCACCGACCGCAAGATCTCACACCGTTATCCCGTAAAGGATCAGACGCTGCTCCCGAGGATCTGGAGCACCGACGCGCAGCATCAGGAAGTCTACCGCGACCTGTTAGGCTTGCGCGAAGGTGAAAAACCCAAATTCTTTTCGGATAATATTTACTACATGTTCTCACACCAGATCGGGTGGATGTATGTACGCTATTTCTTTTTCAATTTCGCGGGAAGGGAAAGTGACAACCAAAATGCAAATTGGGTAGGCCCACGCCAGTGGTTTGAAAAACTTCCCGAAGCCCTGGCTGAGAACAAAGGCCGCAACAATTTTTTTATGATCCCATTTCTGCTGGGATTGGTGGGAATGTTTTACCAGTCTGTACACAATACCAAAAACTTTGTAGTGGTGGCGCTGTTGTTTGTCCTTACCGGCGTGGCGCTGGTCGTCTACCTGAATTCCCCGCCCACAGAACCGCGGGAACGGGATTATATTTACACCGGATCTTACTACGCCTTCTGTTTCTGGATTGGATTTGCCGTGATCGCGCTGGCAGACAGTCTTTCCAAAGCTACTAAAAGTCTGAAGACCGCGGGCATGATCGCTACGCTCATCTGCCTTTCCGCACCGGTGCTCATGGCCAAAGACGGATGGAATGACCACGACCGTTCGAAGCGATATTTCTCCGTCGACTCGGCTATTAATTACCTGCAATCATGCGCACCCAATGGCATATTGTTTACTGGTGGTGACAATGATACCTTTCCCCTCTGGTATTCCCAGGAGGTGGAAGGTGTACGCACCGACGTGCGGGTTGTTGTACTGAGTTATTACAATACCGATTGGTATATTAATCAGACGATGCGCCAGACGTATGGGTCCGAACCCTTCCCCTATACGCTGACACAGCAAAATTATGTACAGGGAGGGCCGAATGATTACCTGCCCTTCTACGATGCAAAGATCGCGTCGGTCGATCTGAAGCAATACCTTGAACTTTTAAAGAAAGATCACAAGGGACTTCGCTTGTATCCTTCCGCGAACGCTGTTCCAACCAAAGAACTTGTACTTAAAGTAGACGTCGACAAGGTGCGCTCCATGGGAATCGTTCCGAAGTATCTTGAAGGCATGATCGTACCTGAAATGCGATTGCGCGTACGCGGAAATGGCCTTGAGAAAAAGGATCTGGCTATGCTCGATGTGCTGGCATCCTCCAATTGGGGACGTCCACTCTATGTAAATAATACTTCGCTGGCACAATTTAACATCGATCTTGCTCCATTTGTGGTACAGGAGGGAAATGCCTACCGTATTCTTCCCGTGCTGAATCCAAATCCACAGACCGAGCTGGTGAATACGGAAGTGAGCTACACGAACATGATGGAGAAATTCCAGTTCCGCGGCCTGAATGATTCCACTATTTACTTTTCTCCCGATTACAGGAGCTTTGTTCAAAATCACCGCAGTAGTTTCAACGCCCTTGCGTCCGCATTAATCGTGAGGGGTGACAGCGCGCGCGCCAGGGAAGTGCTGATTAGCAGCATTGAAAAGATGCCCGATCACGGGGTGCCGTTCGATTATACCAATACACAAACCGTTCAGTTGCTCTTTGAAGTTGGTGAAAAGGAAAAAGCGCTCGAAATAGTGAACATCCTCAGTTCGCGTTCCAATGAACTGGCCGAATATTATCTCCGGAAAAGAGAATATGGTCGCGACCTGCAGATCCCTATAGTAATACTCGGAGAACTTCAGCGCGTCCTGTTTGAAAACGGAGAAAGCGAACTCGCAGAGAAACTGGAGGTGATCTACAATAAACACGCAGCTGCCTTCCAAAACCGCAGTGGAGTTAATCGGTCGGATTTTTAACGTGAGACGTGAATCGTGAGTGGTGAGTGGTTGCGTGCGTCTGGTGATTTTTGTTTTACATAGTTTAGCTTCTGCGACGGCTTTTGTGAGTTGTGAATGGTGAGTTGTGAGTAAGGCGTGCGTTAATAAAGTTTTGCTTTCTATAAGCAAGTTTCGTGAGTCGTGAGTGAAAGGGCGGATAATTAATTTTCACTTGCAGGACTACCCTATACCCTATACCTTCAAATGTGAATGACTTCCCCGTGGACCAGTTTGCAAATCATAAGGGCTTCAGCCCACAACCCATCATTGGGCTAAAGCCCTAATTCAAAAGATTATTTGTTTACCACCACCTTCTAAAGGTGGAGGCAATTGATACCTCAACTTTAGCTATTTCCCTATACCCTATCCCTTATATGTGAATGACTTCGCCGTAGGCTGCGGCTGCGGCTTCCATAATGGCTTCGCTCATGGTGGGGTGGGGATGTACGGTTTTGATAATTTCGTGTCCGGTAGTTTCCAGGTTTCTCGCTGCCACCACTTCCGCGATCATTTCGGTTACATTGGCTCCGATAAAGTGCGCTCCAAGCCACTCGCCATATTTCGCATCGAAGATCACTTTAACAAATCCATCTGTAGCGCCTGCGGCTTTTGCTTTCCCGGATGCGCTGAACGGGAATTTACCAACTTTGATTTCGTAGCCGGCCTTGCGCGCCGCTTCTTCCGTATAGCCTACCGAGGCAATTTCCGGGGAGCAGTATGTGCAGCCGGGAAGATTGTTGTAGTCGAGCGGTTTAGGATTTTTTCCGGCGATCTTCTCTACGCAGATTATTCCCTCTGCAGAAGCCACGTGCGCGAGAGCAGGGCCTTTTACAATATCGCCGATGGCATAAACTCCTTCTACATTGGTTTTATAAAAATCATCAACCACGACCTTTCCTTTTTCCGTTTTTACGCCGACATCTTCCAGGCCAATGCCTTCGAGATTGGTGGCAATCCCCACGGCAGAAAGCACAATGTCTGCTTCGATTTTGATCTCACCCGTTGGCGTCTTCACGGTAGCAACACAACCTTTTCCTGAAATATCCACTTTGGTAACCTCAGAATTGGTATGGATTGTCATCCCCATTTTTTTAAAGGACTTATCCAACGCCTTCGAAACTTCCTCATCTTCTACAGGAACAATTCTGGGAAGGAATTCGACGATAGTGACTTCCGAACCTATGGCTCTGTAGAAATATGCGAACTCGACGCCGATGGCGCCTGAACCTACGACCAGCAACTTTTTCGGAGTGGAATCGAGGATCATGGCTTCGCGGTAGCCAACGACTTTCTTGCCATCAATTTTCAGGTTAGGCAGTTCGCGTGACCGGCCCCCGGTAGCAACAATGGTGCTTTTAGCTTCGTGCTCCACTTTTTTTCCCGCCTTATCTGTTACTTCAACTTTGCCTCCTTTTTTCAATTTCGCCGTCCCCTCGATCAGTTCGATCTTGTTTTTTTTGAAGAGAAACTGAACACCCTTGCTGTTGCTTGCCGCCACGTCGCGGCTGCGTTTGACCATTCCGGGCAGATCAGCCTTAAAATCTTTCACTTCTATACCGTAATCTTTGGCGTGGGTAATGTATTCAAAAACATTTGCGCTCTTCAGCAAAGCTTTTGTCGGAATACAGCCCCAGTTGAGACAAATACCCCCTATCTCGGCTTTCTCTACGACGGCTACTTTCATTCCGAGTTGAGAAGCACGGATAGCGGCTACATATCCTCCGGGACCACTCCCGATTACGATCAGATCAAATTTTGACATAGTGTTTCGATTTTTAAAATTCGCTGCCAAAGATAAACCTTAAAAGCAGAAAGCTGAAAGCCTGGGGCAGAAAGCCCGTTCTTACCGAATTGGATGTGCGGGGACGCAAAAAGCTCTTGGCGGTAAACCCAGGAAGCTTCAAACTTTGAGCTTTCTGCTTTAAGCTTATTTCTTATTTTTGGCCACCGATACCCGGGCAAGCAAGCCAGGTCATCGTCTTAACACACAGGAAATATGAATTTACTCAAGGGAAAAACAGCGCTCATCACCGGAGCGTCAAAGGGTATAGGGAAAGCTATTGCCATCCGATTTGCCGAAGAAGGAGCCAACGTCGCATTTACTTATCTATCCAGTGTAGAACAGGGAAAAGCTCTTGAAACCGAGCTGGCTTCCAAGGCCATTAAAGCTAAAGGTTACCGCTCTGATGCCTCTGATTTTGGTCAGGCAGATAAACTTGTCACTGATGTTATTGCAGATTTCGGATCAGTGGATATTCTCGTCAACAACGCCGGTATCACCATGGATAACCTTCTGCTTCGCATGAATGAAGAAGCCTGGGATCGGGTGATGAATGTGAATCTCAAATCCTGTTTTAACACAGTGAAGGCCGTGACCAAACCCATGATGAAACAAAAGAGCGGAGTGATCATCAACATGACTTCCATTGTTGGTATCAAGGGAAATGCCGGCCAGGCGAATTACGCTGCATCAAAAGCCGGGATCATTGGCTTTACGAAGTCAGTAGCTTTGGAGATCGGTTCCCGTGGCATACGCTGCAACGCCATCGCTCCAGGTTTTATTGAAACTGAAATGACGGATAAGCTTGACGAAAAAACAGTTCAGATGTGGCGTGATGCTATACCCTTGAAACGCGGAGGCAGGCCGGAAGATGTCGCTGATGCCTGTGTCTTCCTCGCTTGCGACATGTCATCTTACATTACTGGCCAGGTCATTCTGGTTGATGGGGGTATGCTCACCTGATTAGACGGTACGGTTATTTCACCAATTTTGGTTATTTCTTCACTTCTTCAAGATCGTGCCCTGCTCCTTGGTTTTCAATGGATGTGATAAGTCAATCTGCACAAAGTCGGCTCGGAAAGCCCGCAAAAACGACAATGACGATACAAGACAGCGTTTGTGTTTCTTTAACCAGTGACACATAACGTCACCACCCAACCGTAACTATGCATAGTTGAACTTTAAACTTTAGTTGGCTATGAAATCAAATAATCTTCAAATCGCTTGTCCTAACTGCGGACACCATTTTTCACCGGAAGCTGCCTTAGAAGGCCATCTGCGCTCTCATTTGGAAAAAGAGTACGCCGAAAAAAATGTCGCCAGCACTAAAATCGCCGAGGAACGGGCAAAGGGTACAGCGCAAAGGGAATTTCAAGCTCAAATTGAAGCACTTGAAAAAGATTCCATGCTAAAGTCGCAAAAACTTCAGGAATTAGAAAAGAAAACAATGTCTTTAGCACTCCGCGAAAAAGAATTAAAAGAAAATGAAGAACGAGCAGATATTGATATCAGGAAGAAGCTTCTTGACCAGGAGGAACGAATTCGTAAGGAAGCTGAAAAATTTGCCCTTGAAAAGGTTAGCCTGGAATTTCAGGAGAAAGAAGCGATGTTCAAGCGCAAGCAGGAGTCTTTGGAAGTAAGCATCAAAAAAGAAGCGATCCTTGAGATCGAAAAAGCCAGGGAGGAGGAGCGAATGAAATATAATGAACTTCAAAAGAAGTATGACGATCAATCCCGTTTGGCTGAAGTAATGCAACGAAATGCCGTGCAAGGTAGCATGCAGCTTCAGGGTGAAGTTCAGGAATTGGCGATCGAGGAATATCTAAGAAACGCTTTCCCAAAAGATGATGTTGAAGAGATCTGTAAGGGAGCAAGAGGCGCAGACTGTGTGCATACGGTGAAGGATAATTTCGGAAATGTGTGCGGTCGCATTCTTTACGAAAGTAAACGGACAAAATCCTTCAGCAAAGATTGGATCACTAAACTAAAAGACGATGTCCGATTGAAGGGAGCTAATCTGGGTGTTATCGTCACAGAAGCTATGCCGGCTGAACTTCAACGTTTTGGTCAAATCGATGGCATATGGATTTGTTCATTTGCGGAATTTAAAAGCGTATCACTGTTGTTGAGACTCACGATGGTGCGTATCGGTGAAGTACTGGCAGCCCAGGAGAATAAAGGCGACAAAATGCAGCTTCTATACGACTATCTCACCGGAAAAGAATTCCGGCAAAGAGTCGATGCCATAAGGGAAGCTTTTGAGCAAATGGGTTCAGATCTCCAAAAGGAACGTTCTCAGGCTATGGCCAATTTTGCAAAGCGCGACAAGCAAATTTTTAAAGTTATGGAAAACACCGTAGCCCTTTACGGTGAAGTTCGGGGAATTGCCGGTGGCGCGGTACAGGTAATCGAGGCGTTGGAACCCTCGAATAATACGCCCCAATTTCTCAGAGAGGCCGTCTAGGTGCTCTTTAAATAAAGAATGCTGCAAATTTCCAATAACAAGGCTTATTTTGCGGCCTGATTACCTTTCGTTTTGAATTGTGAGCTTATATTCAGCATCTTTTACTACCGGGCCTTTGCTAACAGATGAAACTGAAGCAGTTGTCACCTACATGGCAGAGCATAACTGGACTAAATCAGACGTCCCAATTAAATCTGACAAGTATATAAAAGTCAACTCTGAGGCTGGACGGAAAAGAAAACTTCGGGAGATAAGGAATAGAATCGAAGCAGTTCCAATACCCTACTGGGAGTATTTTATGCGATTAAAGGCACGTGAAGAAAAAAATACGTTTTTGTATTATGTCTGCATGAAGTGTTATCCGTTAATACGTGATTTTCATTTCGAAGTCATTTTAAATAAGTGGAGACTATTGGACACTACTTTTGAAAAGGAAGAGGTGTCTAAGTTTCTTCAAAGATCGGCGAATCAGCGCCATGAGATTGACGAATGGAAAGAAAGCACGCAAAACAAAATCATCCAGGTGCTCATGCTCATGCTAAAGGAAGTTGGCATTATTTCTAAAAATAAACTGAGATTGATTTTTCTTCCGGATACATTTTGGTTGTTTTTTATCGCCCATGGAGAAGGGTGGTTTCTGGAGGCTATGTTCCTTACCCGCGAGCAACGTGATCTACTCTATAAAAAAGCAGGATTATGAGTATTGATAAGTTGTATGAGCGCCTGGAAAGAAAGGATTTTCTAAATCCCAGCACCGCTGACATTTTCTCGCCTTTTTTCTTTTATACCTACAATGCATCTGAAGAGTATCAGGTGCGAAGGGAAATTGAATTATTAAAACAGAAGTTGCAAAGACCTTTAGCCATGGTTGATACGCTGATCATTAATATTTATGAAATTTTGATTGAGTATTTAAAAAATCAAACGGTTGCCGGTAAAACCCAATTTGATCTCCTATTGGAACTCGATAAAAACGGTTCGGACAGATTAACCACCAGCCTTGAGAGACTTTTGAGCAAAAAAGATTTTATTCAATTTCTGTTGGAAAAAATCAAAAGCTATTTGTCGGAGGACTCTCATTTAAAAAAAGTGTATGTCTTCATTCATGGGTTTGGAACCGTGTATCCTTATCTACGTGCGCATAAACTTGTTTCCCGGTTAGAAGAGTACGTAAAGGTTTTTAAAGTAATTATATTTTATCCAGGACAATTCAGTGGCAGTAACTATAAATTGTTTGGAAAACTTGAAGCTAATAATATATACAGGGCAAATAATTTAAATGCCCTGCTTGAGAACTGATAAATAAGATCTAACGCTGCGTACCCATGAAGCTAGCCTCCATTTATGAAAAGGATATTAACCGAAGAATTAACCCGGTAGCGGTAGTAAGCGAATTAAATGATGCTTTAATCCAGCAGGAAATTGAAGAATATGTATTCACCCCGGATATTTATCGATATCAATACCTGGTTCTCGATTCTGTTTTAAATTCAAAAGGGGAGCGTACAGGTGTCTGGATTAATGGGTATTATGGATCAGGTAAATCCCATTTTTTAAAATTTCTTTACTATTCTTTCTGTAAAACCCACCAAAAAATCGCCATCGATCATTTTAAAAATAGTCTGAGAAATGAAAAGAAAGATTTAACCCTGGAACTGGCGGAGAAAGAAATAACAGATGCACGTGTCAATGAAACGGGTAAAAAACTTGAAGCGACCAGTTTTGAGGCGATCATGTTCAATATTGATACCGTTTCGGGCGATATCAACCATCGTGAGGCTATCACCAAAATTTTCCTGAACCAGTTGAACCTGCATCAGGGTTACAACGCTTCTTATATTTCTCTTGCAAAGTTAGAACGGCAGCTGGATAAGGCAGGCAAATTTGCGGATTTTAAAAAGGAGATCAAGTCAAAGCTAAAAGAGGATTGGGATCAGAAATCAGCGGATTTGGCTGAAGCGGTTTTAAGTGACGTCCTGGAAATCGCTAAGGCCTTCATCAATATTGATGAAAGCTCGTTCAGAGCATCCATTGAAAAAGCATTATCTGGTAAGGAGGAACTGAGTGTCGTTGAGCTGGTTCAAAATATTCAGGAGTTTCTTTCAAGGAAGTCAGAAAATCACCGGTTGGTATTTCTGGTGGACGAAGTAAGCCAATACATCGGCGAAAACATGAATCTTCTGCTCAACCTGCAATCCATTGTTGAGGAAATCGGATCGAAATGTAAAGCGAAGGTGTGGGTCATTTGTACGGCTCAACAGGAAATTAAAGATGTTATCGGTAATACGGGACAAAGCCATACTGACTTCGGAAAGATCATGGCGCGTTTCGAGGTCAAAATCCCCTTGAAGAGTAACGAGTATAATGATATTATCAAAAAAAGGATCCTTGAGAAAAAAGCAGATGGTGTCAAAGAACTGGGTTCATTGTTCGACAAGAAAAAGAACATCATTGAAAACCAGTTTGTAGAATTGAACAATTTATTCCCTACGTATAAAGATAAAAATGATTTTATAGACACCTATCCGTTTGTACCATACCAATTCAGATTAATCAATTATGTTTTTGATTCTTTCAGTGCGCAGGGATTTGTAACGCAGGGTGTAAAAAACACAGAACGTTCCCTGCTCGGTATAACACATTACACAGCAAAAAATACGCAAGAAGAATCGACAGGCTTTATCATTCCCTTTGATGCTTTTTTTAATAGCCAGCTAACGGAGAACCTGACCATTCTTGCGACGAAGAAACTTGATATGGCTTATAGGGCTGTTTCGAAATTAAGTGACAAATTTTCTGAGCGTGTAATTAATGCGTTGTTCATGATTGCTAATCTTTCTGAGCAATATCAAAAAGTTTTTCCGGCAACCCTGGATAACCTGGTTTACGTACTCATGAATTCAATCGATCAGGATAAAGTTGCTTTACAGAAAAAAGTAATGGATGTTCTTGATCTTTTACAAGCAAATGCAGTGATCGCGAAGACTGAATTAAATACCTACCGCTTTCTCGGTGATGATGAAATTATTGTGCTCAGTGAGATTAACCACACGAAAATTTCCCAGGATGCTGTTCTTGACACCTTTTATAAAGAGGTACTGGAAAAAATTATTGGTGACATCAATAAGAAAGTAACCTTCGATGGAAATAACTACGAAGCTCAGTTTAGAATTGATGATAAGGATATTACCAACAAAGGTGATTTTAAGATCCTTTTTATGGTAACGGATACCACCATTGATATCTCTCAAATGGTATTGCAGGCCTCCTCGCAGGATTTAATCATTGCATTCAACCAGTTTTATCCACAACTGCGAACCGATTTTGAGGAATATGTACGGATAAATACCTACATCCGGAACAATAGCGATACGTCAAACAGACAGCGTGTACAAACATTGAACCAGTTTAAGCAACAGTCAAAATCGAAATTGGACGAAGTTATTACCAGGAGTGAGCAATTTTTTTTGCAGACAAGTTTTATTTCGAACAGTAAAATTGTTTCCCCTCATCAAATTCAGGGAAACACTGCCAAAGCGAAATTTGCAGCCGCTTTGGAGTCTCATTTAACACAAGTTTACCGCAAAAAGTCCCTCGCTAACAGTTATGCCCAGAATGAGGAAACTTTTAGGGCCAATACAAAATCCACTCAACTAAAAACCGATGAAACACTTGACGCCGCTGAGCGGGAAGTAACACAGGTGTTGGATATGCTCAGCGTTGGCGTAGTAGTAAGCGATTTGATAGATAAATTCAAAAGGCCTCCTTATGGCTGGAAGGATACCGCCACCCTGGATGTTCTATTTCAACTGGCACGAAAAAGTAAACGCAAATTTCAATTCCTCAATGAACCTCTTGACCTGAAGGAATTTGCCGAAAAAGCCCTCAATAACCGTGAACGCCAAAAGATTGAAATATTAGCTGAAGATATTATTGATAATACAAAGTTGTATGAGGTTGTTCTGACTGTAAACCGGATTTTTAATGAAAGTGTACTGGAAGCAAGGGAAACAGATGCAAATGTTCTGTTTAGAAAACTCATTGGATTCCTTAAATTAAAAACGGATGAAGCCGAAGCGTTATTGAATAATCATGCTGGATATCCTTTCAGTATCCACCTTCGGAATTATCATGCCAGACTGAAGCAGTTAGCCGATCGCAGGGATAAGAAACAATTATTTGAGGACTTGCTTTCCAAAAGCTCAGATCTGCAACCCGTATCGGATCATTTTAAAGTAACGCGTGAATTCATTGAAGATCAGTTCGGAGAGTATAAAAAGATCAAAAGCTTTACGGATGAAAACGCGGGGAACTTCTCGTCGCTGGAAGAAACTGCAGAACAAAAGGGACAAAGACTAATAAGCTATTTCCACAGCGATGAAAAACCACAAGATGCTTTCAGAGAAGTAAAAGGAATACACAAGGAATTAAGCAAGGCTATTCATGATCTGATTAAAAAACTGAAAGAAGATGCGCTTGAAAAATATAATCAGGTCTTCGATAGCCTGGAGTTGAAGGTGAAAGAGCTTGGCCTTGAGGGAAATTATTTACCTGATCGTGATTACCGGCTCAATAAAATTAAAGCCCTTAATAGTATCCCCGAGTTGAAATTAGAGATCTCGAATGGCGGTGCGTTTGAAACTGAAATAATCAGTAAACTGTATGACCTGAAAGCCGACCAGGATAAAGCAAAAGGTAAATCTTCTAAATCCATCACGTTTGTTTCTATGGTGAATGATGGCGGGGGCGTAAATTTCATTGAAATCAAAAATGAAGAGGAACTCGAAAAATTCATAGAAGATTTTCGTAAACGCGTTCAGGCTGAGCTGAAAAAAAATAAAATTGTTGGAATCAGGAAGTAAATGCTAGTGTTAGGTAAACTTAATAAACTGGCTTTCAAGCTGCGAGCTTCGGGTTATGAGTATCAGTTCCTTCTTACAGACGGTTCATAATTACCCAAACATGGTACCCATTTATACACTACACTTTAACTCTACTTTGTCACAACTAAGTTGCTGATTTTTTGTTAGTTCCATACATAT
>JBBDXJ010000077.1:0-6908 GCA_040902445.1 Cyclobacteriaceae bacterium | reverse complement strand
CTCCATACCAAAAACCTCCAGAACTTTCGCATTTCCGACGGTATACGATATCACCACCCGATCTTTGTACTGATACAAGCCTTTGTAATGCGCCCATTTTCGTGGTAAGGGGCCGAACCTCCGCTTGTCTCTAGCCATCAATCGAAAGTCCTCAAAAGTTCCCGTTTCCGGATTCGCCCAGCCGGGGGCGACCGGATTTTCGAAATGGATCTCTCCTGCTGTCCTCGGCGAAATGTTGTGTTTTCCATTGAACAATATTCCCTCCCAATCTATAAACCCGTCCTCCCCTGTCCACGCTCCAGCTACACGCAGTACATCGTGGTCGAACATCATCCATGCATTTCCGGCTGCTACCCCGCCCGGTCCGTCATCCACCCTGACAGCAATACCCTTGTAAGCATAATTAGCATCAACCAGGTTTTCGTCCGGAAGCGGTGCAATGCCTTTCGATCTTTCCCTTTCTTTGGCGTCTAGACCAGCCAACTCGTAGGTATTGATCAGGAAATTACCATAATTCATCTCTGTCCACGGCTTAAAGTCTGTAGGAGCAGGCCCCGGAGAGCTTCCTGCCGGCAGACTTTCGAGGTAAGCTGAGTCAATCTCAAAATATTGGCTCTCATTGCGATGCGAAATAAAATTGTTCCTGATATAGTTAATGACATCGTACTTTTCAATCGGGGTCAAACTTACTTGTGGAGGCATGGACCCGTACCCCTTCGTTAGCGTCTGATAAATTGCGTAAGGATCGTTACCGACTTTGAACGTGTCTTGCCAGAATTTAAAGGATGTTGGAATTGAACCCGTCTGCTCCGGATTTCCATGGCAATTAAAGCATAACTTTTTGTAGATGTGCTGTCCTGTTGTTAGAGACTCATCATACCTGTCTTCCAGCGCAGTAATAAGACCTTTATGATCAATGTCGCTTTCGTAGTCGGGCAGCTGAGATTGCTGCAGCGTAAAGACAACATCCGGCTGATCATACCCATTTGTGCGTTCACTGTCAGAAGAGCACTTCATCAGTGAAAGTCCTGCAACCAGGCATACCAGGTACCTTTGTGCTTGTTTCATGATTCGAAAAAAAAAATGGTTTCCATCGTTAAAGAAAGGTATCTCCTCTTTCTGGCCTCCCGCTCGTGGACTTCATCTCCAAAAAAGAAGGGCCAGGTCGAATTAATGGTTTAATAGGAATTGTGTTGTAAGCGAATTGAACCTTTCAAGGTCTTCCCAATGGTGTGCGTGTCCGCCGTTGGGAAATTTTACGTACGCTGAATCGTGAATACCGGCGTCAAGCACTTCAGAAAATACGGGAGGTGTAAAAATATCCAATTCTCCCACCGTAATTAAAGTGGGAACTTTGATTTCAGATAATCGACTCACCGTATCGTGATTTATACATCCATCCAATTGCCCCTCAAATCCGTCAGTTGATTGAGCGTCAAAGGTGGCGCCGGCCTGTCCTTTTTTTAGATCGTCCAAATGGATTTCAAAATAAGGAGGAGCGAATATCCATAACTGAAGTAATTCCATGAAATGCGCAGCGTTACTTGTCCTTCGAATTTTTTTAAGACTTTGATAGACGGATGTAGCGTAGTTGTTAAATTTCGCCCATGTACTGATCAAAACAAGGCTTTGCACTTTTTGAGGATATCTTAATGCCAATTCTTGTGCAATCGCACCACCCATAGATATGCCAGCCACTCTGGCTCTTTGCACGCCCATATGATCCATTACTGCTGAAGTGTCATCAGCCATCAGAGCTGTTGAGTATGGACCTTTAGGCTGATCTGACAAACCCACTCCGCGATTATCAATGAGAATGCATTGATAATGCTTTTCATATTCCTGTACATGCTTTTCCCAAGTATTGCCGTCCGCTCCGAATCCCATCAGCAGCACGAGGGGTTCCCCTTCTCCTCTTATCTGATAATAAATTTTTACTCCACTTGAATCAGCGTATTTCATCGTAAATTCACATTTAATATATCAGAACTCGTGATGTGGGCTTCAAACTCTGCACAGCAATACTATTTAAAATTAGCAGCAGGTCTAATGCCCCCATCTATCGCCTGTAAAGGCAGTGAATCTATCACTGGCATTTCAGGACGGTTTTCCAACGCCTCCGTGATAACCTTAAGCACGTGTGCCCGCTCGTCACCTATTAAAGGCATTCGCGGCAATCGAACTTTTTCTGTACCCAAACCGGTGCAGACTTCTGCTAATTTTATTTTTTGAACTAGTTTAGAATGTATATCTAGTTCGAGAAGGGGAAAGAACCAACGGTTCAACATTACTGCTTCTTCAATTCGCCCAGCTTTTACGAGTTTGTAAATGGCAACGGTTTCTGCAGGAAAGGCGCATACCAGACCGGCAACCCATCCATGTGCCCCTAAGATCAGACTTTCAAGTGCCAGGGTGTCAACGCCTGCTAGGATCTTAAATCTGTCGCCAAAACGGGAGACCATCCTCGTCACATTAGATACCTCACGGGTGGATTCCTTTACAGCCTGAACATTATCCAAAACTGCCAGGTCTTCAAAAATATCAAGCGTCACGAGAATCCGGTAGTCGATCGGATTATTATAGATCATGATCGGCAAATCCGTAGACTGCGCAACTGCTTTAAAATATGTTGCCGTTTCACGATGATCCGCCTTATATCCCAGGGGAGGCAACATCATGAGTCCATCAACCCCTTTTTTACCTGCAGTGTTGGCAAATCTAATCGCATTTGCAGTAGACTGCTCAGCCACATTCAAAATCACCGGCACCTTTCCGTCTACAAATGAAACTGCTTCCTGCACAAGGATGGTTTTCTCGTCGTCCCTCAAAGTACTGGACTCCCCCAGGCTTCCCCCTAAGATGATGCCATTCACGCCAGCAGCAAGCTGGGCATCAATATTTTTAAGAAACGCCGGAATATCAAGTTTGTCATCTTCTGTGAATTTTGTTGTTACGGCAGGAAACACTCCTTCCCATTTTACATTCGTCATGTCGGTATTTTTAACTTAGTTGAAAATAAAAACTGTCATAATAGTAAAAGTAAGATTTGATCCGCGTATTGAATCTGGTTAATCTTACCAAATTGCTATACTATGTTACCTATCTACATTAATAACTTCAACCGTCTCTATGGACGATGTTTCAACCACGGAATAACTTACCTAGGTAGTCGAAACACTCCAAAAAGCTTGTCATTTAAAGATTCATTCCTGACGTCTTGAATGTCATCTATGGTTCTTGGCAGAGGTTTTCCAAGCATCTGAGCATTATCCTTTGTAATCACAAAATTATCTTCTACCCTGATCCCACCGAAAGCCCGATATTTCATTAGGTTTTCATAATTGATATAATCAGAGTGTCGATTTTCACCGTGCCACAGGTCGATCAGTTCAGGAATAAAATAGATACCGGGCTCTACAGTAAGTACAAAATCCTTTTCCAGCGTTTTGCCCAATCTAAGAGATTTTATACCAAATTGAGTGCTCTTCCGCAATTCTTCAGTGTATCCCACATATTGCTCCCCTAAATCCTCCATATCGTGAACATCCAGTCCCATCATATGACCAAGTCCACACTGAAAAAACAGTGCATGCGCCCCATGATCAACAGCGTCTTCCACGTTTCCTTTCATCAGCCCGATAGACTTCAGTCCTTCTGCCAATTTCCTACAAGCGACAAGATGCACATCTATGAACCGTACGCCAGGTTTGAGGGCAGCAATGGCCGATAGGTGCGCATCAAGGACAATCTGATATATTTCTTTTTGTTGATTGCTGAAGTTGGCCCCCACCGGAAATGTGCGCGTGAGGTCCCCCGCATAATGCAGATCTGTCTCTGCACCTGCATCACAGAGCACCATGTTCCCGTCTTTTAGAGTATTGCCCTGAAAATGATTGTGAAGTATCTGTCCATTAATGGTAAGTATTAAAGGGTAGGCGAGCTGTCCGCCCGACTCGATGGCTTTTCGATGTACGACTCCAGCCAACTCGTACTCCTTTAGGCCAGCCCTCGCCATTTTCATAACAGCGAGATGCATATCCACAGTTATATCAATCGCCTTATTGATCTCAATAATCTCGTCGGAACTCTTAAAACTTCTCAGACTCACAACTGCCTTGATAAAATCGACGGATGCACCTACACTGGTTTCAGTCTGATCTATCTTTAGCCATTCTGAAATTTTCTGTTTATTTTCGGGTCGAAAAGGAGGCAAATAATGTACTCCCCTTTTCGAGGACTTCAAAAGTATTGTGCTAACCTCGCTCTTAGGTAATGTTAGCGTAACTCCTACCGCGGCTGCCAGCTCATGGATGCCGGGAGTTGAACCGATCCAAACAGAATCTTCAACACTCCTATCATCACCAAAAATTATTTCCTTATCTTCATCAATATCAATGATCGCCGCAAGTCCCGGAATATCTATACCGAAAAAGTAAAGAAACGTACTGTCCTGCCTGAAGGGATACCAGTTATCCTTAAAATTAATACTACTTTCATCATTGCCCAAGAACAGCAGGAGCCCGGTCTGAATTTTACTTTTAAGGCTTTTTCTCCGGGAAATGTACGTTGCTTTAGAAAACATATTCATTTAAAAACGATGTTAGCGTCAACTGGTAATGTATTCTTCCAATACCTTTCCATTGTTTGTCTAAGATGGTAAGACGTATTTTCACGTTCATTAATACCATGAGATCGCATTGGATAAGACATCATATTGAACATCTTATTGTATTTGATCAGTTCATCCACCAGCATTTCAAAACTCTGATAGTGGACATTATCATCCGCGGTTCCGTGAATGATCATGAGATCGCCGGCAAGGTTCTTTACAAAATTAATTGGGGATCCATCGCGATAGCCTTCCTGATTATTGCTAAATAGATCCATATATCTTTCCTGGTAGGTAGCGTCATATAATCTTTGGTCCGATACGAATGATACTGCCAAGCCGGTCTTATAAATTTCGGGATATCTAAACATGCAGTTGAGCGTCATTTGCCCCCCTCCACTCCAACCCCAGATACCAACCCTTGAGGAATCAATAAAATTGTAAGTGCTTAAGATTTTTTTGGCCGCCTTGCTTTGATCCTCAGATGCAAGAATGCCAATCTGCTTATAAATAGATTTACGCCACGCACGCCCCCTCGGTGTCTTAGTTCCCCTGTTATCAACGCTCATTACAATATATCCCTGCTGAGCCATATACTGATGCCATAAATCTCCTTCACTCCAATTATCCTGAACGGTAGATCCGGCAGGTTCCCCGTATACATAGAATAACAAAGGATACTTTTTGGAAGGATCGAATGCTTTGGGTTTTAATATCCATGCGTCCAGCACAACATCTCCTATATCGACCTTTACAAACTCCTTTGCATTAAGTCCTAATTCATCATAAGTTTTTTTCAACTCTAGGTTGTCCTCTAATACCCTTATTCTTTTATGATCAGGGATGGCGACAAGGGAAACGACCGGAGGAGTGACGGAATTCTGAAAAGTGTGAATCGCCCATTTTGCATTAGCGGAGATCTGGTATGCATTTTGTCCGGATATATTTGTTGGCGTAATCCGTTCAGCCTTTCCCTGCCCATTCATTCGACTTCGATAAAGATATCGCTGGGTAAAGTTATCTGGGGACGCTATGTAATATACATATCCACCTATCGGGTCGATGCAGACAATATTCACTACATCAAAATCACCTTTCGTAATTGGAGCTATCCTCCTTCCGTCTCTGGATATTTTATACAAATGCAACCAGCCATCACGTTCACTTGACCATGTAAAATATTGCTCATCATCTAACCATCGGATGTTGTCATGGATATCTAAGAACGCGTCATCTTTCTCCGTCAGGATATTTTCAAGCTCCAGTGAATTAATATCGCCTATCCAAACCTTGTTCGTATTCTGAGCACGGTTCAATTGCTGTATCATTACCTCATCCGAATTTGGAATGAAATCCATTCGCGCCAAATAATTATCTCTCGAATCGCCGGGCACCTTAAACCATCTGGTTTCCCCACCATTCGCTGATACCACACCAACCTTCACGGCAGAAAGTGCAGTACCCACTTTCGGATAGGGCATCGGGATTGGCTCGGAATAAATAGAATCAATGTTATTCATTAAATAAAAAATACCAACACCTTTTGTATCCGTTTGCCAGTAAGCAATGCTTTTACTATCAGGACTCCATCTAAATCCATCACGACAGCCAAGTTCTTCTTCGTAGACCCAGTCAAAAGTTCCATTTATGATATTGTCTCCACCGTCACTGGTTATTTGATCAATCTGGTTTGTACCCAGGCTTTCAACATTAATATTCAATTCACTCACATAGGCGACTTTCGATCCATCCGGCGAAAACTTCGCAAACATCAAGGTAGTCGCTGGCCTTGATCTCCCCAACTTGTTCAATTTGCCGGATGACAGGTCAAGTACCCAGTAATCACCTCTGGTGTGATACCTCCAGACTCTCCGCGTATTTGTAAAGATCAATAGTTTGCTATTATCGTCGGACCATTGATAATCTGAAATAGTAAGTGGTTTAATTTCGCCGTCAGGAATCAACTGTTCAGCAGAAACGATCAACGACCTTTCTCCGTTCTTAGCATTGTATCTGACTATGTCATCACCCTTTAGCTTCTCACTTGGTTCAAGCGTTGAATATCCCATATTGTCCTTCATCCAACGAACCGGACCGAAACTCTTTTGCTGGTAAACATCATTTTTATAGATATTTTCCAAAGTCAAATTTGTGTTGCCATCCTGAGCGCTAGCACTTAATTCTAAAAACAAAAAGATTACGCTAAAAGAAAACCATTGCTTTGCTATCATTTTTTCTCATTATTTAACTCTACTTTGTCACAACAATTCTACTGAAAATCAATGAGATAGAAAAGCTC
>JBBDXJ010000076.1:0-42257 GCA_040902445.1 Cyclobacteriaceae bacterium | reverse complement strand
AACAATGTCAGGCTACCCGGCAACTTATATGATCAGGTAAGGATTGCCTATGCGGTGCCGAGAAAAATTGCCTTGATAACAGTGTGTGATGGAAATAAAATGAATATGTTTCCAACCGACCTGCATGGGCCTTTTGGAAAAAAGTTTTATATAAGTTCATTACGAAAGGGTGGAAAAGCGAATTTACAGGTTGAACAAACCAGGAAACTGATATTATCTTTTATGCCGGTTAATGAGTATAGAGCTGTATATGCCCTTGGGAAAAATCACATGAAAGATATGAAGGATTTCGATGAATTTTCAATTTTGAATGAACCAAGTGCCATACTAAAACTTCCGATACCCTCCGCGGCATTGCACTACAAAGAATTGGAATTGATAGATTCGTTCGATGCTGGAATTCATCGCATTCACTTTTATAAGAACGTCCATAACGAAAAAATAACAAATGGTCTTACGCTGGCGCATATCCATCAATACTATGCGCAATGGAGAATTGACCATAAGTTACCTGTAAATATGCGCCTGCGTTGATTATGCGTATCATTCATCTTTCCTATAGCAGAGTGCGTCAGGATTATAGCGACCCGTGGGCCTGGTTTAAGTTTCTCAGTTTTTTTACTGGCGTTTTGGAGGCTATTGCCTTGTATAGTGAAGTAATTGCGATATATCATATAAATTACAAAGGGGTTATCCACCACAAGGGAGTGACCTATCATTTTCCAAAATTCAACCAGTGGCAATTGTTGTTGCCGTTTAAATTCAATCGATATATTAGGAGTTTGCACCCCGATGTGGTTGTGGTTCACGGCTTGACTTTCCCATGGCAGATCGTAATCCTCCGGTGGCAGGTTGGCCGTCACCTCAAGATTATAGCGCAACACCATGCCGAACCGCCGTTGCGTGATATTCGGCAATATATTCAGCGATTAGCTGACCGGTATATTAAAGCCTACTTATTTACCTCGGTTGAATTGGGATTGAAATGGGTAGAAATGGGGCAGATAAGCGATGTTAAAAAGATCAAAGAAATTATGGGAACTTCCTCTCCTTTCTATCCTATTGAAAAAGAAAGGGCAAGATCGATAACAAAAGTTTCTGGCGAGAGAGTTTATTTATGGGTAGGCCGACTGGATGCCAACAAGGACCCATTGGTGGTAGCGAAGGCCTTTGTGCAGTTTATGCAGGGAAATCCGGAAGCAAGACTTTATTTTATTTATCAAACATTTGAATTGCTGGAAGAGCTTAGAATTATTTTAGCTGGCGCGTTAGGGGCGAATAATTCTATTCATCTGATTGGGAAAGTTCCCAATGCTGAGCTGCAGTATTGGTATAACAGCGCTGATTTTATTATTTCAAGTTCTCATTATGAAGGAAGTGGTGTTGCTGTGTGTGAAGCTATGTCGTGTGGCTGTATTCCTCTCCTCACCAATATACCATCGTTCAGGGCAATGACAGATGGTGGGAGGATCGGTTTATTGTATGAGGCAGGTAACGTAGTAGCATTGCTTACTGGATTGCGGGAAAGTCTCCGGTTAAATCAGGAAAATGAAAAAAAGAAAGTATTAGAACGTTTTAAAAATGAATTTTCGTTTGAGGCAAATGCCAGGAAGTTAAGGGACGTAATTAACGAAATAGAAGATGAGCAATGACAAGCTTCAACCTAATATTGCTCTTATCCTTCCCGGCGGAATTGGAACGGGTAAAAAAAATATTGGTGTACCAATACTGGAAAGGATAATAAAGTTGATGACAGTGGATTGTAAAATCACGGTTTTTCAATTATATAAAAGCAACGAAGATTATGCAGCTGAAAACTTTGAATTGATTGACATTTATTCTCCGAACCGAATAATGAAAATTGTAAAATTTCTTTTTGTTTTTCGCAAGGTTCAAAGGTACCGAAAGTTTAAAGCTGTACATGGGTTCTGGGCTTTTCCCTGTGGTTTTTTAGCCGTGTTGGTCGGCAAAGTATTTGGTATGAAAAGCCTGATCAGCCTGCAAGGTGGCGATGCCATTTCTTTGCCGGAAATTAAATATGGGCAGCTTCAAAAATGGCTACCAAGAAAAATGGTGTTATGGGCATTGCATCATGCTGGTGAATTGATTTCGCCGACTAATTATTTAGTAAATAACCTTCAAAAATTCGGATTAAAACGAAACGATATAAAGTTCATTCCATTGGGAGTGGATCCACTTCTCTTCAAATTTCTAAATAAGCCCATTGGTAATCCAGTTCAATTCCTGCACATTGCGAACTTGCACCCTGTCAAAGGTCAGGTAACATTACTCAATGCATTCAAGATTATCAGTGATCGGATATCATGTCACCTAACAATCATCGGGGAAGGGATATTGGAGAAAAAAATAAAATCGCTGGCTGAAGAATTGAAGATAAATCATAAAATTATTTTTCATGACCCTTTTCCTTATGAAACCCTCCCTGCTTTTTATCATCAGGCGGATATTCTGTTGCACACTTCTCTTTCTGAAGGCCAGGCTATGGTTGTTCTGGAGGCCATGAGTTGTGGTGTTTTAGTATGTGGAACGAGAGTTGGTCTGTTATACGATTTGCAAGAATGTTGTATTTCTGTGCCCGTTGGAGATTATGAATCCCTAGCCACAGAGACTTTGGAGTTGATTTCTGCTCCGAAACGCATGAATGCCATTAGACAGCGTGCCTATAACTGGGCAACAGAACATCCCATTGAATGGAGTGTTGAAAAAATAAAAGAGTCGTACACGCACTAATCTATGAACAAGAAAAGTTCAAAACCGCGCATGGCGTTATTGGGCATGGGTATTTTGGGTGGGGGCGCCCTTGGTCAAGGCATACCAGTTCTCGCCGATTTATTTGCCAGGTTGTCAAAGCATTTTGACATTGTTTTCTATTCTTTTCGTCCCATTGATACATCGCATGTTCCAATCGCGTTAAGGGTAAGACAAGCAGTTTCATGGCGCTTTCCAGGCAGACTGAAATATTTGATGGTTTCAGCCCTGTTTGGATGGGACCATATTATGCAGCCCTATGCACTAATCTTTTCAGTATCTGTTTATCCTGCTGGAAAGTGGGCGATAGTGTTGGGAAAAATTTTTAATCGTCCAGTTATCGTCCAGATTATCGCTTTGGAAGCTGTTGCCTTGCCCGATATCGGCTATGGAAATCTTACAAAACCATGGCTTGCCAAAATTACAAGATCAGTCTGCGAAAAGGCCGATGCGCTTGTTGCTGTTGCAGAATATCAAAAGCAAATTGCAATTAAAAGTTTGCCAACTACACGGGAAATTTCAGTGCTTCCCTTGAGGATAAATAGCAATAAATTTACTTACAGGGAACGAAGGATTTCGTTCCCTGTTCAATTCATTCATATTGCATTCTATAGCCCTGTAAAAGACCAAGACACAATGTTTGCTGCATTTGCAAAGGTAGCTAGCGTCATCGATTGTCATTTGACAGTGGTTGGTGATGGTTTTAACACATCAAAGATTCACGCTAAATTGCGTGATTTGCAAATTGAAGATAGAGTAACTTTTGCTGGAGTTGTGAAACAATCTGAGGTGCCTCGCTATTTAAGTGATGCTCATATTTTATTGCATACTGCCCGTTTTGAAACAGGATGTGCTGTAATACAAGAGGCAATGGCTAGTGGAGTGGTTGTATGTGGCACGAAAGTTGGAATTCTGGCCGATATCGGTGATCGCTATGCTGTCATTGTTCCTCCATGCGATGCGGAACAGTTGGCTGAAAAAATTCTGCAATTGGTTCACGATCCGGAATCCTATCGGAGAATTAAAAATGAAGCCTATCAATGGATCACAAAGTACGATGCAGCATGGGCAAGTGAGAACTATCACTCCTTTATTGATGATATAATTTCGGGGTCGCTCAAAGAAAAATCCGTTTAAGATTGCGCCACTGTTGCATGCAATTTTCCCTTTTCCAAATTATAGATAGAGTTGAAGAAGTCTATCCTCGGAGGCTTATGCGTGATCATAATGATTGTTTTTTTTTGATCCGCGAGCCGGTCCAGCAGGTTCAGGATCTCGAGTTCAATCGAGGCATGTAACTGATTCGTAATTTCATCTAATAACAGAATCTCTGCCCCTGCATATAAGGCCCGCGCAATGGCCAGTCGTTGCCTCTGTCCCCCTGAAAGCTGAGCCCCACGTTCACCAATACGTGTATCAATTCCGTCAGGCCATTGCCGGACCAATTCATTTAGCTCAAGCTCGGCGATGAGCTTGAGTATTTTTGACTGGTCTATGTCCCCTAAAGAAACACCAAAAGCAATGTTTTCAGCGAAAGTGCCATCGAGGATAAAGGGGTCTTGAGGAACGTATCCGAAAAGTTTTCGCCATGCATTTTCATTCTCAATGGGTTTATCGTCCATTCTGATTTTTCCACTCGTTTCTTTTAAGAATCGAAGGAGGATCAGGAACACCGTCGTTTTTCCCGCGCCTGATTTTCCGGTTATCGCGATCTTTTCACCTTTGGCAATTTTCAGCGATGCTTCCTGGAGTATAGGAGGGCCATTTAGATAAGCGAATGAAATATTTTTAAGCTCAATACTTTCACGAAAAGTCAGGGCAGAGGAAGGATTTTTTTGATAATAAGAATAGAAATTACTCAAGGGTTTAAACTCATCAAATAGATATTCGTGCATTTTGATTTGCTGGGAGGCGCGAAGTATGCGATTTACGGAGGGAATTACCCTGAAGCTTGCTCCTGTATAAATACCGAGCAACAATAAAGTTTGCTCATAATGCTGCTGTGTTAATACTGAATAAATAATCAGTGCACAGATAACGATCGCCACAATAACCTCAGTTAATCGTACGGTACCTGATTGCAGGATTTGATCCTTTACAAATATCCGGGTTAAGGCCCTATTTATCTTACGGAAACGCTCACCAAAGAAGCTCTCTTTTCCGTATACCTTGATTTCCAAAAGACCTTCTATCACCTGGAGGCCATACTTCAGTAACAACGGATATTTTTCTTTCAAATCGGAATTAATTTCTTTCAAATCTTTTCGCCTGATCCTGTAAAGTAGAAGAGCCGGCAACAGGATGATAAAAAGCAGGATGAGGATTTTGTAATCATAAAATGCTATGGCAGTCAGAATAAAGATGCTGACAAACAGTTCCGAAATCAGGTTGGCCACGGGCAAAATGATGTTGTTCGCGAATGCCATAGGCAGGTTTGCCATGCGATTCAATTCACGGGTGTAATCAACCTGGGAAAAATGCAGGTAACTCATTTCCATGAAATGCGACAAGGCCCGGTAAGCCAGATCCCTGCCAATACCGAAAGCGTATTGAGCTTTGACCTTTGCAATCCAAACACTGATGAGGTTTTTAAAAACTGTGAACAACAAAACCCCCAGCGTTAAAATGATTATAAATGAAGCTTGTGAAGGAGATCCGAGATAACTGTAAAGATTTTTCAGATAATGATTAGATGTAATAAATTCAGGGTTAACGATCAGGAATATAAGCGGAAGAAAGGAGGCGAGACTAAAGAAATCCAGGATGGATTGAAACACCATAAGGAAAATGATTCCAAGACCTTTATTTTGATAATAAGGATTCAAAAGGACATACGCTTTGATAAGGACAGATTGCCGCTTAGACTTCATTGGCCCAATATAATTCAAAGAAAAAATACTTATTAGATTATTCACGATTATTGACTGGATGATGATCAAATTGATGAGGGACTTCACTTGGTTGCTTTCGGAACATGAACGGTTTAAGGTCCCAGCGATCACTATCTGAATAATGATTGAAATCCTCCCAAGTGACAGCGCATCTCATTGCAATGTCCGAAAATTGTAATGCGTAAGTTGAAACAAAAATTTCACGTAAGATTGTGCTGGAGGGGAATTGACCTGAGACAAAGAAACTTATGTTCGTGGTTCACCTTTCTTTGTTTATAATTTTGATCCATGGAAAAGGAGAATCCAGGAAAAAAGTTTTCCTCATTTTATTAAGGAAAGTGTCAGGATTATAAAGGATTTCCAGATTAAAAGTTCTAAGCATATGCCAGGTATGATGATGGTAATATTTTTTCATCAAAGGAAAACCAGCGCGGTCGAAGTATTCTTCCGTCCTTTTATGTGCTGACTCGACATCTGCTTCGTCATAAACAGGACTATCTACGATGTGTATTTCGCCATCCCTGGCCAGGAAGCCTAATAATTTGCTAAGTAAAATTCCAATATCTCTGAAGTATTGAATACTGGCAGAAAGAATGATAAAGTCAAAATGGCTGAAAGGTAGTATCGCTATTCCAATATCCGTGTAAGTAAAAAAAAGGTTTTTAGTTTCCATAAAAACCCTCGCCCCCTGAAGGAGTTCTGTTTCATTCACATCCATTCCCACGACTTCGCTGCCTGGAATGCTCGCAAGGTGGTGGCACAACCATCCATTACCACAACCCACCTCAAGGATTTTGGGAGCCTTTTTCTCACGGAGGTAACGGATTAATTTATGAACGGTGAACTTCCGGGTTATCCATTCTTTACTAAGGCAATGTTGGAGTGGAATCTCCGGAAGGATTTTAACTATCTCATCCGGGTAAACGCGGTTTTCTTTTTCGCGTAGGGAAAGGTAAAGGGTTTCAAATTCCGTGTCCCTTGAAAGCCCCCGCTGATAGAAAATATTGCTTTGAAAGGAGAATTCAGAACTTTGAAGAAAAATATTTTTTAGAGTCATTTACTCAGGCATAAACCAAAGGTAGGAAATTCAGTTTCATCAAACTGAATTGACAGAATTCAGACGCTCAATAAGTATTTTTTTAGGTGCCTTTGATCTTTCCGGAACAATACCATAATCCCGTAATTCTTCGGCCCGCGGGTCTAAAATTCCTTTGATAATCCGGCAGTCATTGCTGACTCTTTTCTTGGCAAAATTAAACTTTGCATTAAAGCGTTCGTAGGCGCTGCGGGCCTCGGCTTCCTGGCGCAAATAATCCTGCCGAAGGAGTTCAAGTTCTGTTTTCAACACTTCCAGTTCTGAGGGATTTAGATTCGCAGCTATTCTTGGATTGCCGCGATGTTTTTGGGAACCCATGGTCAGGTGATCCAGAACTTTCAGTAGTGAATCGTAGGCTTTGTTTGTGACGCTCGGCATAACAAGAGGAATTATGTTGTGATGATGAAAAGTATCTAAAAAGATCACGAATCTTTTACAAGGCTATTCAACATTAGTGGAGTCATCAGAAGTTCCATTAAACATTATTTATCAGCCTTACAATGAAATAACTGGAACTTAATTTAAACCTAAAAAAACTTTTGTATTTAACTCCACAAGCAGGATGCTATCAAAGATATCATAGAGAATACGGTAGTCTGCAACACGAATGCGGTAACCGTCCCTTCCTTTTAATCTTTTGCAGCCATGGAGACGTGGGTTATCAGCCAGGGCATAAATGGCTTCTTTGATGTTGGAGTAATATGGCTCGTTAATATCTTCAAGTGCTTTTAAGGCTCTTTTCTCTTTACAGTAACCTGATAAGGCATTACTTTTTGTCCTTACGCTTAGTTTCAATCATTTTAAAGGCTTCATCAATGGGGAAAGAAGGCTCATCCGACGCCTTAGCTTCATCATAGAGACGAATATCTTCAAGATCTTCGAGCTCGTCCAGCATAGTCTGATATTCTTCAATAGGAAGTACGACAGAAATTTTTTCCCCTTTCTCATCAGTAATGTATTGCGGACGAATAGTTCTCGTTCTCATAATGCAACGGTTTATTTTACATAAGCTTTTCCGGTCTTGAAATTCTGGAGTTACGTATCAATAACATGGAATAAAAACGACCTGGTATTTTTATCCTAAGCTTCAATCTCTTCAGATGCATGAGTAACACAAAAATAGTTAATAAAATTCTACAAAAGAAAGAAGGTGTTGCCTGGTTTTCAGCTTATAGTTGTGTGTTCTATAGTATTGCCCTTCAGTTAGAGTCCGTATGCTGAAAGTCCGGTTACCAGAAGGAAAAGACTGATCTTGTTCAGGTATCAATTCACCGTCCTCCATAGATAAATTTACCTTGGATCGAAATAGATACTGCATTTCACCTGTTGGAAATGCCGGACACTTCATAATACTTCATTGTCATAATGATGATCATCCCTTTATGTCCAAACTCTATATAATATCTATAATCCAAATAAAAGAAGCCCTTATACCACGCGGTTGAATATCAGAATTGGATTTGAATTGGCGCTAAAAAAGAAGGCTGTAATGAAAAAAAATAACTTTCAATAGGTTTCAATCCGCGCATTATTGCACTCCCACAGAAAAACATTCTAGGAAACTCTGTACTGAAATGTAACAACGATGTGATCAGCCCATCGATTAAAAGGAAATCTATTTTTTATTCTGGCATCCACGCTCCTCATCATCCAGTAAAGTTTTGGATGTTTTAAGGGAAAATCACCGTGGTGCGGTTGCGGAGAAACAGCCGCCAAGCCCTCTGATTCGATAAGTTTAAATGACGGCCCAAACGCTGACCGGATCTTTCTCAATGAATGATAATACGTTTTGAAATATTCTCCCTCCAGGTGAGCCAACGTTCCGTTCTTATTCCAACGCCTGAAAGCTTGCCTCCACTTTCCCTTAAAGACCCAAAGCAACTCCCACAAACAAAACGGCGGCATGATGACCCACGTCACATACGCCCCTGGCTTGAGCAGCATAGGCAAATGCCGCGTAACAAGGGAAAGATCCTGTATGCAATTAAGCCCGCCGAAATTTGAAAACACATAATCGAAATTTTTCAGAGAAACCTGATCGAGATTTTCATTCGAAAGCTGCTGGCAGGTTAACTGGTCGGAAAAATTATTTGCTGAAATTTTTGATCGGATAGCACTGATCATACCGTCCGAAAGATCAGTGGCATGCACTCGATGACCTTCCGAAACAAAATACATCGCGTCAAGACCGGTACCTGCATTGATCTCAAGAATGTGACTAGACGGCGATAGATATTTCTCTACATGTTGATAAACCTGGGCGCGGAGGTCGCGCAATATGATATTGTTGTGGTCTGCTTCATCATAACCAACAGATTGTTTACTGAAGCCGCGATTAACAGCATCGATAAAACGATGAGAAGAAATATTATCAGGAGGTAACAGTGTTTTCAGGTTAATTGAAGGTCGATAATATAGTTATCGGCCATGCCTGAAAATAGTGAAGATTTACTTAATTTTTTCTCAATTTTATTTAAACGCAGCAGCCAGCGTTTTCTCACGGAAAAAAACCGCTCAAGGTAAGCAGGGGGGAGCGCTAACCCGATTGGCCGGAGAGAGACAAGCTTGAAATTCGTTTTTGACCACGCCGTCAGCTGAGAAGGATGGTAATACCACGTTTTTAAATTGGGACCGTGAAGATCGCTAAAAGCTTGCTTTTCAGAAAGCCGGCGAAATGCTCTCTTAAATTGGAATCTCAATAAAAAGAAGACGGTTTCCCATGCACAGAACTTAGGCATCACAACCCCCACAAACCGGCCGCCCGGGTTGAGAATAGTTGGAAGTTTTTCAATTAAAGTTTGAAGCGATTCGGGGTTGATGCAGTTTATGCCCCCGAAATTTGAAAAAACGAGATCGAACTTTTTGTCGAATAAAGTTTCGTTGAATGTATCCAGATCCAGGTAATGAGAGCTGATTTTATTTTGCATGGAATATTGCTCGGCTTTCTTTTGGGTGATCTTCAGCATTTCTTCTGAAATATCCGTAGCGACAATATTGAACCCGCCTTCGCCAAATAAAACCGCATCTTCACCTGTGCCACAGTTAAGTTCCAGCATTTCAAATCCCTTCAGTTCAGGCAGCACGCTCTCGATATATTTCCACACCCTCTTGCGCTGCAATTGTCCTATTGCGCTCCGTGTGAAAACGGAATCGTAAGTTGAGGCGATATGATCGAAGGGCATGCCCATTACAATTGTGCTGTTTCTAATTTTTTTAACCTGGCAAGTTGGGAAAATGTTGCAGGGATATAGTAAAAAGTGGAAAGAGATGACCGCAATTCCTTGTAATTTAGACCCAAAGGGTTTTTGATGATTTTTTTCAAATTATTATAACCTTTCTTTTTCCTGTAAATACTATGAACGTAACGATGTAACTGCCGATAGTATTCTTTATTAAAAGTACTTTCAAACATCATGGCCAAATCATCCGAATCGCTCCAGTTCTTTTTCTCACTTAGTTGACCCACCACTTTGTCATAAAATTTTGTGCCGGGCAGGGGATAGGAAACAGAAATCCCCAGATCATCAGGCATTAATTCCAAAACCATCTGAATAGTGGCCTGAATATCCTGTAAATTTTCCCCGAGGTACCCAAATTGGAGAAAGAACCCAATTTGGAGCTTTTTTTCCCGCAAAAGCCCCGTTGCCTGCCTGACCTGGTCTACGGTAATACCCTTATCCATCGCATCCAGGATTTTTTGTGACCCAGATTCAGCTCCCACCCACACGGTTTCGGCCCCGGATTCCGCAAGGGCATCGATTGTTTTCTCTTCGAGCAGTAGGTCTGCCCTGGACTGGATCTTATATCTGAATTTGAGGTTTTTAGCTGAAATTAAATCCCGGAATTCTTCTACCCATCCGGGCTTTAAACCAAAAATGTCATCGCAAAACCAGATGTGGTCCGGTTGGCAGAGGTCAAGTAACATTTCGATCTCACTGACCACATTTTCAGGCGACCTTGAATTATAGCGATTTCCATAAATGGGCTTTGCGCACCAGTTGCATTTAAAAGGGCAGCCCCTTGTGGTGGCAACATTTAAAGAGAAATAGCCGTGATGTTTTTTCCAGAGTGTTTTGTACGGCTGAATATCGAGCAGATCCCAGGCCGGCAAGGGTAGACTGTCGAGGTCTTTCATCACCTTCCGTGGCGGGGTCACGAGGGTTTGCCCCATTTTTTTAAAAGCAACGCCCGGAATGGCGGACAGATCCTGTCTGTTCTCCAGAGCAGGTAAAAGTTCTTTCAGGGTTTGTTCACCCTCCCCCCTCACCACAATATCCACCCCATATGGGAAATATTTTTCATAATGGTCTGTCGCATCCGAACTGCATACAATCACAACGCAACCTTGTCTTTTGGCCATATTAGCCATAGTGAAGGCTGCTTCTCTCATATTAGTCAGACACATTTTTGTGAGATAATTAAAACCGTCGTCGTAGATGACCACGTATTTTGCGGGATAGCGCTTGAGAGTATCCTGAAATTGTTCAGGACCATCCATCAGATTGGTGTCGAATAGCGAAATTTCAAACTCCAATTCTCTAATGACTGCAGCAGCCTGCAGCGTACCCAAAGGAGGATACGGTTGCTTAAACCGCCATTGCTTCGGATCAAATTTATAAAAGTATGAATGAGTAATTAGCACCTTATTCATATGCTTCCACCTTCCCAAACTTGTTTTTATGTTCCACAAGCTTGCATTGATACAGATCTAAAACTTTCTTTTGGTAATGATTCGGATGATTCTTCGAAACATGGCGGCGCGTTTTAAAGGCGATGTCAAAATCATTTTTATCGTATTTTTCACCATAGAGTTTATTCCAGCGCTTCAGGGTCATACGCATAAATACCTTATCCAGCAATTCGGAAAAAGGATTGAGTAAAAACTCTGAAAATCTTCGCATAAAATGTGAATCGCCTTTATCAGCGTCGTGACTTTCTCTTGATCTGAAATTGGGGAAGAATTCATGGACCCAGCGATTGGAAGCGATCAGCGAATCATAATATTCATTATTTCCAAGAGGGATGAGCGTACTAAGTTCTGTTGCCGTAAAAAGGTTTTTCTCCTCGATCTCAAGATGTCTTGTATCGACAAAATAGTTGACGCAAAAGTGCTTATGGGAATTCAGCAGGAATATTCTTTTATAAAGAACCAATAATGTTCTGGCAATCCATAGCTTGTTCGGAGCAGTGATGATGAAAAAATCAAGGTCAGATTTTTCATCCATGTATCCCTTGGATAACGAACCCGATGCCATAACCGCCCGCACATAGGGGAAACTTGCAATTAACCGGGCTTTTTTTACTGCGACCTTAAGCCATTTTTCTGATTCAACATTTCCTTTTATTCTCCGTCCGATATTTTTATCTCCCGCGTGAAGGCTGTATAAATCTCCAGACCGGAAAAGCATTTGATGTTCTGCAAGGTCATCTAAACAATATTTGACGTCTGACTGTGAGCAGCCGTTAACGTGTAAAAATGTAAATACTTCGGATGCATTCAGGGGATAGCTGAATATATCAAAATACAATAACGTATTTATCACTTGTTCTTTCAGCGCACTATTGATTTTAGTCCCGGGCATGTATCAAGGATCTAAGGTTGAAGGAAATCTTTTGGAAGGAATTTAACTGAAAAAAAAGTAAAGCCGAGAAGAGGGAATAAAAAACAACCCCCTTCTGTAGCTCAAGGGCGCTCTCCGTAAAACACAGCAGGGAAAAAATAAACGAAAAGCCCAGTAACAGGTATTCCTGTTGGATCCATGCAAAATACAGGGGTAAAGCAAGACACAGAACCAATAATATAAATCCTGAGTATCCATTGCCAAGCAACGTATAAAGATATTGGTTGTGCGGGTCAAATGAATTGATAATGTTGGTGATCTGGTATTGGTTACTGGTGCGAACCATCGCGCTATGGACATCACCCGTTCCGGTCCCGACGAGCGGATGGGAATCGTGCAATGACATGAAAGCAAGCCACCAAAGCGATACCCTTATCTGAGCGGCATTTTTATAATTGTTGCCTGGCTGGATTTCGAAGGTGGATAAATTTATTTCCTCCAGGCTGCGATAACGGCTCACCGGGTTTAGAAAAAGAAGAAATGCAAACACTGCAGAAATAATAACAACCATGAAGGCGAGTAATTTCTGTTTATTAAGAAGAGTTCGGATCAGAACAAAAGTAAAGATGACCGATAATCCCAGAATGACAATTCTCGAAGCCAGGAAGACGATAAAGACTGCGAAATACAGTACGAGCATCAGTACAGCGCCGCGACTGATTTGAGATTTCAAATGAGGAAGCTCGTGAAATAAAAAAATTATGCTGAAGGCCAGGAAAAGTGAAAAAAATGTCGGATGAATCGCAATGCCCTGAGAAAGACTGCGATAAGAGAACATGAGCCATCTTTCTGATTCGAACGCATGGAGATCATGGTAAGAAGAAGTTGACAGATACGGTTTAAATTGCGCAACGCCGGCCATTACCAGGGTCGTTTCCTCCCATGCATGTAAAACACAAAGCAGCGTGCCGACAAAACAGGAGATGATAAAAGTGATGAGGACAAGCTTAATTTCTTTTCTGTTTAATTTCAGAGACGTTGTCCCGATTGCAACAGGGATCAACAAAAAGAAAATTTTCTTTTCGAGGGCAAACAATCCCAACGGCAGGTTATCGGAAAATGCCAGTCCCAGAACCTGCAAAAAGAACAAGGCTATGATGACCTGGAGTAGCAGGCTGTGTTTGATAACGGATAATTTATTTTGCCATTGGCCTTCGAAGATCCAGCTAATGATAACGATAATGATTGCCCCATGACAAACCGTTATTGAGAAAGGAAGGGCGGCTACAGACAGCATTAACGCGGCAACCATGATTGCTTTATGAACTATGGTTTTCCGTTCGCTCACTGTGAAAACCTGATCAGAATCCGTTCATTGATAAATTTGCGTTCATTGTCATTAAACCAACCCCATTTATTAAAATAAGTGATGGCACTCAGGACATGATGTATGAACTTAACTACGTTCTTATAGGATCCGCGTTGGTTATAATGATAAATCACCGCCTCCGGATAAAAAACAGTGCGGTATTTGCGGTGAATCCTCCGTGTAAGGTCGGTGTCCTCAGTATAAAGAAATATGCGCTCATCAAACAACCCCACTTCACGCAAAGTGTCTGTTCGCAAGAACATAAAACATCCGGATAAAAAGGGCACGTCCATTATTTTGTCATAACCGGAAAAATGCATCTCGTACCAATGGTTTAATTTATTGGACCATGATGGATAGAATTGCAAAAAACGTCTTCTTATTAACGTGATAGGTGAAGGAAGCAATTTACAAAGGGGTTGTAATCGCCCGTCAGGGTAGAGTACCTTAGGCATAACCAATCCGACCTTTGGATGCGCTTCAATGTAACTGAAAAGTTTCCCCATAACCTCCGGCTCAAAATACACATCTGGATTTAGAATCACATGATAGGTTGACTGATTGTCTGCCAGGATCTTTCTTAAGGCAAGGTTATGACCCGCGCCAAAACCAATATTCTTATTGTTGAAAATGTATTTGATCCGTGGGTGTCTGAAAAAAGGCGAATATCGGTCGGAAGGTGAATTATCAATCAGATATAGGTTTGAATCTTCGGTGCCTTCCAAAAAACTGTTTACCGCATTTCGCAGCAATCGCAGATCGTTCTTATAAATAACAATAGATGCAGTTATTTTACCCGCCATGATATTTATAAATAAGAGGTTTCCTTTGGAGCCAAAAACACTGCAGGCATAACAAAGTGGAATCGAAATGATGTCTTATGAATGTCGCTCCCGGTTTTGTTGCCATAGCCGTCGAAAATCATAAATAAAATTAACAGATATAAGGTAGAACATCTATCGTTCAAAACAAAGCGTGCAGATCCCATTTTGCCTCGTGAAACACTTTTCCATTATGGAAACCGCTGCTGAGGTTTTTAAGAAGCTGCCACATGCATTTTTTATTACACCACTGCTAAGCGCATGAAACTTCGTTTAAATATAACAATAAAAAAGTTCGGGTTTTTTACTTTGTCGAGGCAACCCTTTATCGTTTTTGATTGTAGCAAAAGTTTTTCGCCCGGCAGCGCCATCCAACCGATCAGGATGGATATAGAATACGGAGCTTTCCGGCCTGCCTTTGCCGGAGCGATCCGCGCAGCCAGGCGTGTGAAGACACCTATTTTTTACTAGAAATGTTCTCTTCTGGATATATTGACAATTGTTTTTTAGGCAGGATAAATATTTTGCATTTCTTTGTGCCTGCGCACCGAAGTGCTTTGGCACACAGGTGTGACTCAGTGCCCGCCCGAACCGGCCGTTTCGGTACGGGCGGGCCTTAGTGGCTAAATATGCATTAAGCTAAAACGTCCGACAAACCATGAAAAAAATTGAATCCATCGGGGACTACCAGGAAGAATATCAGAAAAGTATCGCAAATCCTGAAGCGTTCTGGGAAGGAGTAGCCGAAGAATTCCTCTGGAGAAAGAAATGGAAAAAGATCCTTGAATGGGATTTTAGAAAACCGGAAATAAAATGGTTTTTGGGTGCAAAACTTAATATCACGGAGAACTGTCTCGATCGGCATTTACCGGCGCGCGCGAAGGAAACCGCGATCATATGGGAACCCAACAATCCCATGGATCAGGCAAAGCATATAACCTATCAGCAACTTTTCGAAGAAGTATGCAGTACCGCCAACATGCTGAAGGCACAGGGAGTAAAGAAGGGAGACAGGGTATGTATCTACCTTCCAATGATACCTGAGTTGGCTTACACGATACTGGCATGTGCCCGTATTGGTGCTGTTCACTCAGTGGTTTTTGCAGGATTTTCCTCGAGGTCGCTCGTAGACCGGATAACCGATGCGGGTTGCAAAATTGTCGTGACTGCAGATGGTGGATTCCGCGGGGACAAGACCATCAATCTAAAAGGCATAATCGATGAGGCTTTGGAAAAATGTCCGGACGTGAAAAGAACCATTGTGGTTGAACATACAGGAACGAGGCCGTCAATGAAGCAAGGACGTGATTTGTGGTGGCGTGATGAAATTAAAAAAGTAGATGCGCAGTGCGAAGCGGAGGAAATGGACGCAGAAGACATGTTATTCATTTTGTATACCTCAGGCTCTACGGGTAAGCCCAAAGGTATGGTGCATACCTGCGGTGGATATATGGTCTATACGAATTACACATTCCGCACGGTATTTAAATATGAGCCAGGACAGGTGTTCTGGTGCACGGCGGATATAGGATGGGTCACTGGCCACTCCTACATTTTATACGGCCCCTTATCAGCCGGGGCAACTACAGTTATTTTTGAGGGTGTTCCCTCCTGGCCGGATTGGGGCAGATTTTGGCGGGCAATTGAACGGCACAAGGTCAATATTTTTTATACAGCACCTACAGCCATCCGTGCACTGGAAAAAGCGCCCCTGAGTTTCGTTCAGAAATACGATCTCTCTTCCCTCAAGATATTAGGATCCGTTGGAGAACCTATCAACGAGGAAGCCTGGCATTGGTACGATAAAAATATCGGCAACGAAAAATGTCCTATCGTGGACACGTGGTGGCAAACCGAAACCGGCGGTATCATGATCTCGCCTATTGCGCACGTTACAAAGCTAAAACCCGCCCATGCCACGCCGCCTTTACCGGGCGTTCAACCGGCAGTAATGAATGAAAGTGGTTTGGAAATCCAGGGAAATAAAATAGAAGGTAAACTGGCGCTCAAATTTCCGTGGCCTGGCATAGCCCGAACGATCTATGGCGACCATCAACGGTTCAGAGAGACATATTTTTCAGCCTTTCCGGGAAAATATTTTACGGGAGATGGATGCAAACGCGATGAAGAGGGCTACTACCGGATCACGGGCAGGGTAGACGACATCATCATTGTTTCCGGCCATAACCTGGGTACCGCGGAAATTGAAAGTTCGATTGACGAGCATAGCGCAGTTTGCGAAACGGCTGTTGTGGGCTTTCCTCATGACATCAAAGGACAGGGCATTTACGCCTTTGTGATCTGCTACGATAAGCCGTCGGAAGAGGATAAACTCCGAAAAGAAATTTTGGATACGGTGTCAAAAATTATCGGTCCCATTGCCAAACCCGATAAAATTCAATTCGTAAGCGGATTACCGAAAACCCGGTCAGGGAAAATAATGCGACGCATCTTGCGAAAAATAGCCGAAGGAGATACAGAGAACCTTGGCGATACGTCTACGTTGCTCGATCCTTCGGTGGTTGATGAGATCAAAGCCGGCGCAATATAATCGCCGCCTGATCCCTCAAAATTGACGATTAAAAGACTTTATCATACATCCTGGAAAACTGCTCAGGAAAGTATTTACCTTTGCTGATCTGTTAGTTTCCAACTGACATAAAATCCCTGCTACACGAATGGAGCGTGAAGTAATAAAACGTCAGTGTTGAGCAAAAATGAGTAAGAATAAGTCGCATGAACCTTTTTTGCTGTGTATAGTAATCATTGCCTCCCTCCTGGTATTATCAGTAGTTCCCAAATTTTCGCTGGAATCGCTCACCTTCAAACAAATCAATCTGCTCGCAGATATCAAAATTGAAAGGATAGATAGTGTCGAGGTCGCTTTTAAGGATTCACTGGTAGCCAAACAGGATTCCGTTATCCAGCTGGTGAAAGAAACTTGCAGACCGGGACTGACCTGTATTGAAGATTATAGCGGCGACAGCACGGCACTGTCTAAATTTTATAAGGCCCTATCAAATGTTGGAAAATCTTCCACTCCCCTCCGGATTGCCTTCTATGGCGATTCATTCATAGAAGGCGATATTTTTTGCGGAAGTTTCAGGGATTCCCTCCAGTCGATTTTTGGCGGAAGAGGGGTTGGGTTTGTTCCCATCACTTCAGGAGTTGCAGGCTTCCGGAACACGATCAAACATTCTTTTGATAACTGGAGGACAAGTTCGCTCATAAGCCGGACTGATTCTACAGCGGAGTACGGTCCAGCCGGATATTCATTTGTTCCTTTGGAAGGTAACTGGGTTGAATACCGCGCTTCCAGGAAAAGATTTTTGCGGGAATTCAATACCGTAAAACTTTATTACAAGAATTATGAATCAGCGGCCGTTCGCTTCAGTGTCAACCAGGACACCACCGAAAATGTAGTTCCATTGAAAAAATCCAGCCAATTGCAGGAATGGGTACACCGGGGAAAGAAACTGAAATCCATCAGATTCACTTTTGAGCCTTTTGATAGCCTGCGGTTGTTTGGGGCGAGTTTCGAGGATGGAGGAGGCCTTTATGTAGACAACTTTTCTCTGCGCGGAAATTCGGGTATAAGCCTCACGGGTATCAGTAGAAGTATGTTAACCAGGTTTAACAGCTACCGGAACTATAAACTTGTGATCCTTCAATTCGGACTTAATATGGTGGTTGAAGACTCTCTGAATTACAAGTCCTATGTGCGCCGGATGGTAAGAGTTATTAACAACCTGAAAAAGTCTTTTCCGCAGGCCAGTTTTCTTTTGATGAGCGTAAGCGATCGAAGCAGTAATTCCAGGGGTAAATTCGAAACGATGAACGCGATTCCTGCAATGCGAAATGCCCAGCGCATGATCGCCCAGGAAACCAATATTGCTTTTTGGGATATGTTTCAAGCTATGGGAGGGGAAAACAGTATGGTGAGGTTTGTAACCTCGAAACCCGCGCTCGCAGCCAAAGACTACACGCATCTGAATTTCAACGGAGGCAAAAAACTCGCCGGGTCTCTGGTAAAGAGCCTCCTGTACAGCCATGAGCGACATCAGAAAAAACATGTTATCACCAAATAACCTGAAATATAACCGGCAGTTTGCGAAGCAGGGGTTGTGGTCCTGTTTGTGTGGCGCGTATTTCATGTTGCTGGCCCCGGCCCAAGCGCAGCGGATCGATTTCACCTATAAGACCTATGGATTGGAAGTCGATGGTGATAACGTGATCCAGAATGCCAGTCATCTCGATGATTTCTTTGAGGGTTTATATCAACTTCAGCTGGCAAATGACAGAAAGATCAATATCGCGCATATCGGCGATTCACACATCCAGGCCGATTACATGACAAGTATAATCAGAAGGAATTTTCACCGACACTTCGGCAATGCGGGAAGGGGATTGATCGTACCGTTGCGTGTAGCCGGTACTAATGAACCTAACAATTTCAAGACCGTATCCAACGCAAGCTGGAAATCAAAAAGATGTGTTTTCCCGGAGCAACCTCTTCCTATTGGCATAGGCGGAGTAACTATCGAGACAAGCAACCCGGAAGCCAACCTCGAAATTTTCATGAATGATCTTTGGCTGGACTATACCTTTAACGCGCTGACCTTATTCTATGAAAAGGATGAGAAGAGTTTTGATTTTTCCGTACGGGATACCCAGGGAAAAGAACTCAGCAGGATTAATGTTTACCCACTGGATTCAAACCGGAATTTCTCGCACGCCACGTGGGAAAAAAAGATCGATGCGGTAACGATCCGATCCGTAAAAGCGAATCCTGAGCAATCGCGGGCAATGATATATGGTGCTGTTCTTGAAAATTCTATGAACGGTGTTTTATACCATACTGTAGGAGTAAACGGCGCGAAGTTTAGGCATTACAATGAAGCAAAATATTTTGCGGCGCAAACTGCAGCCCTTCATACGGATCTTTTTATCATCTCCCTTGGCACCAATGAATCCATTGATTACCCCTACCCGGATAAGAGTTTCGCTTCACAGGTAGACATGCTGCTTTCAAACCTGAGGCAGAATAATCCAATGGCAAAATTCATTTTGGTAACACCTCAGGATGTTTTCCGCCGTAAAAATAAACCCAATCCAGGCATAATGCAGGTGCGCGAACAAATCATCAGATACGCCGTGGAGAACGGACTTGCCTTTTATGATCTTTTCAGGGCTATGGGAGGGGAACATTCCGCAAAAAGCTGGAGCCAGAATACGCTGCTGAGCGGCGACGGGATCCACCTGACAAAAGACGGTTATGAATACCAGGGTAATCTTTTTTATCATGCATTAATGAAGGGTTACAATTTATATGTTCCCACTAGACATCCATAAGTTCGGACAACTGTTTGTTTACAATCCAGATGAACCGCTGATCTTCAACAGTGGTTTATTCCTTTTTCTGTTTACAGGATTTCTGTGGATCTATATCAGACTGAGTAAAACGCACAAACCCAAGCTCATTTTCGTTACGCTGTTCTCCCTTTATTTTTACTACAAATCCAGTGGTGGATATTTTATTTTACTGCTCTTTGCGACAGTTATTGATTTTACACTGGCGAAACTGATCTATACCTCGAAAGATCAGTGGCACCGTAAGTTTTATATTATCGTCACGCTGGTAGTGAATCTGGGTATGCTGGCGTATTTCAAATACACGAACTTTTTGTTTGATGCTTTTTTCTCCATGGGAGGAAAGGAATTTCAACCGATGGATATTTTTCTTCCTGTAGGTGTTTCATTCTTTACATTCCAATCGCTTAGTTATACGCTGGATGTTTATCGCGGAAACCTGAAACCAGTAGACGATATCCTGGATTACGCTTTTTTTGTTTCCTTCTTTCCGCAATTGGTTGCAGGTCCTATTGTACGGGCATCTGATTTCCTCCCGCAGATCTACAAGCCAACCATTGTCACGCCTGAAATGTTTGGGCGGGGTGTTTTTCTCATTGGGTGCGGGTTGTTTAAGAAGGCCGTGATCTCCGACTACATCAGTACAAATTTTGTGGTCAGAGTTTTTGATGCACCTTCGCTATACTCGGGCATAGAAAATCTTTTTGCAGTATACGGCTATGCGCTGCAGATCTATTGTGATTTTTCAGGTTATTCCGACATGGCCATCGGAATTGCACTTCTTTTAGGATTCCGGTTCCCCCTGAATTTTGATTCCCCGTATCAATCCAAAAATATCACGGAGTTCTGGCGGCGCTGGCATATTTCACTCTCAACGTGGCTGCGTGATTATCTGTACATATCCCTGGGCGGTAACCGGAAAGGTGAAGCAAGGACTTATCTGAATCAAATGATCACCATGCTTCTGGGAGGGCTTTGGCATGGCGCTTCGTGGCGTTTCATCATCTGGGGCGCTTTGCATGGTTTTGCCTTAACCCTGCACAAGTTTTACCGGTCGAGGTTTCCGCATCGTTATTCAGAGAATAATCAGTGGAGGAATTTTGTGAGAGTATTCTGCACCTTCCATTTTGTCTGCTTTTGCTGGATTTTTTTCCGTGCGGCCAATATGGACACCGTTGGTGAGATCCTGAACCAGATCTTTTTTCATTTCAACCTCTCCCTCTTATCCGATTTTATTGCCGGATACAAGGTGGTAATGATGCTGATGGTGATTGGTTATCTTTTTCACTTCCTCCCAAGAGAGGCGGAAATGGCCGCGCAGGAGACGGTTATCAACATGCCCCTGGCGGGAAAGGCAGCCTTTATGATATCCGTGATTCTGTTGGTCATACAAACCAAATCATTAGGTATACAACCCTTTATTTACTTTCAGTTCTAAAGTCCCCTTTAGGGGATTTAGGGGCGGGGCGGGGGCTGCGGGCCCTAATTTAAATCGTAGGAGAATTCCTGGCCGATCATTTTTTTTATTTCTTCTCTGGTAAGTGGCTTATTGAAATAATATTTGATCCCGAGTTCTTTCGCGCGGGCAAGATCATTGGGATCTGCAGACGAGGTCAGCACAACAATGGTGATTGAGCTTTTATTGGGTAGATCCATGAGTGCAAAGGCCTCAATGAATTCATAGCCATTCATGATGGGCATGTTGAGATCGAGGAAAATAATATCAGGCCGTTGAACATTACCTCTTTTATATTCTTCCAGAAGTTCCAAAGCCTGCTTACCGTTCAGGGCGAAATGAATTTCATTCGCCAGCCCGAGCGAGGTAATCGTTTTTTCGCTTAGGAAATTGAAGATTTTATCGTCGTCGACCAACATTATGTTCTTCTTTCTCATAACCATCGTTGCAATAAAGTAAATGAAAATCGCCCACTTAATATAAATAAAATCTGGACATATACGGTTAATTATCGGTGAATCGTCAATAGTTTATGGTGACCATTCACCGCGCAACACAGCCTGGAAAGGCATAGAAAATGTCCCCTCCGCCGTTTCTGGCGCGATAATTTTTTCGAAACACAAACCCTTCAACACGAGAAAAGCCCCGAATGAACGGGGCCTTTTGAGAAAAATATTGCTTTTTTAACTCCCACAGGCTTCGCATTCATCGGGATTATCCAGTGAACAGGTCATATCCGCTCGCTTTTGTTCGTAATCAGCCGGGGGATGTTCATAATGCAGACTTTGCTGCGATCCTTTTGCCATCAGTACCGCGGGTTCAGCAACAACAACGGTTTTCAGGGATGAAGTTTCGATAACTTCTGGTTCTTTGATCGCAGATTTATCGAGCGTAAACTTGATCGCATCGGCGGCCGCAGTAGACCTCAGATAATACATTCCGGTTTTTAAACCTTTTCTCCACGCATAGAAATGCATGGAAGTCAACTTACCAAAATTCGCGTCTGTTAAATGGATATTCAGGCTTTGTGACTGGCAAATGTAAGCTCCGCGGTCAGCAGACATATCAATGATGCCTTTTTGCGAAATCTCCCACACCGTCTTATAGATGTCTTTTATGTGCTGAGGAATTTCAGGAATGGACTGAACGGAACCATTGGTGTTGATAAGTTTCTGTCTCATGGTTTCGCTCCACAAGCCCGCGCTTATCAGGTCCTTCATTAAATGTTTGTTGGCTACAATAAATTCACCTGAAAGGGTTCTGCGTGTGTAAATATTGGAGGTATAGGGTTCAAAGCATTCATTGTTTCCCAGGATCTGGGAAGTAGAGGCAGTTGGCATGGGGGCAACGAGTAAAGAATTTCGCACGCCATATTGCTTCACATCCTGCTTTAATTTCTCCCAGTTCCAGCGACCAGAAGATGGAGTTACACCCCACATATCAAACTGGAAAATGCCTTTTGAAACTGGTGAACCTTTGAAGGTTTCATACGGGCCGAACTTCATGGACTCTTCCATGGAAGCTTCCATGGCCGCGAAGTAAATTGTCTCGAAAATATCCTTGTTCAGGCCGCGCGCTTCTTCACTGTCAAAAGGCATCCGCAGAAGGATGAACGCATCTGCCAAACCTTGCACTCCCAGGCCTATAGGCCGGTGGCGCATATTTGATTTTCGCGCTTCTTCCACAGGATAATAATTCACATCAATCACCTTATTGAGGTTGCGGGTGGCTACCTTGGTTATTTCAAATAGTCTCTGGTGGTCGAACTTCCCATCTTCAGTTACAAACTTCGGCAGAGCAATAGAGGCAAGGTTACATACGGCAACCTCATCGGGTGCTGTGTATTCAATAATTTCGGTACACAGGTTGCTCGATTTGATCGTTCCCAGGTTTTTCTGGTTCGACTTCCGGTTTGCTGCATCCTTGTACAACATATACGGCGTGCCGGTTTCAATCTGAGACTCGAGGATTTCAAACCACAGGTCTTGTGCTTTTACCTGCCTGCGGAATTTATTTTCACTCTCGTATTTATGGTACAAACGTTCAAAATCTTCGCCCCAAACGTCCGCCAATCCGGGGGCTTCATTCGGGCAAAACAAAGACCACATCTCATTATTTTCCACACGCTGCATAAAGAGATCGGGCATCCAGATCGCATAAAAAAGGTCGCGCGCCCGCATCTCATCCTTGCCATGGTTTTTCTTCAGATCGAGGAAATCAAAAATATCGGCATGCCACGGTTCGAGGTAGACGGCGAAGCTGCCTTTGCGTTTTCCGCCTCCCTGATCCACGTAACGGGCAGTCATATCAAAATTACGCAGCATAGGAACAATGCCATTGGATGTTCCGCCTGTGCCTTTGATGTATGACCCCTTAGCCCGTATGTTGTGAATGCTCAGGCCAATGCCTCCTGCTGACTGGGAGATCTTTGCACACTGCTTTAACGTATCGTAGATCCCGTCAATGCTATCATCCTTCATCGTTAACAGAAAACAGGACGAAAGTTGTGGTTTAGGTGTTCCTGCATTAAATAAAGTCGGGGTGGCATGCGTAAACCACTTTTCTGACATCAGGTTATAGGTTTCAATTGCGGCAGGGAGGTCGTTTCCGTGTATCCCTACTGCTACACGCATGATCATATGTTGCGGGCGCTCAACGGTTTTGCCGTCGATCTTCATCAGATAGGAGCGCTCCAGGGTCTTGAAACCAAAGAAATCATAGCTGAAGTCGCGGTCATATAAAATGGCTTCATCAAGTTCTGCGGCGTGTTCCTTGATTATTTTCCAGGTTTCCTTTGAAATCATTGGCGCATTCTGACCATTTTTCGGATCAACATGCTGATACAACCGTTTCATGGTATTGGAAAATGACTTGCTCGTTACCTTATGCAGGTTTGACACGGCAATGCGCGCAGCAAGCTTCGCAAAATCAGGATGTTTCGTGGTCATCGTCGCCGCAATTTCAGCCGCGAGATTGTCTAACTCCTGAGTGGATACGCCATCATAGAGGCCATTAATCACCTTCATGGCCACTTCTACCGGATTTACGAACTTTGGGTCGAGACCATAGCAAAGTTTTTCAATTCGCGCGGTGATCTTGTCAAACTTTACTGATTCCCGGTGTCCGTCACGTTTTACTACAAGCATCTTCGGTAAGGGTTGTTATGGTATGGTAAGAAAGATTAAAAAGTCATTGAATTTATTAAAAATCTTCGTTCAATGAAAACTTTGGCGAAGTTTCTTTTTCTGTACTGTTCATCACCCCGGCTTTTTGATATTCCGCTACCCGTTTTTCAAAAAAGTTGGTTTTTCCTCTCAACGAGATCATGTCCATGAAATCGAATGGATTTGTAACATTATAAATTTTTGTGCCAACGAGTTCATTGCTAAGGCGATCGGCTACGTACTCAATGTATTGACGCATCTGTACTGCATTCATACCGATCAGATTCACGGGAAGTGCGTCGGTGACGAATTCTTTTTCGATCTCTACGGCATCTTTGATAATTTCGATCACCCTCTCCTTCGGAAGTTTGTTTACAACGTGTTTGGTGTAGATGTGACAGGCAAAATCGCAATGCAATCCCTCGTCCCTGGAAATAAGTTCGTTTGAAAAACTCAACCCCGGCATCAATCCGCGTTTCTTCAACCAGAAAATGGAACAAAACGATCCTGAAAAGAAAATTCCTTCCACCGCGGCAAAAGCTATCAGACGCTCGGCAAAAGAACCCTTGTCAATCCAACGCAATGCCCAGTCTGCTTTCTTCTTCACACAATCCATAGTCTCGATGGCGTGAAATAACTTATCCTTTTCCTTGGGATCTTTTACGTAAGTATCAATGAGCAAAGAATAGGTTTCAGAATGGATATTTTCAATGGCGATCTGAAAACCATAAAAGAATTTCGCCTCCGTATATTGAACTTCTGATAGGAAATGTTCAGCCAGGTTTTCGTTTACAATGCCATCACTTGCTGCAAAGAACGCCAGCACATGGGTAATGAAATGACGTTCCCCATCGTTGAGACCCACCCAGTCCTTCAGGTCCTGGCTCAGGTCTATTTCCTCCGCCGTCCAGAAGCTGGCTTCCGCCTGTTTATAATATTTCCAGATCTCGTGCTGCCGAATCGGAAACAATACAAAACGGTCTTTGTTCTCTCTTAAAATCGGTTCTTCACTCATGGATGCTTGGCTCATAATAACGATAGGTTTTAAGGTTAACCAATATATTAACAGATAAGTGGTACTTCCCTTACCTGAACTTTTCAAATAAATTTTTGCTTGGCTTTGAGAACAGACTGAATTTCTACCCCCGGTCAGCGTCAAGTGTACAAATGAAAAAAATGAAAGCCACAATTCAAAAAGTGGGTTTTTAGGTTGTTTTTGGGGATTGTGGATAACTTGTTGATATTTTGTGGAATTATAAGTAACTGGAAAATAGCCGTTTAAAAGCCCCCCAGTTAATCAAAAGGTTTCGCCCCATCCCCGGTAGACTTTAAGAAAAAAATTTTTTTGGTGGCCGCCCCCTTTCTTTGGCCAGAAAAACTTAATCACTGATATTATTTTCAGGAGGATTTTCTTACCTTTGCAGTCCTATTTTTTGAAAAAAGCTATGTACGCAATTATAAACATTGCCGGAAAACAGTTTAAAGTGGCTAAAGATCAATACATCTATGCCCCGAAATTAGAAGGAGAAGCCGGTTCAGCCGTGAGCTTTGACAATGTGCTTCTCGTGGATAATGCGGGTACGATCGATATTGGCGCCCCTACTGTTAAGGGAATCAAAGTTTCAGGTAAGATCCTGGAACACGTCAAAGGCAATAAAGTGATTGTCTTTAAGAAAAAGCGCAGAAAAGGTTATCAGGTGAAGAATGGCCACCGCCAGCAATTCACTAAGGTGCAGATCGAAAGCATCGGGCCTCGCCCCTAAATCCCCTGAAGGGGACTTTGGTACCCCTTCAGGGGGCAGGGGGCTGGCGAATTATTAATTTAATTTTTTTAAGAAATGGCACATAAGAAAGGCGAAGGTAAAGTAAAGAACGGCCGCGAATCGGAAAGTAAACGATTGGGCATCAAAATTTTCGGAGGTCAAAAGGTAATTGCCGGCAATATCATTGTCCGCCAGCGCGGCACAAAACATCACCCGGGCCCAAACGTGGGTATGGGTAAGGATCACACACTGTTTGCCCTCACACAGGGTACAGTAGTGTTCAAAAAAGGCCGCGAAAATAAATCATTTGTTTCTGTCCAGCAAGTGGCTGAAGCATAAATAACCCCTTGGGTAATAAGAAGGCCGGTTTCTTTGAAGCCGGCCTTTTTTATGATGGTCCCGCAAAGGACTGACTTCCCACGGTTGATATTACCTTTAATGAACGTATCGCCCATTCTTGCACCTATGAAATTGCAGAACGACCTTCTATTACAAGTAGCAAATAAACTTCCGGCTGAAAGAACTCCGGTCTGGCTCATGCGGCAGGCAGGAAGGGTGCTGCCGCAATACCGGAAGGTCCGGGAAGCCGCCCGGGATTTTAAGACACTGGTGAAAACTCCTGAACTTGCTGCTGAAGTCACCGTCCAGCCCGTTGATATTCTAGGGGTCGATGCTGCAATTATTTTTTCGGATATTTTGGTGATACCAGAAGCAATGGGTCTGAATTACGAAATGGAAGAAAAGCGCGGACCGGTATTCCCTAAACGTATTTCCTCAATTGAGGACTTAAAGAGCCTTCACGTTGTTGAAGCGGATGAATTGAATTATGTGTTGGAAGCGATCAGACTCTCCAAACGACAGCTGGATGGCCGTGTTCCCCTGATCGGGTTTGCAGGAGCTCCCTGGACTATTTTTTCTTACATGATCGAAGGGGGCGGAAGCAAAACCTTTAGTGAGGCCAGGAAAGCGTTGTATACCGAGCCCGCCTTCTCCCATCAGTTGCTTGACATGATCACACAAAGCACCATCCGGTATTTGAAGGGACAAATAAACGCAGGGGCTGACATCATCCAGATATTCGATTCATGGGCGGGCATTTTAAGTCCGGAACAATATAACGAGTTTGCACTCCCTTACATTTCCAAAATTTGCGATTCCATTGATCAAGTCCCTAAAATAGTTTTTGCCAAAGGAGCTTTCTTTGCACGGCAAAAAATGAATTCGATAAGCTGTCAGGTAGTAGGGCTTGACTGGAATATGGAAATACAGGAATCCCGCAAATTGCTTCCGGATAAAGTGTTACAGGGTAATCTGGATCCCTGTGCTTTATACGGGTCCTTTGATGACGTAAAAAGAGAGACAAAAAAAATGCTCAAGGCTTTCGGCCCCTCAGCCCATATCGCCAACCTCGGCCATGGCTTATATCCCGACACCGATGTCGATAAAGTTAAATGTTTCATAGACACCGTGAAGGAATACCGCCATATGCTTACAAAAGACTAAAAAAATTCGAATCCGCGGCCATAATAAAGTTCCCTTCAAAGAATTTTTCCTGCCCGCGGTCGTCCTGATAAGTCACTCCATTATTATTAAAGGGGCCTCCCATTTTTACTACAGCCTGCACTTCTGCAAAATCCTCCTGCATGACATCACCAAAAGAATACGGGATCACGGAATAGTTGGTTGAATAGGTTGGATATTTGCGCTCCAGCACTACCTTGAAAATGCGATCGCCTTTTGAATGGAACGTATCATATGAAAATTCATCGGTGACAAACATTACGATCAGCACGCAACTGGCAATACCCGTAGCCAGTCCGAGTATGTTTATGATCGAGTATATTTTTTGTTTTACGAGGCTGCGGAATGCGATCTTCAGATAATTTTTGATCATATTTTTTAATGTCAGGGTCACTTCGAATTACAATCCCTGTGCCATTCGAAATTTGCGTGGAGACCCAGTTTAAGGCCAGAGACTACCTTAATAAAGTTTATGCTTTGTCCGGAAAGGAAATTAACTGTGCGAACGCGAACAGAATAAAAAAGAACGGCTGCTTAATTCTCCAGCATTTTCAGCAACGTCGTAAGCCTTGTTTTCAGGCTCCTGCGATCAATAATAAAGTCGAGGAATCCATGTTCAAGTACAAACTCTGCACTCTGAAATCCTTTGGGAAGATCTTTTCCGATGGTCTCGCGGATGATGCGGGGGCCGGCAAACCCGATGAGGGAATTAGGTTCGGCAATATTGAAGTCTCCAAGCATTGCATAAGATGCTGTTACACCCCCCGTTGTGGGATCGGTAAGCAGGGAGATGAAAGGGATTTTCTCTTTGTCAAGCAAGGCGATCTTGGCGGCAGCCTTGGCCATTTGCATGAGCGAAAGGCCGCCTTCCATCATCCTGGCCCCGCCCGACCGGGAGATCACCAGAAATGGTTTTTTCTTTTTAATGCTGTGATCAATCGCCCGTGCAATTTTTTCACCAACCACCGAGCCCATAGACCCTCCGATAAAGGCAAAGTCCATACAAGCAATCGTAATGTCAATGCCATTCATTTTCCCGTAGGCGGTGCGAACAGCGTCTTTTAATCCGGATTTTTCCTGCGATTCTTTAATACGTTTCGGGTAGGGCTTGCTGTCCTTGAACTTCAGCGGATCGGCGGGCTCCATGTTCACATCAAGTTCAGTGAACTTGTTGTTGTCGAACAGCACCTCGAAATATTCCTCCGATCCGATCCTTACGTGGAAGTCCTCCTCGGGTACCACGTACGAATTTTTCTTCAACTCGCGGGTATGAACGATTTTTCCCGTGGGAGACTTAAACCACAATCCATCCGGCACCTCGCGTTTTGCTTCCGTCGGAGTTAAAATGCCTTTATCACTGCGCTTGAACCAGGACATATCAGATTTTTAAGTTTTCAACATACCGTAAAATTTACAGACAACGGGGTTACGCAATATCTATGGATTTGTCAAGGTAAACATCCTGGATGGCGTTCAGTATCTCAACACCTTCATTCATCGGCCGCTGAAATGCTTTTCTCCCCGAGATCAAACCCATTCCACCCGCCCGTTTATTGATTACGGCAGTGCGTACGGCGTCACCCATGTCATTGGCACCTTTCGATTCGCCACCTGAACTGATCAAACCCGCGCGGCCCATATAACAATTGATTACCTGATACCGGCAGAGATCAATCGGATGTTCGGAACTTAGTTCGCTGTAAATTTTTTCGTCCAGTTTTCCGTAACTGCTTCCTCCCGTATTCAACGCTTTATAGCCACCTGTATTTTCTGCGAGCTTTTGTTTAATGATATCCGCCTGTATGGTTACGCCCAGGTGGTTGGCCTGACCAGTTAAGTCCGCGGAAACATGGTAATCCTTCTCCTTTGTTTTGAAAGCATTGTTCCGGATGTAACACCACAGTATTGTGCCCATGCCCAGGTCGTGCGCCCTTTCGAACGCCTCTGATACTTCCTGGATCTGCCTTGTCGAATTATCAGAACCAAAATAGATAGTGGCCCCGACAGCCACAGCGCCAAGATTCCAGGCATCTTCCACGGATCCAAACATGATCTGGTCATGTTTGTTGGGATATGTAAGAAGTTCGTTGTGATTGATCTTTACAATGAAAGGAATCTTATGAGCATATCTCCGCGACATCATGGCCAATACACCATACGTTGTTGCCACGGCATTGCAGCCCCCCTCCATCGCAAGTCTGATAATATTTTCGGGATCGAAATACAGTGGATTTTTTGCAAAGGAAGCTCCCGCACTGTGTTCTATACCCTGATCGATGGGTAGAATTGATAAGTAACCAGTATTCGCCAAACGCCCATTTCCAAATAATGACTGCAGACTGCGCAGCACTTGAGTATTCCGGTTGGTCGGCGCGAAAATCTTGTCAACGAAGTCCGGACCTGGCACGTGAAGAAGTTCTTTTTTAACAGTTTTGCTCTGATGTTTTAAAAGTAATTCCGCGTCTTTGCCCAGTAAGTCAACAATATTTTTAGCCATCTGTCTCAGTAAATGTTTTTTGGGAAGGGGACAAAGTTATTAATTATTTAATTGTATGCTAACAATTAAAAAAGGTGGTTTTTAAGCCGTTTTGAGGGTTTTGACGCCAGTTAGCGAGTGGGTAAAAATAAAAAAACCATCCTGAATGTATTCAGAATGGTTATAAAAATGCCAGTAGATGCTATATCTTTTCCTTAATACGGGCAGCTTTACCGTGACGTCCTTTCATATAGTACAGTTTCGCCCTGCGAACTCTGCCTTGTTTTAATATTTCGATCTTATCAATAGAGGGTGATACCAGGGGAAAAATACGCTCTACCCCAATACCGTTTGAAACCTTGCGAACTGTAAATGAGGCGCCATTCCCTTCACCCCTGCGCTGAATTACAGTGCCTTGGAATTGCTGGATCCTTTCTTTATTTCCTTCCTTGATCTTAACGTGAACGTTAATAGTGTCGCCCGGCTTGAAATCGGGAAAAGCCGCACGCTCTTTCGCTAACGCCTTCTCAACAAATTTTATTAAATCAGCCATAAATCCGATGGTTTTTGAAACGGACTGCAAATATATGAAAGAGCAGGGAGTTGGCAATAGCAGGGTGCTGAATTTCATGAATTTATGCCCCATCTAACAGGTGCGGCCTGCGCTTACGGGTTCGTTCCTCCGCCTTTTCCTGCCTCCATTCTTCAATTTTCTTTTCATGACCTGAAAGCAGCACATCCGGAACGCGCCAACCTTTGTATTCAGCCGGTCTGGTGTAAACCGGCGGAGCGATAAGGTCATCCTGGAAAGAATCACTCAGGGCCGACGTTTCATCCGATAATACTCCCGGAATCAATCGCACCACGGAATCGGCTACTACCGCCGCCGCCAATTCTCCGCCGGAAAGCACGTAGTCGCCAATGCTGATCTCTCGCGTGATAAGATGCTGGCGAACACGTTCATCCACTCCTTTATAGTGACCGCATAAAAGAATGAGGTTTTGTTTAAGACTCAGCTGGTTGGCTATTGACTGGGAAAGTTTCTCACCGTCGGGACTCATATAAATAATGTCATCATAAACCCGTTTAGCCTTCAGCTCCTGAAAGCAACGATCAATGGGCTCGATCATCATCACCATACCAGCACCGCCGCCGTATGCGTAGTCATCCACTGATTTATGTTTGTCCATCGAATATTGCCGCAAATCAATAATATTGATCTCAACAAGACCTTTAGCCTGGGCCCGCTTTAAGATTGAGTCGGAAAAAGGACTTTCAATCAGTCGCGGCAAACATGTGATGATATCAATATGCATGATTGGCGGTTAGCTTTTGGCATTTCAAAATAGTGCTAATTCACAGTTTCCCGTAACAACAATATATTACCAGTCGCTAAATTTCAAGAAAACCATCGGGCAGGGTGACTGTTATTTTTTTCCTGCTTTTATTAATACTGTCGATAAATGGGCTGTTCAGGGGAACCAGGACTTCTTTCCCCTGATAGTCGACCGATAATAATTTGTTGGGACCTGCCTGTACGATCTCCGTTATTTTTCCCAGAGTGCCCATGCCGGTATCTGATACTTCGAATCCAATCACTTCGTCGTCGTAAAATTCCCCACGGCCGGATCTAGCTCTCGAGGTCTTCGGCAGATAGATAGCCGATTTTGAAACGCGCTGTGCTTCTTCCTGGGAATTTACTTCTTCCAGTTTCAGAAAAGCTTTATTACCCCGCAGTGAAATCCTCTCAATAAAATACGGCAAAAGTCGTTCGCGGTTTTCAACAAAAACCGTTTCAATATCGCTAAAATCCTCCGGGGCTTCGGCATCAAGCGCGATTGAGACCTCGCCTTTCAGCCCATGCGGTTTCATAATGAAGCCTATCTTGTAACAGGAGTCTATATTCATATCCCCTTGAATAAAACAAAAATGCCAACGCAAGACATTGGCATTCAATTCAATTTTAATAGACCTTATTCTGCCTTTGCTTCTTCTGCAGCAGGTGCTTCTCCAGCAGCAGGCGCTTCCACGGCTGCAGGCGCTTCCGCGGCTGGCGCTTCGGCATTCTCAGCTACAGCAGCTTCACCTTCCGCAGGTGCCTCGGCAACAATCGCTTTTTTGCGGATAGCTTCGGCGCGAGCTTCTTTGATCTTGGTTTCAGCTTCCTTCCGTGCTCTTGCCCGTGCTTCCTTATCCTGTACGAATTTGTTGGACGTAGCCTGGATCTTCGATTCCTTAGACTTAACCCATTCTTCCAGCTTGCCGTCGGCTTGCTCCTGTGTCAATGCTCCTTTAATAACCCCAATCTGAAGGTGCTTTTTCAACATTATTCCCCGGTAGGATAACATCGCTTTCACAGTGTCGGAGGGTTGTGCACCCTGCATTAACCAATGAAATGCACGGTCATTTTTCAAATCAATCTTAGCAGGCACTGTTAGTGGGTTGTACGTGCCTAGTTTTTCAATAAAACGACCATCTCGTGGTGCCCTGGAATCGGCTACAACCACATCATACATCGCCAGTTTTTTGCGACCCCTGCGGGCCAATCTGATTTTTACCATTTTTTGTAATTTTTGGATCTCGTCCGTTTTTGAAGATCGCAAAGATAGGTTTTTTTTAGTTCTGTCAATTGGCAAGATGCATCCAAAATTTAAAATAAGGTCTTTTTGTTAATATTTGTTTATGCGGTTATCAGGTTTTTGTAATATAATTCAGGTTTTTTTACCTTTACAGGCTCACTTTAAAACCATGGACAAGTATTCTTATATTTCAAATGCTGAAGTTGGTTACGTCGACCAACTTTATCAAAATTATAAAAAAGATCCCGGCTCCGTTGATCTGACCTGGCAGAAGTTTTTCGAAGGTTATGATTTCTCCCTCCAGCGCAATGGAGAGAATGGAGGAGCGTCCACTACAGCAGTCGACACGGTGTCGATCAAAGAGACGCAGGTCCGCAATTTAATTTTTACCTACAGGTCTTTCGGACATCTTGCTTCCAAAACCAATCCCGTCCGCGAGAGGAGAAATCACAACGTTGACTTCGATCATAATGCCGTTGGCCTGACGGACGCCGATCTCGACACAGAATTCGACGTCGCATCCGAGATCAGCATGGAGCGAACGACCCTTCGGAAAATTATTGAAAAACTGAAATTCCTTTATTTAGGCCCCATCGGCTGGGAATATAATTTCATCGGCAACGATGAAGTCAGAAAATGGTTCTTTCAGAAATGTGAGAAAGAATATTATGCTTACAACCCGGGCCGCGAAGAGAAGAAACGAATCCTTGCCAAGTTGAACGAGGCTGTTGTCTTTGAAAACTTTTTGCACACAAAATTTTTAGGACAAAAACGTTTTTCCATTGAAGGAGGTGAAAACACCATACCAGCACTACAAACCATTATCAATCGCGCTGCGGAACTTGACGTAAAGGAAGTAGTGATTGGCATGGCCCACCGCGGAAGGTTGAACGTCCTTTCCAATATCCTGGGAAAAACCTACGAACAGATCTTCACTGAATTTGAAGGCAGCGTCAACCCGGATCTGACCATGGGCGACGGCGATGTGAAATACCATCTTGGATATTCAAGTTTTATTACAGCGCAGTCAGGAAAAAAAATATACGTTAAACTCACACCGAACCCGTCTCACCTGGAGGCAGTGGATCCCCTGGTGATCGGTTACACGCGCGGACAGATCGATGATGAATATAAAGAACAATTAAAAACCGCCATGGCCATCCTCATTCACGGAGATGCCGCTGTTGCAGGCCAGGGTGTTGTCTACGAAGTAGTGCAGATGTCAGGATTGCAGGGCTATACGACCGGGGGCACTATCCATTTCGTGATCAATAACCAGGTGGGCTTTACCACTGATTATGATGACGCCCGCACGAGTATCTATTGTACGGATATTGCAAAGATCGTTGACGCGCCCGTACTTCATGTTAACGGCGACGATGCGGAGGCTGTGACCTTTGCCGCAAACCTTGCAGTAGAGTTCCGGCAGAAATTCGGCAAAGATATTTTTATCGACCTTTTGTGTTATCGCCGTCATGGCCATAATGAAAATGACGAGCCGAAATTCACACAACCGAAACTTTATAACCTCATCGCCAAGCATCCAAACCCACGAGAAGTTTATGTAAAGAAACTTGTAGAGCGTGGTGATGTTGACGCTGCCCTTGCCGATGAAATGGACAAGCGCTTCCGCAAACAATTACAAGACCGGCTCAATGAGGTGAAACAAAAACCGCTTCCCTACAAGCCACAAAAAATAGAATCCGAATGGGAAAAACTTCGCAGGGCTCTGCCGGAAGATTTTGACCAGTCGCCGAAATCAGGCATCAGGCAGGAAGTAGTCGATAAAGTAGGCAACGCGTTGATCGCGATACCGGATGGGTTCAAGCCGATCAAACAAATTGAAAAATTACTTAAAGACCGCAAGGCTGCTTTCTTTGAAGCCAAAATGTTAACATGGGCCGATGCAGAACTGCTCGCCTACGGTTCATTGCTCACTGAAGGCGTCCCGGTGAGGATGTCGGGACAGGATGTAAAGCGAGGAACGTTTTCACATCGGCACGCCTACATCTTCGACGCCAATACAAACGCTCCTTATTGTGGATTGGATCATATTGAAAAAGGACAGAAGAAATTTCATATATACAACTCCCTGCTTTCCGAATTTGGCGTGCTGGGTTTTGAGTACGGCTACGCGATGGCTACTCCCCACGCATTGGTATTGTGGGAAGCGCAGTTTGGAGATTTTGTCAATGGAGCCCAGGTAATGATTGACCAGTTTATATCCAGCGCCGAATCAAAATGGCAGCGTATGAACGGACTCGTGATGCTCCTGCCCCATGGATATGAAGGACAGGGGCCCGAACACTCAAGTTGCAAACCGGAAAGGTTTTTACAACTCTCGGCCGAATACAACATGATCGTCGCGAATCCTACGACGCCTGCGAACTTTTTCCATCTGCTGAGGAGACAGGTAACCTGGCCATTCAGGAAACCCTGCATTGTACTTTCCCCTAAATCTTTGCTACGGCATCCTTCGGTGATTTCTCCGATCAAAGAATTTACGGAAGGGGCATTCCGCGAAGTGATCGACGACGGCAGCGCGAATCCAAAGGAGGTAATCCGCCTGGTGTTGTGTTGCGGAAAAATATATTACGATCTTCTGGAAGCCCAACTTAAGAAGAAGGTTAAGGACACCGCCATCGTTCGGATCGAACAGCTCCATCCATTCCCTGAAAAACAGGTAAAGGCAATTCTCAAAAGGTACAAGGGAGCAAAAGTTGTCTGGGTCCAGGAAGAACCGGCCAATATGGGTTACTGGTCATACATTCAAAGGGTGATGCCGAAGCAGGAATTAGAGGTGATAAGTCGCAAGGCAAGTGCCTCACCGTCGACCGGATATTCTAAAATTCACAAAATCGAACAGGAGAAAATTGTCAACCAGTCATTCACGATCTAGCTTCAATTAAAAAAAATTAATCATGGGAATTCAGGTTAAAGTCCCCTCCGTAGGTGAGTCTATTTCAGAAGTAACCATTGCAAACTGGTTGAAGAAGGATGGAGATGCCGTTAAAGTTGACGAGGTGCTTGCAGAGCTCGAATCTGATAAAGCCACGTTTGAACTTACGGCACAAAATGACGGAGTCTTAAAGATCGTCAGACAAGCCGGGGATACGGTGCCGATAGGAGAGGTCATCTGCGAGATCGAACCCAACGGTCAGGCTGGGGCATCAAAACCAGCTCCCGCCGCAAAGGAAGAACCGAAACCCGCAAAACAGGAAAATAAACCAGCTGCCGCACCCGCGGCGTCAGGCAACCCCACCGGGTCAATAAAGGAAATGAAAGTTCCCGCTGTTGGAGAATCCATTACGGAGGTCACCATTTCAACCTGGCTCAAAAAAGATGGTGACATGGTTCGCCTCGATGAAGTGATCGCCGAAGTAGAATCAGACAAAGCAACATTTGAATTGCCCGCAGAAGCCAACGGTATCCTTCGCATTGTTGCCAAAGAAAAAGAAGCGCTACCCATCGGCGGTTTGATATGCCGCATTGAGGTAGTTGAAGGTTCGCCTGCCACAGCATCGACTGGAGCGGCAACGGCTTCTCCTCTCCCAAACCCGGCAGTAAGTAACGATAAGTCCTATGCAGCAGGTCACCCTTCACCCGCTGCTGCCAAAATAATTGAAGAAAAAGGTATGGCACCCAATCAGGTTCCTGGTACGGGCGTGGGAGGAAGGATCACCAAAGAAGATGCACAGAAAGCTCAGGCCAGCCAGGAAAAACCTTCCGACTTCAAAGGAAAAGCCCCTGTGGCATCAGGTCCTCCGGTATTATCGGATGGCGTTAACAGGAATGAGCGCCGCGAGAAAATGTCTTCACTCAGACGCACCATAGCCAAGCGGTTGGTTACGGTAAAGAATGAAACGGCTATGCTCACCACCTTCAACGAGGTGGATATGAAACCTGTAATGGACCTTCGTTCGCGCTACAAAGAAAAGTTTAAGGAAAAATATGGCGTAGGTCTGGGCTTTATGTCCTTTTTCACAAAGGCAGTATGTGCCGCGTTGAAAGAATTTCCTGCGGTCAATGCATCCATCGACAAGGACGAAGTTATTTTTCATGACTATTGCGATATTTCAATTGCTGTTTCAACACCACGGGGGCTGGTGGTACCGGTGATAAGAAATGCAGACCGATTAAGTTTTGATCAGATTGAAAGCGAAGTCATCAGACTTGCCACCCGCGGAAGAGATGGAAAATTGTCTATCGAAGAGATGACCGGAGGAACGTTCTCCATCACAAACGGAGGAGTGTTCGGCTCCATGTTGTCGACACCGATCCTGAATCCTCCGCAATCAGCGATTTTAGGTATGCACAACATTGTCGAAAGGCCAGTGGCAAAAAATGGCGAAGTGGTTGCAAGGCCTATAATGTACCTGGCCTTATCTTATGACCACCGCGTTGTAGATGGCCGCGAATCGGTGAGTTTCCTGGTAAGAGTAAAAGAGATGCTGGAAGACCCTGGCAGGTTGATCCTGGGTATCTGATTTTTTGCCGGAAACAGGTAGGCTTTCCGGGTCTGCTTTTGGACTTTATAAACTAATATGCAATACAACGTTACAGTTATTGGATCCGGCCCCGGCGGATATGTGGCCGCGATCCGGTGTGCTCAACTGGGTTTTAAGACGGCCATCATTGAAAAATACGACACTTTGGGAGGTACCTGCCTGAACGTGGGTTGCATTCCTTCCAAGGCATTATTGGATTCTTCGGAACATTTTCAAAATGCGAAAACTCACTTCGCTGAGCACGGCATCGACATCCCCCAGCCTAAAGTCAACTTTACCCAGATGATCAAAAGAAGAGGTGATGTTGTTAAATCAAATGTTGACGGCATTGCATTCCTGATGAAGAAAAATAAGATCGATGTGCACACGGGTGTCGGATCCTTCGTCGATAAAAATACGATCAAGGTTACCGGAAAAGATGGGAAAGAAGCCACCATCACCACTGAAAAAGTGATCATCGCCACCGGCTCTAAACCCACACCGCTTCCATTCGCCCCTTTTGATAAGAAACGTATCATCTCCAGCACCGAAGCCCTGGAGTTAAAAGAAATACCCAAACATCTTATTGTGATTGGTGGGGGGGTTATTGGTATGGAACTCGGGTCCGTCTATGCACGCATCGGGTCAAAAGTCACAATCGTAGAGTTCCTCGACAGTCTTATCCCTACCATGGATGGAACTATGGGAAAGGAATTATTGAAAGTGACAAAAAAATTGGGGATGGATTTTTTTCTCGGACACAAGGTTACCGCCCTGGAAAATAGAGGCAAGGAGGTTGTCGTAAAAGCAGAATCAAAAGACGGAAAAACCATTGAATTGAAAGGTGATTATTGCCTCGTCAGTATTGGAAGAAGGCCTTATACTGAAGGCATGGGACTGGACAAAGTTGGAATCGAATTGGAAAAAGGTCAGATAAAAGTTGATGACCATTTGAAAACCAAAGTCGACAATATATACGCGATCGGCGATGTTGTGCGCGGCGCGATGTTAGCGCATAAAGCCGAAGAAGAGGGAGTGTATGTAGCAGAAAGACTTGCTGGCCAAAAACCCCATGTAAACTATTTACTTATTCCCGGTGTGGTCTACACCTGGCCGGAAGTAGCAAGTGTAGGTTTTACCGAAGAACAATTAAAAGGTAACGGACGGGCTTACAAGGTTGGAAGTTTTCCATACAAAGCGCTGGGGCGGGCCCGTGCCAGCATGGATGTCGATGGATTGGTTAAAGTACTCGCCGATAAACAAACGGATGAAATACTCGGCATGCATATTATCGGGGCCAGGGCCGCAGATATGATAGCTGCGGGGGTAACTGCTATGGAATTCAGGGCTTCTGCTGAAGATGTCGCCCGGATGTCACATGCACATCCCACCTATATGGAAGCCGTCAAAGAGGCTTGCCTTGTTGCCACCGCTAACAGACCGCTTCATTTATAAGATCCACGCACGGGTCTGCGCTTGCGGCGATTTCACCGTAGCGCAATGTTCTAAAATCTTACATGGGTACGCCTCTCCCACGGCTCCTCCTAAATTATACTGCTGGTTCAGGTAATTTTGTGCTATGGTTCAAAAAAACCTTGAGCCCCCAAGAATCCTGCTAAGCGCTGTAAAAAGGAATGTACTAGTTGGGAAGATATGCGTGTTCTGCATAGTCTTAGCATTTCTTCATATTATTTTAGATGCCTCTCAGGGTCTTTATGAATCTGTGGTGGTAGATTTTTTATTTGCCTTTATTATCGGCTTCACCTACCTGCTTAACCACTGGAAATATCACAAGACCTCCAAAATTTTTGTTTTGTTCTCCCTGAATATCCTTTTCATTTTTTTCGCGAGTTTGCTTCCCAAAGAAGTGGGAATCTACCTGTACTATTTCCCGCTCATTGTTGCATCATCTGCACTTTTTGATTCCGGAGAAAAATCCCTCCGTTATACCTTTAACGCTATACCCCTGATCCTTTTAAGTCTCCTCATCTCTTTTGATTTTGATGTATTAAATAATTTTCAGTTTGAGAGCCCGATGAATGTAAACGCATTTTTCGCAGTCAATGCATTCTCCAGCGCCGCCATCACTATTATCTGTGTAAATTTTATGCGGAAATTGAATGCTTCCTCCGAACGCGAATTGAAGGAGCTTGCGGAGGAGATCAATGGAAAAAATATACACCTGGAAAAAACAAATGCAGAATTAGACAGATTCCTTTACAGCACTTCACACGACTTGCGTTCGCCTCTGTCCTCTATTAAAGGCCTTGTCAATATTGCACGGCTTGAAACTACCGATGAAAAGATCCAACACTACTTTTCAATGATGGTAGATCGTGTGGATAAGCTGGACTTTTTCATAAAGGATATCATTGACTACTCCAAAAACGCACGTACCGAAGTCCGCATTGAGCCGGTAGATTTTGATTCGCTCCTGGCAGAGGTAACAGATAACCTGAAATACATTGAAGGCGCTGAGTCAATTCACTTCCAAAGTAAAGTTTTGGTCGGACCACCCGTCAACGCAGATAAAAACCGGCTCAGTGTCGTTTTGAATAACCTGATGGCGAATGCTATCAAATACCACGATCCGGATAAGGAAAGACAATGGATTGATGTACAGGTCAGCAATTCGAACGGCACCATCAAGGTGACTGTTTCTGATAACGGCATGGGTATTGACTCCGAACATCACAAGAAGATTTTTGACATGTTTTACCGCGGAACCTTTCAATCTAAAGGTTCCGGACTCGGGCTCTACATTGTAAAGGAAACCATCGCTAGAATGAAAGGAACTATCTCTGTAGAATCCACACCGGGCCAGGGCTCCTCTTTCTTAATTACCCTACCTGTTGCCTGACCCGGTATTGCGTGTATCCCCGCACGCCCAGGGCTATCACAAAAGGGATCAAAGCGTAGTGCAGCTTTTGAGGAAGCAATGGCCAGGCTATCAGCACCATTCCACACAACAAAGCTGTGATCAGAAAATACGTTTCAAGCCATCGCGGCTGCCGTATAAAAGCGATCACGGCTATGAGGTGAGTAGGCAATGCCCATAACAGGTTGAAATTTTTTGCCGCCGCCTGGTGACTCGTGGCGGTCCATAAAAGTACAAGGCAAATCCCCAAAAAGCCCACCACGCCGAACAGCACACCATCAAAGATCATCGTTATTTTTCTTCTGCGCAGGTCCCGGTAACTAACGAGTATAGTGATCACCAGGAAAAAAGAAAATACGATCAGTGGATGAGACAGGTTGGGCAAATAATACTCCGGAATGGATTCATAAATGACATGGGTTTCCTGTACCAGAGGTTCGCTTTTGCCACTGCGTAAAATAGATGCGTGGGCAAAACCGGATTCAACATAATCCGGAAGGAACATATACTCATAGGGAGTTGCAATCTTATCAGTCGGTAGCCCGAGCCCGACGTCAATACCAAGATCTCCCCAAGGCTGTTCTTTCAGGTAAAGATCTGTAAGCTCGCGGATGCTGTATCTTGTATTGACGTACGACCCTTCGAACACAACGGAATCGCCAAAAACTGTCAACATCACTTCCGGTATTTTGGTGGCGCAATTGTCGTAAAAATAATCGTACAGGTATTCCTGATTTTCCGGAAGTGCATTCCACTGCAGGAAATCGAAAAGTTTTTGCTTTTCCTCCGGTGTGAGGTTTAATACCTGCTGATGGATATACCGGTTGTAGTAGATGTATGAATACTCGAAATTTCTGTAATCCATAACACCGAGCTTGTATAAATTATTACCCCTGGCAAAATTCAGATAAAACATCGGAGGGTTAAATTCAAAAACTCCGTAGTTATAGGCGGCGTCAATGCCATTCACAGGGTCGTGCACCCGGAAGGCGCTGTGACCAAAGGCGGTAAAGACCTCCCCCTGCCATGGTCCTAATGTGAGGACGGAGATCTCCGCCTGTTCAGAAAGCTGAACCTGGGCGTGGCAAAACGAAGCAAGGAATAATAATAAAACTGTTATCTGTTTCATGAAAACCCAAATCTCCGAAATATAAACAGGTTTACCCTTTTACAAACTATCTTGCATCCATGATTGACGGGGTACAAGACGGCATCAATATGGCTTCCAAACTAACGTGGAAGCGGGTGCGAAACGCGTTCAGGATCTATCAGTCATATCATTTGTCTAAAGCGCTAAGAAAACCCAATATCAACGGTCTGCCCATCAGCATTTCCATTGAACCTACAACTTCCTGTAACCTGAGATGCCCTGAATGCCCGAGTGGATTGCGGTCTTTTACAAGGCCAACTGGAATGCTGGAAGAAGCGGTTTACCAAAATGTGATCAACCAGCTCGCGCCTGAATTATCATACCTTACCTTTTATTTTCAGGGTGAACCTTATTTGCACCCCGGATTTCTGCAGATGGTGCGCTATGCATCATCGCAAGGGATCTATACGGCAACATCCACCAATGCCCATTACCTTTCCAGGGAGTCGGCGGCGCGCACAGTAAATGCCGGACTTGATCGGTTGATTATTTCCATTGACGGGACCACGCAGTCGGCCTATGAGTCGTACCGCATCGGAGGATCGTTGGAGAAAGTAATAGAAGGAACCGGAAATATTATTTCGGCAAAAAAAGAATTGAAGTCCAAAACTCCGCATGTGGTCTTTCAATTTTTGGTTGTGGCGCCAAATGAGCACCAGGTCCCGCAAGTTCGAAAGTTGGCAAAGAGTCTCGGAGTTGATCAGGTTGTATTTAAAACCGCGCAGATCTATGACTATGAAAATGGCTCTGCACTGATACCGAAACAGGAACGATACTCCAGGTATAGAAAAAATGGCGATGGCTCATATGCGATAAAAAACAAACTCGACGACCATTGCTGGAAGATGTGGCATAGCTGTGTCGTTACCTGGGACGGTAAAGTCGTTCCCTGTTGCTTTGATAAAG
>JBBDXJ010000075.1:0-42383 GCA_040902445.1 Cyclobacteriaceae bacterium | reverse complement strand
TTACAAAAAAATGCAAACGATGGAAATCGCGCAATAACCTGTGTATTGTATTTGATGTTTACCATTTTACCCTTAATAGAGGGGGGCGGGTTTCTTTCAATCAGAGGAAGCAAGGTATCGTTAAGCTTGGAAGTAGGTATCTTTTTTGTCTTGTTGTCGTACACAAGCACGGCCTTTTCCATTACCTGGTAGATTCTTTGTTTATTTAGAACCGAGGCGAAGAGTATAGGCAGGTAATCTATCGGAGCAAGTTTTTCCTGAATTTCTTTGCGGAACTTTTCCGACGTTTTGGAGTCTTTTTCGATAAGGTCCCACTTATTGACCATGACCACCATTCCTTTTCCCTGGCGTTGGGCAAGGCTGATCAGGTTGACATCCTGGGCTTCCACGCCGCGCTCTGCATCAATGACCACAATACAGACATCACATTCTTCCAGCGCTTTCAATGATCTCAGGACGGAGTAGAATTCAATATCATCTTTCACTTTTCCTTTCTTGCGCACTCCTGCAGTATCGATGAGTATAAAATTCTTACCAAACATTTTGTAGTAAGAATGAATGGCATCCCTTGTCGTGCCTGCTTCATCTGTTACAATACTGCGTTCAGTTCCCAGCAAGGCGTTAAGAAAGGAAGACTTACCAACATTAGGACGACCGAGGATGGCAACTTTGGGAATGCCGGCATCGGGATCCTCCAGGCCTTCTGAGGGAAATATTTTAATGACCTCATCGAGCAATTCACCTGTTCCGCTGCCATTCTCGGAGGATATCGGGAATATTTCTCCCTCGAGACCAAGTTCATAGAATTCAGATGAAAGCATTGTCTTCTCCGGAGTATCGGCTTTATTAGCAGCCAGGAAAATTGGTTTTTTAGAAGTGCGTAAAACGTTGGCAAACTCTTTATCAAATCCCGTCATCCCATCTTTACAATCGACCATGAAAATAACAGCTGACGCTTCGTCGATGGCGAGTTTCACCTGTTTCCTGATTTCGGACTCGAACTTATCCTGTGATCCGGTTACGTATCCTCCTGTATCGATGACTGTGAAATACTTACCACACCATTCCGCATAGCCATAATGGCGATCACGGGTAACACCGGCTACGTCATCCGCGATAGCCTGACGTTTTTCAATCAACCGATTGAACAATGTTGATTTACCAACGTTCGGCCTGCCTACTATTGCCACAATATTTGCCATTTAATTTTAAAAAATTCTGTCCTTCTTGGCGGATATGAGCCCAGGTCATGTTTTTTTTAAACAAAAAAGGCGACCAACAGATCGCCTGACTAAGTAGCGGGGACAAGACTCGAACTTGTGACCTTTGGGTTATGAGCCCAACGAGCTACCAACTGCTCCACCCCGCGATATGTTTTGGAGAACTATAACTGCCAAAAGCTTCAATTTAGTTCCCGGTTTTCAAATTGGAGGCACAAAAGTAGAACCTTCACTGGTAAAAAACAAGTAACTTTGCCGATTGATGGAACAAAAAGAGTTTAAATCCGGGTTTGTAAGTATTGTCGGGAAACCCAATGTCGGGAAATCGTCGCTTATGAATAAACTCGTAGGCGAGAATGTCTCCATTATTACTGCCAAAGCCCAGACTACCCGCCACCGGATCATGGGAATCTTAAATGGAGAGGACTTCCAGATAGTATACTCCGATACACCCGGTATCCTCGAACCAAGATATTCCCTTCACGAGGCGATGATGACTTATGTCAAGGTTTCGTTGGAGGATGCGGATGTGATCTTACTGGTTGTTGAACTTCATGATAAGTACGAGGAAGACCTTTTTGAACGGTTTAAAAGAATGGAAAAACCAATCGTTCTGCTTATCAATAAAGTGGATCTGGCGAAAGGTTCTCAGGTCGAAGACAAGATCCAATACTGGAAACAAGCGCTTGAGAACGTAAGGGAGATCATACCGGTCTCGGCAAAAACAGGGCTGAATGTAAACAGCATCCTGGAGGTGATTAAAGGATTTTTGGCAACCCACCCGCCATTCTTCCCGCAGGATGAGTATACAGACCGCACAGAAAGATTTTTCGCTTCCGAGATACTTCGCGAGAAGATCTTTCTCAATTACGAGGAAGAGATACCGTATAGCTGCGAGGTGGCAATCAATTCATTCAAGGATGAAAAGGATATCCTCAAGATCAGCGCGGAAATATACGTTGAACGAGATACACAAAAAGGAATAGTAATAGGCAAGGCAGGGAGTTCCTTAAAGAAAGTAGGAACGGAAGCCCGTAAAGACATGGAAGCATTCTTCGGAAAAAAAGTCTTCCTGGAGACCCACGTGAAGGTCGCACGTAACTGGCGAAAGGAAAAGAACCGGTTGAGACAGTTCGGCTATCTGGAATGACGGTGATCGGAATTTATAAACTTTGAATTGGAGTCTTGTCCTCAAATATTAACGCGGCTTAACGATTTTCTTTACAGCCCTCACAACTAACTTCAACTGATAATCTTCCGTAAGCGCCACAAACGCAGCGGCTCCGGCGCTCACGAAAAGAAAGCTGGGAATATCACGCTCTTCAATAAAAAAATAAGACAACGCAAAATTGCCCACAAAGACTGTGACAAATGTTATTAATTTCTTTTTCATACCACCAAATTATCACTTCATGTAAAATCAAGCAACTCAATTGCCCTATATTTGACGCCAATCCAAATCGAATGAACCTTCCATTTATTTTACAGAGAAGAGTATGTTCCTATCGTTTTCAAGTGTATTGCTGGATACAAAGGGAAGTTCATTTAGTTAGCGCACCAAATTCACAACTCACAAAAAAGAATCAGCAGGAATCAAGCGATAGAAAACCAAAATTTATAAACGCACACCCGACTCACCACTGACCACTCACAACGTCTCTTCCAGCCACTTAAAAAACTCGTGCTGCCATACCAATGCATTCTGCGCGCTCAGCACCCAGTGATTTTCTTCCGGAAAATATACCAGTTTGCTTTTGATGCCCCGCAACTGCGCTGCCTGAAAAGCTTCCAATGATTGCCCCAGCGGAACCCGGAAGTCCTTTCCACCGTGAACGATCATGATGGGCGTATTCCACTTTTCAACCATCAAACTCGGATCAAACTTTTGATAAGTCTTTTGCGCATCTGCATTCTCGTTTTCCCAGTACGGCCCACCCATGTCCCAGTTTACAAACCACAACTCCTCGGTGGTGCCGTACATGCTTTTCATGTTGAAGACACCATCGTGTGAGATGAAGGTCTTAAAACGCTTGTTGTGAATACCTGCAAGATAAAACACAGAGTAACCTCCGTAACTTGCACCGACACATCCCAACCTCGTCTTATCAACAAAACGCTCCTTCGATACTTCATCAATGGCCGACAGATAATCATCCATGACCTGTCCACCCCAGTCTTTGCTGATCTTTTCATTCCACGCAAAACCAAATACGGGCATGCCGCGCCTGGCAGGAGCCACAACGATATAGCCATTGGCCGCCATCAGCTGAAAATTCCACCGGAAGGAATAAAACTGCGTCAACGAGGATTGTGGTCCGCCCTGACAATACAAAAGCGTGGGGTATTTTTTTGATGCATCGAAACCGGGGGGATAAATGACCCATACCAGCAGCTGTTTTCCATCGGTAGTCCGAACGTAACGTTTCTCTACTTTGCTCAGTGAAAGTTTCTGATACGCATCGTCATTTACGCGGGTCAGTTGAGTGAAAGCCCCGGTTGAAACGTTCACCCGGTACAATTCAACAGCGTGATTCATATCCGTGCGCGACACCACGAGATCATTTACCGACTGGCCGGCAATTCCCGTCACATCAAATTCGCCTTTCGTGATCTGTTTTATAACTGGCTTGTTCCTGATAACTCCAGGATTTTCAACTTCAAAAAGTTGAATTGTACCATCTGTGGGAGCAGTGAAATATATTTTTTTTCCATCCTGGCTCCACACAAAAGTATTCACCGTCCCATCCCAGTCTTGGGTAAGATTGATCACGGCGGTTCCGTTCTTAACAAGAATGTCGTTCTTATCAGCTTCATATCCGTCGCGCTTCATACTCTGCCACGCGAGCGTACCCTGTTCCGAATAAACCGGATGTGTATCGTATCCTATGAGGCCTTCCGTCAGGTTGGTTGTTTTACCCGTGGCAACTTCATACGCATACAGGTCCGTATTTGTACTTACCGTGTACGCTGTTCCGGATTTTCTCTTCGTCACATAGACTACAAATCTGCTATCGGGACTCCAGGTGTAGTCTTCATCACCGCCAAATGGTTTCTGTGGACAATCGAAAGGTTCGCCTTCCAAAATATCCCTGGCGTCGCCGGCATTGTTACTATTTGCCGGCTGAACAAACAGGTGGCTGTAAGCTCCATCCTCCCATGTGTCCCAATGTCTGTAATTGAGGCTTTCATAAATATGGGCATTTGATTTCTGCAACGCGGGATAAAACTCTTTGCCAAAGACCTTTTGTATTTTGACATCCCTTACGCTGATGCGATACTTTCCATCCGGAGAAATATTCTTGTCTTTGAGCAGGCCTTCTGCACTGGTGATTTCCTTTGGCGATCCTCCGGTCAGGAATACTGTAAACATTTTAGCCTGATTTGTATTCTCCGCAACCAGCGGTGTGCTCACGCGGTAAACGACTTGTTGACCGTCCGGCGTCACTCCCAGAGAACTTACCCTGCCGAGTTGCCACAACCTTTCAGGCGTCATCACGTTTTGCGCCTGTGTGTAAATGGTTATCATTACACTGGCCAGTAGAAGAACTCTTGTTTTCATTTCAGGTTTTGTTTTTGATGTTTAAGAGGTCGATCATGAGATTGAATGAGTCGATGGAAGAAGGATTATTGAACTTCAGGGGTTTAACAATATATCCGGATACCCCCAGCCTGCGTGTGAGCTCCTTATCCTCCCGTTCTTCCGAGGTTGTGATGATGAAAGCCTTTGTTTCCTTCCATTCGTCTGTTTGCCTGATACTGGTCAGGAACTCGATGCCGCTGAATGTACTCACTTATTTTTGGCGGTAGCTCCGTACTGTGGTCTTCCTCAATCCATGTAATTACATTATCTATGCCGCGCAACGGAGCTTTCAAATCATGCGAAACAATATGAGCGAATTGATCAAGTTCTTCATTCTTGCGTTGAAGTAATCTTATATTCTCAGAAAGCACTTCTGCCATATTACGCTGAAAGCGATTACTCTCCCGCATGACGGTTGTCGACTTGGCAGACCATTCTGAATTTTCATTTACCTTCTCAGTTTGTCTATAATTGATATAGGTAGTGATCGAAAACATGATCAAAATAAGAAGGAACCCCAGGAATATCAGGTAAGAGATCTTCATAGCCAATATTAAATAAGAGATGAGCCCGGAGATAATACCCGGTTTAAGTTTTGTGGGGATTAAATATACAAATATTTAAACAGCTTAAAGGGTTGTAAACTTACGATTTAAAAGAACAAATATTCATGCGCAGGCAGAATGGCTTACGGGCTTTTTTTGTTGGATTTAAATTAGTCGATGGTCAAAGAATAGGTGCATGAACCTGTTTTTTTAATCACGCAGTTGTATTAATAATACTTAATTTTGTTTAAAAAACGTGTTACTGAATTCTCATCCACCTCTTGCTGAGCGAATGCGCCCGTCCCGCCTCGACGAGCTGATAGGACAGGAACACCTTACGGGAAATGGTGGTGTTATTCGCAAAGCGATCCAATCCGGAAACATCCCTTCTATGATCCTGTGGGGACCGCCAGGTGTTGGCAAAACCACCATAGCCAATATAATTGCCAACGAAGTTAGAAAGCCTTTCCATACGCTGAGTGCCGTGAGCTCGGGAGTAAAAGACGTGAGAGAGGTTATTGAAAAGGCAAGAGTTTCACAGAGATCAATACTTTTTATTGATGAAATTCATCGTTTCAACAAATCCCAGCAGGATGCCTTACTGGGAGCAGTTGAAAAAGGGATCATCACCCTGATCGGCGCCACCACTGAAAATCCATCTTTTGAGGTAAACTCAGCGCTGTTATCACGCTGCCAGGTTTATACTCTTAAACCATTGGGTGAGTCCCAATTGCTTGCACTCGTTGAACAAGCCTTGAAAAAAGATGAGTGGTTAAAGAAGCGCAGCTTTAATATCAAAGAACATGAAGCGTTGCTTAACATTTCGGGAGGGGATGGAAGGAAACTTCTAAATCTTGTAGAGCTGATCTCTGATTCCGTCGAGGGAGATATCGAAGTGACCGATGACCTCGTAATGGACGTTGCGCAAAAGCACATTGCCTTGTACGACAAAAGTGGCGAACAGCACTATGACATCATATCTGCGTTTATTAAGTCGATCCGCGGCAGCGATCCCAATGCGGCAGTATACTATTTGGCGCGAATGATCGAAGGTGGAGAAGACGTAAAATTCATCGCCCGCAGAATGCTGATCCTCGCCTCTGAAGACATTGGAAACGCGAACCCAACAGCGCTAATCATGGCCAACAATACTTTCCAGGCGGTCAACGTCGTCGGGTATCCGGAGGCCCGCATTATTCTAGCCCAATGCGCGGTATATCTGGCCGCTTCGCCGAAAAGCAATACCAGCTACATGGCCATAGAAAACGCGTTGGGAAAGGTAAACGAAACCGGTGATCTGCCCGTTCCGTTGTCAATCCGGAATGCCCCTACAAAGCTGATGAAGAATCTGGGTTATGGAAAAGATTACAAATACGCCCATCAGTACGAAGGGAATTTTATTTCCTCCGAATTTCTACCCGATAAAATAAAAGGAACAAAATTCTATGAACCGGGTAATAATCCGAGAGAAGAAGAGTTAAGAAAATACCTGCGAAACCTCTGGAAAGAAAAATACGGTTATTAAGGAAAAGTGGTAAGTGATAAGTTATAAGTTGTAAGTTTGGGATCAGGGCGGATGTGGGAGCCTACCGCTGATCAAGGTATAAAGGTATAATCAAGTCATGCAACGCGTCATATTAGAATCCGCACCTGAATTTCTTGTGGTATGCATAATCGTTGGTCTCGGTTATGCAGCACTGCAGTATTTTAGAACCAAACACCCATGGAGTAAAGGCATGAATACAATGCTTTTTTCCTTCCGTGCTATCCTGGCATTTTTCCTCGCTTTTTTGTTGCTCGGTCCTATCGTGAAACAGATCTCAAACCTTTATGAGAAGCCGGCCTTTATTATCCTACACGACAATTCCTCGTCCATTGGTGAGGCCACTGATTCCCTGACCAGGTCGGTCCTTCACGAAAAACTCACCGAAACAAAAGAACTCCTCGAAAGCCAGGGATATGAATCTGAAATTCATTCACTCACCGATGACAATACGTCAACCTTCAATTACGAGGGTGCTACTTCCGATATCAATGGCGCTTTAAAAAGGATCTCTAACCAATTCGAGGGGAAAAATGTCGCGGGTGTGATCTTGGTTTCTGATGGGATATACAACGCCGGCCTTTCGCCGCTTTATTCCAATTATAATTTTCCCGTGCACACCATCGGCATTGGAGATACCACCGTGCGCGCAGACATTGCGCTGAAAAATATCGCGTACAACAAAATAGCCTATCAGGGAAATAAATTTCCGTTGCGGGCGGAGGTTCAGGTGAAAAACATACCGGCAAGCGGAATAACTGCCACGCTGCTTAAACGCGGAAAGGTCCTGGAAAGGCAAACTAAAAAGTTTTTGCCTGGCCAGTTGCTGACTTTTGATTTTCAGCCATTAGCCGATGAACAGGGCATCCAGAAATACGATATTCAGATCCAGGCCAGGCCCGAAGAGTACAACACAAAAAATAATCGCTCCTCAGTTTTTGTAGAAGTGGTCGAAGGCAGGAAGAAGATCCTTTGTGTCGCGGCGGCACCACATCCGGATATTAAAGCGCTGCGTGAAGTGATCACAAAGAATTCGAACTATGAGTTTATCCTGCATATTCCTGACGTCAGCCAGCAACAGGCAAGCGCTCTGATTCCCGACAATATCGATTTGGTTATCTTTCATCAGTCGCCCGATTTGCGGGCAAAAACCACGGGGATCTTCCAGAATTTCATGAAGAGTAAATCATCGGTCTTGCTAATACTAGGCCATCAAACCGATCTGAGGCAGTTGGCACGCCAAAATTTACCTCTTCAGTTTGAGGCTCCTCCGCGTGAATACGATGAAGTTACTCCCGTTGTCAACCCAGCATTAACAAACTTCAGCATAACTGCGGAAGCCAGTTCAGCGTTTTCAAACTTTCCCCCGGTCTCAGTTCATTTCGGTAAGATGCAGGTCCGCGCAGGAGTTTCCACAGTGCTTTCTCAAAGAGTTGGGAGTATCACAACTGAAAAACCGCTCCTGATCCTGACAACGGAAGACACAAAAAAGATCGGTTTGATGCTGGGAGAAGGGCTCTGGCGCTGGCGATTGAATGAATTCGACCGGACAGAAAATACGCTCTCCTTCGATGAGGTTTTTGGAAAGCTGATCCAGTTCCTCAGCACAACGGAAGATAAAAGAAAATTCAGAAGTTATCCGGTGCGCCAGGAATTTTCGGATACCGAGCCCGTTGTAATTGAAAGTCAGGTTTACAACGACATTTTCGAACCGGTGTACGGCAATTCGGTAGAAATCGACATCACGCATGAGAATGGTGAACGAACGAACTACAATTATGTTATCAGCCCGGGAAATACACGTTATCAGATCGGCGGATTAAAGGAAGGGGTCTATCGCTACCGCTCCAGAACCGCATTGAATGGGAAAACAGAAGAAGTGCGTGGTGAATTTGCCGTTGTAGAACGACAGGCCGAATTGCAAAACCTCACAGCCGATTTTGACCTGTTGAGAAAACTTTCTGAAAATACTGGTGGCAAGTTCTACTCTGTCTCGCAAGTGCCGGCACTGCAGTCCAATCTTCAAAAAACCGAAGCGACGAGCGTCATTCACACCGAGGAAACTTATGATTCGCTGATCAATCTTAAATGGGTTTTTTGGTTATTGTTACTGCTTGTCACCGCTGAATGGGGATTGCGTAAATTTCACGGGTCTTATTGATTGCCACCCCTGCGTGCCGAAGCACTTCGGTGCGCAGGCACGAAGACACGCCTGCGTGAGGCACCAGACAAAAAGGAATGCAAATGTTAATGCTCGAAAAACTATTTTAACCCTTGAGATAGATTGGGTTACCCGGAACAAAAGATAGCAATTAGTTTCTTTGTGCCCGCCCGAACGTTCCGTTTCGGTACGGGCGGGACTTAGTGGCTAATAAATCAATTAGTGCTCCCCGAACGTCTTTAAATTGAAAATCAAACCCCTCCCTTTCAATCTTCTGAGACGAAACTTTTCCTCCCTTTAATACGATCTCCGCCACGTCACCAGCGATCAGTTTGACAACAAAGCCTGGCACCGGAGGCAACCACAAAGGTCTTTTCAAAGCCCGTGCGATCTCAACGGTCAGGGTTTTATTGGTCACCGGCTGAGGTGCAACAGCGTTGTAAGGTCCCTGCATGGAAGGATCTTCAATTGCCCTTATAAATATCCGGCAGAGATCATCAATATGTATCCAGTTGACTAATTGTTTCCCTGACCCGAGCGAAGCTCCAACGAAAAACTTTACCGGGTCGGCTAATTTCTTTAACGCTCCCCCTTCCCGGCTTAAGACGACACCGGTCCTGATCTTTACAATGCGCAGGCCGGCTTCGTGCATTTTGTCAACCTCGCCCTCCCATGCTGTAGCTACCCGAGCCATGAAATCCTGGCCGGGAGCATCCGACTCTACAAACTCACTTCCTTTCTCTTCGAGGCCGTAGTATCCGATACCCGAGGCGGAGATGAAAATATTGACCCGGTGCTCTTCCTTTGCAAGTGTTTCCTTTAAGAGACGTGTTGATTGCGTGCGGCTAAAAAGTATTTCCTCTTTCCATTTCTCGTTCCATCTTTTATCCGCTATTCCCGCACCGGCAAGGTGAATGATCACATCGATATCACGAATAGCGCCGTCCTCAATTTCGCCGCGGCGGGGATCCCAGATAAAAGTTCTGATATTTTTTGTCTTCTTCGATCGGCCGACATGTGAGACCTCATATCGATTTTGTATCAAAAGTTCTGTCAACCTGTTCCCGATCATTCCGCTTCCACCAGTAATCAATATTTTTTTCCTGCTTTGCATAAAGAATCAACCGGCAATTTTTGCGTAGTTTTGTTTGTAATTATACATAAAAAATAATGAAGGCTTTTAAAACATTTTTTCTTCTGTTGGCGCTCCTGCCCATTGTTACTTATGCTCAGAAAGTGGAAGTAAAAAAAGAAAACTCGCGGATCAACAGCGAAAACATTCCGGGCTATCAGATTACCCTTGCTTCCACTCAGGAAGAAGTGCAGAATTCGCTCTCCAGATATTTAAAAACCATAGGTAAAACAAAACAAAGCGATGATGTTATCACAATATCTGAACCGCTCATCGAAGGAAAGAAGTACACTGCGTCCCTGTACTCCACAACAAAACAGATCGGCAACAACACCGCAGCCTGGATCGGCGTCAATTCGGACAGCGGAGAAGAAACCAGTCTGAACCGGGACCTTGAAAAACTTGTTTACGATTTTGGGGTTTCTTTTTACAGGGAAAAAATTCAAATTCAAATTGATGAGTCTTTGAGGGCGCTTCAGACTGTGGAAAAAAAACAAGCGCGTTTGATCAATCAGAACAAAGACCTCAATAATAAAGTTGAGAACAACAAACGTGAAAAGCTCCAACTTGAAAAATCACTGGTGGGTAATAAAACTGAATTGGAAGACCTGACCAAGAAACTTCAAGCCAACGCCAAAGCCCAGGATTCAGTGGCTATCGCAACCGAACAGATCAGAAAAGTCGTGGAGATGCATAAGGAAAGGCAGCAGAAGGTGCAGTGAGTGGGGAAAAAAGTTTGAAAAGTTTGAAAAGTTTGAAAAGTAACTCTGTTAAGCTCACGAGTTAATCCTTAGCCTTGAAAAAAATATTGAAGTCCGTAATATTATTTAGGCTATCTTTTTTGGGATTGTAAAAAGTAATAGCAGAAAACTCCTCAAAATCACTCCATCGTATATAACGATCCTTCTTATAATCAGAGGGATGTTGGATTTTATAGTCAAGATTAAATGCCGACAACGCTGTCTGATTAAAAGGCAATCCATGAGGCCCGTAAATAATAATATCAGTAGCAAGTGAATCCGGATACTGGATCTCAATGTTATGCTTTTTGTAAAGCTGACAAAATATTGCTTTGCCCATCATTTGAAGCGTGTAAACAGAGTCGGCCTTACCAATGATCTTCTCAACTTCCGCAGGCTCTTTATAAACAATCGTCTGAACATCCAGCAAGATGTCCTTTTGTTCACCTTGCTTACAGGAAATACTTATGATAAAAGCCGGAATTATCAGGAGAGAGCCCTTGGCGAAAATCCTCATAAAAATGATTAAGCAAACCGTATCTCCGCTATTCAATCAGGAAGGACGCTCCAAACGAAAAATTTCTTCCCAACCGATAGGATGAGTAGTTGTACTCTACTCCTTTAAATTCGTGTGCCATTCTGTAAAGAGAGTCCAACAGATTGGTCGCAGAGAATTTCACGGACCATTTATTTCCAATGCCTTTTTTCATGTTGAAATCAAGCGTCGGCCTGGGCTTCTCATAAACATTGGGTATCCCTCCGGTGCTCACAACTGAAAGGCGCGGGCCCTGAACATTGAAATTGACGTTGGCGTTGATGGCGTTTTCGGAATTATCATAAGACAATAGGGCATTAATAATATAAGGTGATTGTCCGAACATCACACGCTGGTCTTTTGCTTCAGGATCATTCACATGGATCAGGGCAAGCTCCCCTTCTGAGATATCAACTTGTGAATAGATGTATGCCAGGTTAAATCCAATTGAAAAATCAGACAGCGCAGGCATTACAAAATCAAGCTTCTTCCTGAATTCCAGTTCCATTCCTGCAAGAAATGCTTCGTCAACATTCCGGAAGAAAACCTGCGTGGCAAGGTCATTCGTGTTGGGATCTATCGCACGTTCGATAGGGTCTGTAAACCTTTTATAAAATCCACTTATCGAAAACAGCTCTGCCGCACGTGGAAATATCTCGTAGCGCACGTCAATGTTGTCGATGACCGACCTTTTCAGGTAGGGATTTCCGATAAGAATAAAGTCTCCCTGGAAATCAAAGGAAGCAAATCGCGCGAGTTCCCTGAACGTTGGCCGGGCGACGGTCCTTCCATAACCAAGACGGAGATTCATATTGTTTTGGAATTCTTTGGTTACATTTATCGCAGGGAGAATGTCATGGTTGTTAAGATAGGCAAATCGTTTTTCAGCCTTTGTGTTGACATTATCGACTTCTATGTCCGTTTGTTCATAGCGCACACCTGTATTAACCTTGAAAGTTTTGGTTGCGTGCCAGTCTATCATGGCATACCCTGCGGGAACAGTTTCCTTCCCGGTGTATGTTCCTCCCCCTGTTGTCTGATCTAAAATAATGACTCCGTATTCCACCCTGTCCGATGGACCAACCAGGCCCAGGTTACTTTCAGCAAAATAAGCTTCTATACTTCCATTATAGGCGGTGGCATAAGGCTCAGACTTGTATTGAACGATCTTTTCATTGAATTCCCTGTTTTTGGAAACATATGATCCGCCAATCCTGATCTTTGAATCTGTCGCTCCCGTAATGATCGGAACCTCAACATTTCCTTTTACATCCATATTAGACTCATTCATGTCGCGGAAATACCGGGAAGCTGGTCTCACGTTGTTGCTGACCGCATCGTAGCTGTATTCCGGACCTGCTCCGAAGCGCAGGTTATTAAAATATTTCAGGTCGGGTTCATCCTGTTCAGACAAAGTATAAGCGCCTGACCAGCCCACTTTAATCTTCCGGATACCAAAAACGTGTTCCCCTTTTAACTGCCCGGTGCTAAGGGAACGCTGAACGTATTCCATAGCCCGTAACTGAACATAGAAATCCGGATCATTGCCTGAGGCGAAAGGGAACTGGCCCTCCAGAAAACGCGTAGAAGCATCCGCGCTTTGATTGTGCATGAGGTTTATGCCAATTTTATGGTTGGCATTTAATTTAACTGTCGTATTGAGCAAGGCACCCCATAGCACGGATTCTTTAGAGCGCTCATCCTGAAGATCATAAAGCGTATCAAGCGACAATGCGGAAACATCGCCAGGCAGAAAAAATCTTCCGAGGTCACCTTTTTTATAATACTCATAGGAACGCTGGTAACTTAAGCCCGCGATAAATCCAATCTGTTTTCCAAATAGCGTTTTCTGGTCGCCAATTGAAAATGAGTAGTTTTGATTCATCGATGGTGAGTAAACCGCTGGAGCCATGGACCCATTAAAGGATTTAGTTTCCATGTCCAATTGCTGTGCCTGTGCAAGGTCAAAACCACGCTGGGTGACGCCATCCCGGATGGCAGCCGGCATGTACCTGTTTTTGTCCGCAAAGCCCAATGCGTGAAGTTTACCAAAATTATCCGTTAAAATATTTTTCTGGAAGGTAGTGTTGGCGTTGTAACCCACCGACCCCGAAAACTGCAGGGTAAACTGGTCTGGAAATTCTTTGGTTGATATGTTAATATATCCCCCTGTAAAGTTAGCCGGTATATCCGGGGAAAATGTTTTATAAACTATAAGGTTGTTAATAAGGTTGGAGGGAAACAGATCCATCTGCACCGTATTCCTGTTGGGGTCCAGTCCCGGTATTTCCGAGTTGTTCAAAGAGGTTTTACTATATCGGTCGCCCAAACCTCTGACGTATACAAATCTACCACCCTCGACCGATACGCCGGTAACCCTCTTTATGGCTGCGGCAGCATCGTTATCACCGTTCAATGAAAACTGGGTTGACGAAATTCCATCCATTACCTGGCTGGCTTTTCTTTGCATGGTTAGGATCGCAGCCTCATTATCCCTGATGATATCAGCGGAAACGATAACCTCCTCGAGATTGGTGGCTTCGGTTTTCAACCTGATGTTGAGTACCGTTACTTCACCGGGATTCACGATTACATTCTCTACTTTCTGAACCTGGTATCCGATATATGACAACTGAACCGTGTAATTACCTGGCGCAACCGCGGATATCGAAAATTTCCCGTCCAGGTCGGTCACGGTTCCATTTGTGGAGCCGACAATCTGAGCGGTTGACCCAATGAGGGTTTCTCCATTTTCATCATCTATTACAATACCCCTAATAATACCTGTTTGCTGGGAGTGGCCTGTCAGTGCAATAATTGTAAACAAGGCGGAAAGAGAAAATCGGAATAGTTTCATTTGTGGTTGCTGCTTTGTTAATGCAAAGGTACTTCCCACATTTCCTGAATTATTTATTAACAGTTTATGATTAGATTAATCTAAGGTTAAGCCAGTGTTAACAAAAAAAGAGGCTTATGCCTCTTTTTTGTTTAATTTCTCAATCTACCTACGGCAGAAAGCCGTACGCATCCGCTGCAGTCCAGCCTTTCATCCAGTTTGTTGTGCCAAAAGCGCCAATGAAGTTAGCGGTTTCATAGGTAAATCCATTTGCTGCCGGAAGAGCGGACCTTGATTTCGTAAGGGCCAATGATCCGGCTGAGGGCACCAGGGTAAATTGCGTTGTGGTCAGTGAAATTCCCGGCGCGTCTGAAATTTCGTTTCCATTTGCCGGCTCTTCCAGATAGGTCTGAAATTCCGCAAAAGAGTTTGCAATTCCTGCTGTTGTGTTATCTGCTACATTTGTCCAGATGTTATTTTTGAAAGCAAGATCGCCTGCAGCAAATCTATCCTCATTATTAGGTGTAATATTTACACCCTGCCCAAAACCCATGATCATACTGTTGTGTATTAACACACCGCCGTTTTCTGTAAAGAACATGGCATTATGGTCGTCGGCATTTGCGGTGCCTGAAGCCGTAGAACCGACCAAAGTCATGTTAAATATCTGCGGTTTGGAAAAAATTGCGGCAGTCAGGTTTCCATTATGAGCTCCATCGCTTTCAAATCCTCTGTTTGAATCGCCGAACCCTTGCTCCTGCACAGCCACCCAGAATTGATTTTCAGCCCTCCATCCAAAATCCCAATCGTAAGAATCATCCTGATTATAGATAGAAGCCAGGTAAGAAGTGTTCACAGTTCCACCGAACCATTCGAAACCATCGTCGTCATTGCCGTAAACTTCAATGTGGTGGATTTTCGTACCTGTACCCACTCCGCCCATCGTCAAACCATTGATTTCATTTCCGGCACCGATGTTGGTTCCACCGTGACGAATGGATATATAACTCAATTCCCCTGCATTATGGGCATTGTCCAGCGCCCAATTTTTACCACCGACACCCGGATTTGCCCCAACACCATATAAAGATCTTGGATTGGTTTCAGAGGCAACTATACCTTCAATGTTAGTCTGTCCGTTAGCGTGATTAATATAAGCATTACCCAAAAGAATAACACCACCCCATAAGCCTCTTTGATTTTTTGGCAGGTCATCCGTCCGTGTTAGGTCATCCGCCAGGGACGTGAAAATAATAGGGTTGGATGAAGTTCCATTGGCCATTATTTTACCGCCGCGGGCTACGATCAAGGCGCTCGCGGCTTCAGCCTGGCCCGTCTGGCCCTTGATTACCGTGCCTGCTTCAATGGTCAATGTCTGGCCGTCATTTACATAAATTTTTCCATTCAGAACATAGGTATTGCGTGCAAGCCAGGTAGTTGTTCCTACACCATCCGCAGATTCATTCAATTCAATGGTCTGGGCGGGCTCTTCCGCAACGGTAATGGTTGCGGCTGTTGTGCTGGTAGTAGTTCTGTTTTTATTATCTGTCACAGTGAAGTTCACCGAATAAGTGTCACCTTCTGCTGCGTCTCCCGGAACTTCAAATTCATAGGTAACGATCCCGGCTTTTTGATTCGCGAGAGATCCGGTAACGTCCTGATCATCGCCTCCATCCACAGAAACAGTGATGGTCTTAATACCAGCGTCTGCCACCACCGATGCATCCACTTCGATCATTTCTCCGGCCCGCTGCTCCAGCGTGGTATTAACAATTTGAATAGTCGGAAGATCAAATACCTCTTCATCGTCATCGCACGCAATAAAGGAAGTGATCAGCGATACGATTGCTAGCATGGATAAGAATTTTTTCATGAGTACTTAATTTTGGGTTGTTGGTATTTCGGCTCAAAGGTGGGCATCCAACGTTAAAGATGGCGCACTTGCGTTTTAACAAATTGTTAAGGAATATTAACTTAAGGCTGACCGAAGGTTATGGGAAGTCTATTAAAAATCTGAAATGGCGATTGAACAACTGGAAAAATCGTTTTCCGGATAATTAACAATTTGTTAATAAACAAAATTTGATTCCTGCTGCTTCCCTCTGAAACGATTTCCTCGTGCTCTCACAGAAAGGAGCTTCACTATTTCCAAAAATAAAAAATCGGATGTGCCAAGAAAGGAGCTAGCGGATCTCGAAAGAATGGAGACTTATAACTTTACACGTTATTGATAGGAACTTTCAAAAGTAATGTCTGAATAATATCCGAGGTCTTCACATTATCAGCTTCCGCTTCGTAGTTAAGCAGAATTCTGTGGTTCATCACATCAAGGGCGACCTCTTTAATATCTTCAGGTAGAACAAAGTCCCGGCCTTCCATGTAAGCGAGCGCTTTTGAGGCAAGGTTCAGGTTTATACTTGCTCTGGGAGATGCGCCGAACTGAATATATTGCGCATGTTCATTGAGTTTGTACTCAAGGGGTTTGCGTGTAGCGTAAACGAGTTCAATAATATAACGCTCCAGTGATTCGGAGATCTTTACTCTATTGACCTGTTCGCGAATACTGAAAATATCATCTTTGGTGAGCACTGTGTTTACAGTGAAATCAAATTTCATGTTCGAGATGCGGCGCATGATCTCCATCTCCTGATCCTTAGAAGGATAGTTGACAAACACCTTCATCATAAACCTGTCGACCTGTGCTTCCGGAAGCGGATAGGTGCCCTCGTGATCAACCGGGTTCTGAGTTGCCATAACAAGGAATGGCCGGTCTAGTTTAAAGGTGGTTTCACCGATGGTAACGGTCTTTTCCTGCATGGCTTCCAGGAGTGCGGACTGTACTTTCGCAGGCGACCGGTTGATCTCGTCCGCGAGGATAATGTTGGCGAAGATCGGACCTTTCTTAACCTCAAATTTTCCGTCCTTCTGATTGTAGATCATGGTGCCCACCAGGTCAGCGGGAAGGAGATCGGGTGTAAACTGAATGCGCTGGAAATCGAGATGAAGAACCTGCGCCAGGGTGCTGATTGTAAGGGTTTTTGCCAGCCCGGGCACTCCTTCCAGCAATATATGGCCATTCGTGAACAGCCCTATTAACAGACGGTGCACCATGTATTCCTGACCGACCACTACCTTCCCTACTTCGGTAATTGCATGGCGGATCTTTTCCCTGTGTTCCTGGTGCTTTTCGACTTCTACCGCATCCATATTTTTATGATTATAATCCGGCAAAATTAACGTAATTATCGTAACATACTACTTCGCTCATTGCCTAGATTCAATGACCTTGATCTTATATTATATGAATCAATGACTTATAGAGCCTTATCGCGGTAAGCTTCGTAGTACACAGTAGGTTCAGTTTTTTTGACGGATCGCAATTCAACAATGCAAAAGGTGGGATGAGCCGGGTATTTGTCATAGGTGATATTCATGGGGCATACCGCGCCCTACGGCAGTGCCTCGAACGTTCGGACTTTGATTATGAGAAAGATCAATTGATATGCCTGGGGGATGTATGCGATGGGTGGCCGGAAATCAGGGCTTCCGTTGACGAATTACTTCGTATAAAAAACCTCATTTACCTTCTTGGAAATCACGACTGGTGGACCCTTCAATGGATGCTTTTCGGAAAGATTGAGGAAGTGTGGTATAACCAGGGCGGAAAAGCCACCATCGATTCTTACCAGGAAGGCATACCCGCCAATCACATGGCATTCTTTTCCGATGCCCTGCTCCACCATGTGTATAAAAACAAGTTGTTTGTTCATGCAGGCATCGATCCCTTAAAGCCCATTGAACAGCAGGACAAACATGTATTTTTATGGGATCGAGCCCTCGCTGCATTGGCGCTGGATCTATACGGATACTCTACCGAAGGAAAACTCTCCACTTTTGATGAGATCTACCTTGGTCACACGCCAATTCCATTTTCCACCCCTATAAATTCCCTTGGTATATGGCTAATGGATACCGGGGCAGGGTGGTCGGGAGTTCTTTCAATGATGAACGTAGAAACAAAAGAAATCTTTACCAGCGATCCAGTACCCTCTCTTTATCCTGGCACTGAAGGACGGAAAAGGAAAGTTTAAATATTCAAGGTTTTCGAAACTCCATGGAGGATAAGCACAAACCTTACTTAATAAGTTACGAAAAAACCCAGGCTATTGAAAATCCATCCGAAGCCAAAAATTACATCCTTCTTACATACATGAGATGCAATTGTTTAAGTGGTGTATTGCGTGGCTTCCACAAGATAAATTGCGGATAACCCCGATCCGGGATTCACAATGAATAGCAAGAACCACAACACCTCAGCACCTCAGCCCTTCAACACATTCAGAAAGTGATCACCTCCGAACCCCGCGGGTTCATCAGATATGAATTTATGAGATTCTGTACAGTAGGCGTCTCGGTACTTTTTCGGACGTACGTGCGGGCGGATTCCATGTCGGAAATGGAAACCTCGCGATCAAAAAATCCAAAACCGAAATAGTTTCCCTCATCTACAAGCACAAGTGATTGTTCATTCAGGTACCGGCCCTTTCCAATGATTGCCACGCTGTTTCCCTTTTGATGGAATGAGTTAATGGTATTTTCAACTCTGCTATTGTATCTTTTTACCGATTCAACACCCATGCAGGCGCCCTTGCAGCATTCTCCCGTCTGGTATTCAAAACACAGACCTTTTGAAACCTGTAATCCTGAAAGTTTGGGACAAAGATTATTTTCGCGCACTTTTTGCCAAAGGAAATTCCACGCATCTCCTTTCGTGGAAAACCGGATCAAAGGGTGAGATCCGCGCGTAACGAGGTTGACAGAAAAACGCAAGAATCCATTGCGGTCTTCATAGTCGAATACTCCCCATTCTTCCGATCGGTATTTTTGCGCCTGATTATACTTCGGCCAGAGTTTTCTGATCTCCTGCGATTCCAGTATCAGCGCGATCAGCTCATTGCCGGTGAGTTCAATGCTGATGTGGTGGATCTCATTGCGGATCTTTGATCTGCTCCACTCGCGGGCATCTCCGGTAAAGTGGCCGGCAATCCTTTTTTTGATGTTCACCGCCTTGCCTACATAAATGACATTTCCGCGCGCATCGTGAAAATAATACACGCCGCATTTGGCGGGAAGTTGATCAAATTCCTCTTTGGATAAATTTGGAGGCAGGATGGTCTCACCTGAATTGCGTTTCAGGGCTTTGATAATATGATTGTCGCGATCGCGCTGAAGCAATTGATCAAAGATCTTTACTGTAGCCGCAGCATCACCGCCCGCCCGGTGCCGGTTGGCTATCTGAATCCCAAGACTTTCGGCCAGACTTCCAAGACTGTAAGACCGGAGGCCGGGAATAATTTTCCGGCTGAGCCTCACCGTGCAAAGTTTTTTGGATTGCCATTGGATGCCCACCTGCTCGAATTCTTTCTTCAGAAAGGAATAATCAAAATGAGCATTGTGCGCGACGAATACTTTTCCATTGAGTTTTTGATGGATGTCGGCTGCAATTTCCTTAAAGCTCGGAGCCGAAAAAACCATTTCCGTTGTGATACCCGTAAGTCCGGTAATGTAATAAGGTATGTTCCTCCCGGGATTGATCAGCGTGTGAAAGGTGTCCGTGATCTGGAGTCCATCGTGGTAACAGATGGCTATTTCAGTAATGCGATGATTCGCTGCATATCCCCCGGTCGTCTCGATGTCAACAATCGCATACATTGGGTGAAATTAAAGAATCATTTTCTATCTTTCCATATAATTATGGATTTCAACTTGAATAAAAAAGCGGTAAAAAAATATTCCCTGGGACAGGAGCCCAAGGACCACCTTTATTGGCTTTCCCAGCCTCCGGAAATAAGAATTGCGGGAATAGAGGCTTTACGTTTGCATTTTTATGGCGAAGATATATTTAAGCAAGGATTTCAAAGAATTTATCGGGTTATTAAACAAACACCAGGTTAAGTTCTTAATTGTTGGAGGTTACGCCGTAGGTTTTCACGGGTACGTACGAGCCACGGGTGACATAGATCTTATGACTTCGGTTTCAGGCCTGAGTTTTGATCAAAGCTATACCAAAAAGGAAAAAACAATGATAGATGGAGTCGAAGTACCTTTTATTGACCTGGAAAGCTTAAAAATTAATAAGGCTTCAACCAATCGAAATAAGGATCTTGGAGACCTGGAAAATTTACCGTGATTAAAAAATGAACTGGATCATCCGCTTTTTACTCAACGGGTTGGCAGTTGTGCTGACCGCCTATATTTTACCAGGCGTTTACGTAGAAGATTATGGCACCGCACTGATCGTGGCCCTGATACTGGCCATCGTTAACATCGTTGTTAAGCCGATCCTGGTCATCCTCACCATCCCCATTACAATCCTTACACTGGGATTGTTCCTACTGGTGATCAACGCAGCCATTATCCTTTTTGTGGATAACCTGGTCGACGATTTTCGAGTCGATAACTTCTGGTGGGCCCTGTTATTCAGTTTGATCATGTCAATTTTTAACAGTCTCTTTGCCGATCTCGCTGGAAACAAGAGGAACAAGGAAGGTAACTCGCCACGAAGACCCTAAGACATGTAATTTGGATGACCGCTTCGACAATCCGGTCTGCGGCATTAGCGGTCCATCACCATAAAAACAATCCGACGACGCCGGCCAGTTTGAGACATCGTATTCTTTTCGTATGGATATCTTTTCCAGGTTCCTTCTCAAAAAAATTTCGTGTCTTAGTGCCTTAGCGGCAAAAAAAACTCTATCATGGATTTCCGCCGGTAATTTCTTTCACCTTATTAAAGAATCCCTTCTTTCTCTCCGAGTTAATTCCCCAATCGACGGGTACAGTCTGATATCCCACTGAAAAATCTTCTCCATCCTTCCGGTAGTCGAAATATCCCCACGAGACATATTTTTCGATTGCAGCGACGAAATTGTTTTTATCCTGTTCAAAATCGAAGTGGTCATCTTCGTTCACGACCACCGGCATGGTTCTGTAACCTTCCACTTTCCGGGTGTTGTCGATAAGCAATTGCATGGTCTGGTAATCTTTTACTCCATTGCCATGGATTAGAATGAAGTCCGAGGATTTTACCACATTTGGTTTCGGTACCGTATTGCCTCCGTAACTGGTGCCAACGAGGTAACGGTATCCGTTTTTCTTCATGCCTTTGACCATGTTGATCAACTCGTGTACTCTTTCCGGTTTGAGTATTTCGTGATCATATTGTTTGATATTGCATTCATTATTCACTTCGATTAACACATTGCGATATCTTTTATTAAAGAGCCAGTCGATCGCGTTTTTAACACCATTTTTCACAGCTTGTTCATCGCGAACGTTTTGGTCCTGACCGAAATAAAATAAACCAAGCATGACGACCATGTTGAGTTCCTCGGCTTTGCTCAATATTTTTTCCAGTCTTCCCATAAATTCAGCACGAAGTTTTCCATCTTCCTTGAACGCCGAATTAATCCAATTCTTCTGGTTTCCATAGCCAACAGGACTTCCTCCCTGTAGATTAATGGTAAATGAGTTTAGTCCATAGCTGTGCCATCCATCCATCGCTTCCACAAATTCACGGGTATTCCTGTCGGGGTCCCATTTTTTTGTGTCGGGATAAACGAACAATTCACGTGTCTCAGGATTGAGATCGTCAAAGATTCCCTGCACCATCCTGGAGTTAATCAAAAGTCCTTCAATCTTGTGACCGTTCCAGGTCCGCCCCTCGTAGGTGGGTTTCCCGTTTACATAAAACTGATCGCCTTTGATCGAAACGGTTGGCCTTTGATTTCTGCTTTGGAATGCTGATGCTATAAAAATTAAAGAGAAAAGTAACCAAATGTTGTTCATGATGATGTAGTTAATCCTTACAATTTATGGCAAAGGCAGAGATGGTGCAAGAGAATCGCATTCACGCAATTGTCATCCGAACGCAACTTTCTGAAAGTTTTAGAACTTTCAGAAAGTTAAATACGGTTCAGAACCGGCAGTAATCCTCCCATATAGTTTGTTTGACAATATGGGTTCGATTCTTTACCTTTCTCGTTCATCCCTCAATTATTATGGCAAAATACGCTACCATCATTATCACAGGCTTTCTGCTGCTGGCAGTTTCCTGCTCAGAGAAGGAAACCACTGAAGAACACTCAACTGAAAATTCACTCGCCGACCTGAAAGTACATGACGGTCTGGAAGTCGGATTGTTTGCTTCCGAGCCGATGTTCAGCAATCCTACGAATATGGCTATCGATTCGCGTGGAAGGATCTGGATCTGTGAAGCCTATAATTACAGGATGCAATTGAATCCGAAAAATCCCGTAAAAGAAGAAGGCGACAGGATCATGATCCTTGAAGATACGGATGGCGATGGCGTGGCCGATAAGAGCAAAGTTTTTTATCAGGGAACTGATGTGAACGCGGCGCTCGGCATTTGTGTGCTTGGCGACAAGATCATCGTTTCATGCAGCCCGAATGTTTTTGTCTTTACCGACGCGAATGGCGACGATGTACCCGATAAAAAAGAAGTTCTCTTTACAGGGATCGAAGGTGAACAGCACGACCATGGTATGCACACGTTTATCTTCGGTCACGATGGAAGATTGTATTTCAACATGGGCAACGAAGGAGGATTATTGGTGACCGCAGCCGGCGATACCGTTGTCGATGTTCACGGGCGCAAAGTAATTACCAATGGAAAACCCTTCCGCCAGGGCCTGGCGCTTCGAATGGAAATGGATGCCTCAGACGTAGAGGTACTTGGACATAACTTCAGAAACAATTACGAGCTCGCCGTTGATCCTTATGGAACTGTATGGCAATCCGATAATGATGATGACGGTAACAAAGGCGTGCGTATCAATTATGTGATGGAGCAGGGAAATTATGGTTTTACGGATGAGTTCACCGGAGCGGGGTGGAGAAGTCGACGCACGAACATGGAAGGTGATATCCCGCTTCGGCACTGGCACCTGAACGACCCCGGTGTTGTGCCAAACCTTTTACAAACCGGATCAGGCTCACCCACGGGAATTTTATTATATGAAGGAACAATGTTGCCTGAAGTTTTCCAGTCACAGCTTATCCATTGTGAGCCTGGCCATAACGTTGTGAGGTCCTATGTTGTTGAGGAGGACGGTGCAGGCTTCAAAGCGAAAATTGTAAACTTGCTTGAAGCAAAGGAAGATCAGTGGTTTCGTCCCAGTGATGTAACTGCGGCCCCTGATGGTTCGTTGTTCGTCGCCGACTGGTACGATCCCGGAGTGGGCGGCCACCGCGCAGGCGACCAGAGCAGAGGAAGGGTTTACCGCATTAGCTCAAAGGACACGAAGTATATTATTCCGGAGATCGATCTTTCTACTGCCGCAGGTGCAGTAAAAGCTCTACTCAATCCAAACATGGATATTCGTTTCCAGGGTTATCAGGCGCTGGCGAAGATGGGAAATGACGCAGAAGCGGAACTTCAAAAACTGTGGAAAGGAGAAAACCCGCGTCACCGGGCTCAGGCATTCCTGTTGCTCACGCGTCTCGAAGATAACCGCGATACGTATTTTAATGAAGCGCTTGCTGATAAAGATGCCAACATCCGCATCACTGCTCTCCGCACAGCACGACAATTAAAACACAATGTTTTGAAAACTGCATCACAATTGAAGAATGATGCTTCGGCGCAGGTGAGGAGAGAAGTGGCGATTGCAATCAGGGGAAATAATTCAGCAGAAGCCGCGAACATCTGGGCCGATGTTGCCTCGCAGTACAACGGCAAGGACAGATGGTATCTTGAAGCCCTTGGCATCAGCGCGGATGGGAACTGGGATCTGTACTTCGATACCTGGCGCAAGAAAGTCGGCAATGACTGGAATAAGCCAGCGAACCAGGATATCGTCTGGCGCAGCCGCAGCAAGTCAGCCATGCCGTTGCTCGCGCAGCTGATCACTTCCTCGAATGAAAAAGAAATGCTCCGCTATTTCCGCGCATTTGACTTTCATAAAGATCCGTCGAAGCAAAAAGTGTTGACCTCACTTATTACTTCCTCAAAAGATTCCAAACTTATTTACGCTTTAAAGCACGTCGATGCCAGCAACTTTAAGATGACACCTGTGGTAAAAGCAAAACTCAACAGCGTACTCGATCAAAATAAAGGCAAGATGGAGTACGTTGAACTCACAGCGTTATACAAACTCGAAAACAAGGCTCCCGACCTTCTGGAGTTAGCCCTGGAATATCCCGATAGCACACAAGGAAAAGAAGCTTCGCGGGTTTTATTAAACTGGGACCGCCAGGATCTTTTTGACAAAGTACTGGCCTCAGGCAAGAAAGACAGGATTATAGCGCTCATTAAATCCCTGCGCGCACACATCCATGATAAAAAGACAATGGATGTGATGGAGGATATCTTTATGGACAGCACCCGGGATGTGGAAGTCCGCACACTTGCAGTGAGAGCTTTCGCAGGGCCGTGGCAATCCGAAAACCGTCTGCTGGAACTCGCCAAGGAAAATAAAATTTCCCGGGATCTTCACATAGCTGCGGGAGGAGTATTTCAGGCAGCCTGGAGAGGTAACATTCGCGAAGAAGGCGCCCAATACATTAAACTGCCCGGAAGCAAAGAAGGCGGTCCACTGCCCGCAGTTTCTGTGTTAGTTGCCACAAAAGGAAATGCTCAAAACGGAAAAGAAGTATTTACAAACCTTTGCAGCAATTGTCACCAGGTGAATAACGAAGGCATAAATTTCGGCCCTGACCTCAGCGAGATCGGCGGAAAACTTTCAAAGGAAGCAATATATAATTCGATTCTTTTCCCCGACCAGGGAATAAGTTTTGGTTTCGAAGGTTATCGCTTCCAACTCAAGGACGGCTCTCTCGCTATAGGAAAAATACTTTCTGAAACTGAAGAAAAAATAGACCTGCAGTATATTACATCCCAACAATCAGTTGACAAGTCATCGGTAGTTTCAAGGACTAAAATGGAGAATTCACTTATGCCGGGCAATTTGCATTCTTCGATGAGTCAGCAGGAGTTGGTGGATCTGGTGGAGTATTTAAGTGAGTTGAAGAGTAATATTGCGTCAAAGTAGTCTGAACCGGGATTAATGGATTAAAGGATTGCCGGGATTGAAGTCGGAATCTCGTTTCAAAAGCTCTCCACAATGTTCTTTGAGCTGCTGAAACTATTACTTTGACCTATCGTTTTAGGTTGGAGTTCTTAAATCTATATATGCCTCAATAATGCGACGCGACTGTTAACTTTTTCAGTCGGTTTAAGGATAAGCAAACAATTTTGCTAAAATTAAATTACGTGCTTGGCTCGATCCACCTTGCTGACTGGGTGGTTCATGTAAGCACTTTTTAGATATTAAGAATCCGGATAAAATTCTCAGTATCTTTATTTTTAAATCTTTAAATTCTGGACAACCTTAGTATCATCCTGATCATTTTCGGGATACTCCTGGCCCTTCAGGCAATTGCGGATAAAATTAAATTGCCGAATGCTGTAATTCTGGTCATCGTGGGACTGAGTCTTTGGTTTATTCCCGGATTGCCCACTCTTGAAATAAACCCGGATGTAATTTTCCTGATTTTTTTGCCTCCGATCCTTTACGATGCCGCATCACACACGTCCTGGCATGATTTCAAATCCGAGATCAGACCCATTTCTACACTAGCCATCACATTGGTTTTCCTGACGACCGGCGCCGTTGCGATTGCTTGTTATTTTACCATCCCAGGTTTCACTTGGCCACTGGCCTTCGTCTTGGGGGCAATAGTTTCCCCCCCTGATGCAGTGGCCGCCACGAGCATTATCAAAGGAATGGGATTAAACAAAAAAGTCCTCACCATCCTGGAAGGCGAGAGTCTTGTGAACGATGCATCCGCGCTTATCGCGTATCGTTTCGCTATCGCTGCCATCGGAACCGGGTCGTTTGTATTGCTTCAGGGGGGAATAGATTTCTTAGTTGTTGTTTGTGGCGGCATCCTGGCGGGTTTAGTGATCGGTTCGGTTTTTATTCTCCTTCACAAATTGATTTCCAACAATTCACTCATCAGTACTTCACTTACTTTATTAACACCTTTCGTTGCCTACCTGACCGCCGAGCACTGGCATACTTCGGGAGTGCTGGCAGTCGTCAGCGCGGGACTGATGATCTCATGGCGCAGTTCTGAAATATTTTCTTATGAAACCAGGATACGAAACAACGCGGTCTGGGATACTGTAATTTTTTTATTAAATGGTTTTATTTTCATCATCATCGGGTTGCAGCTTCCTTCCATACTGATTGATCTTGGCGGATATACCATGGATGACCTCATTTTCTACGGCCTGCTCGTAGCAGGAGTAACAATTTCCATCCGGATCCTCTGGGTCTTTGGCGCATCTTATTCCTTTTTTAAAACCAGCGCCCACAAGGATTCCCCCGAAGAAAGTGATACCTGGAAAAATGTGATGATTGTCGCCTGGACCGGTACCCGGGGAGTGGTATCACTTGCAACAGCGCTTGCTCTTCCGCTTACACTCAGCAATGGAGCTGAGTTCCCGCACAGGTCGTTAATTCTGTTCCTGGCGTTTGTCGTGATCTTCGTCACGTTGGTGGTTCAGGGTTTGTCCCTGCCATTGCTCATCAAAGTGCTGAGAGTAAAACCACACGGCCATGCCGAGGAGGAACGCGACCTGCGCTTGCTCCTGGCCACCAACGTGATCAGTTTTATTGAACACGAATTATCGGATACGATCAATGAGCAAATAAGAATGCAGGTGAAACGCCCCTTTAGCGAACTCGCACGGCAGCTTTCCAAAGAGTTAAAAAATGATACAGGTGAAAGCAGGGTCGTTTATCCCGCGACCGATGGTTCCACACTGATCGATGCAAAGAAAGAGATCCATCAGTTTCAACGCCAGCTTCTGATTAACTTTCACAAGAGTGGGACATTTAATCAATCAACGATCAGGCTTCTTGAAAAGGAGTTGGACTATGAGGAGTTGCAATTGAACAGGGTGGTGAAGAAAAAATGATCATGATTCCTGATCTCGCATCATGTAGTATGTGTAAAACGTTTGCAGAACCTACTCACAAATCTTAGTTTATCAAAAATTGCTTAATGAATGCAATGGTTGAATAAAACTGGAAATCAACATTATTCTTTTTCCTGAAACCATGTCCCTCATCCTGCCATGAGAAACCACACCGTCCCTCCGTTTTGTTTTATTTTATCTTTCATCTGAATAGATTCCGTGTATGGAACTCTGGGATCATTTCCCCCTTGAATGATAAACAAAGGTTTCCTGATTTTTTCGGTACGGGTCGTCTCATGTTGATCTTATTTTAAGTCACCGACTTATTAGGTGAAAATAGTTTTTTTTAATCTGGCACAAAGTTTACTATTAAAGTTTCTCAAAAATCAACAATGTCCCCTGTATATTTGTGTCGTAAAATTTTTCAACTATTAGCATTCCTCCGGTTTGATTGAAAAAGAATTCATTGAAAGCACTATTACTTGATAAATACCATCGAAGGGAGATTTTCTTCGTCAGTATTTCATATTCATAGGGTCCGGAGCCGTATTTTGGCGATGAAACCCCATTTCTCATTTCCCTGCCCCGACCCAAAATCATTGCATCCTGTTCGCCAATTTTTCCAAATGTCAGTGTGTCTGTTTTCGTATTTACTTCTACCCATTTTCCTTCTAATGCTGTCACTGTATTCAGGTCATCATTGCTACAGCTAAATAAAACTATGGTTAGAATAATTAAGAATCCGGTTTTCATGTCATTTTTTTTAAGTCAATTATTGTCCAACGGCCTGTGTCCCCAAATATTGAAATACACCCCAAGGTGCATGATTTTTTACAATCAATTTCTAATTCCGGAATTACTTTTGTTTCAAAGTTCTTGTGCCACCTGAAATGGTAAAGAGTTTTTTTTGGCTGCTGTGTAAAGCTACGCAGTCGGATTTTCCGCGGCGGTGGATTGTCTCTAGTCCTCCAGCTTTCTTTTGAAATACTCCCTCCACGTGTTCAACGCAGGTCTTGGATTTCCCGCCTCATCATATAAACCCGAATCGCGCCAGGCAATATTAATATCGACTGGAGAGCCGATTTGGGCCCAAAGCTGATCATAATCGCGAACGGTAAAGTAAATAACAAATTTGGCTTTCCATTTTTCGCTGGCGGCAAGCAGGTCGTCGACAAACTTTTGTTGTTTCGCAGGATCGGTACCAATTGGAAAAATACCCTGACCCATATCCATGGAAAAATTCTGGGCAGTGTAACCTGTTTCGGCAACAATAAGAGGTTTGGAGCTGATGGAAAATAATTCGTCAAAGATGTTTTCCGGGTAAGGAACCCCACGGTATATGAGGTGTGGGTAGAAAGAAATTGCGTAATAATCGGAAAACTGCAACAATTGCATCATGGCCAGGCGCTGCTGCACATAATCATGTGAATTAGAGTCTAAAAATCCGTTCAGGACAGGGGAGCCTGCTACGGAAGTGAAGACTGGAAGATCAGGGTACAGCAACTTAAGCTGCGCGTAAATATATTCGTGAAGTTCGAGATAATCTGTCCACAATTGCGGATTCATCACATATAAAAGATTAGCTTCTATCGACATCCCGAAATAATCGGGATGAAAAAAATCAATAACCCTTTTACAATAATTCAGGTAAGCGGTTTTCACCTTTTCATCATTGAATGAATATGAATTCCACGGTGCGGGTAGTGGCATATTCTCTTCGGCACCGCGATAAACGGCCAGGCCGTCGCGGGAAAAATTGATAGGACTAACTGAAACGTACGTTTTGTGCGAGGGCTTTGCTTTGCTTTTGCGGAAGGTCCAATCATCGATAACTTTCTGGTCAAAGTCTTCGCCCTTTAATGCTTCGGGCCAGGGGACACCGTTGTCAAAATGGTGGTTGATAATATCGGCTTCAGTCTCCAGCTTGTTGTAAACATATTCTACTCCTTGCGTTGAAATTTCATATGGGAACGGGGTAAAACCCATTCTGAAATTCCGGCTTTTTACATCGTCTTCCTTGCTGCAACCTGTGAGCAATAGGGCTCCTGCCAAACAGAAGACGAGAATTTTGCGGCATTTATCAAAAAGGATCATAGTGAATTCATGTATATCTCCATCAGGTAGAGACGTAACCCTGACCGGAGAAACTAAAATAATAATTTTTGGGAAGAAATCCTTTATCTCCATGGCTGACCCGTGTTACTCTTTTCTGGGAATCAATCCATCGCGGTTTGCGGCCATCCACGTAAACAGCGCTGTCATCACTGCATTGTGTTTAAGATCGGGCTCGACAGCCTTGTCATACAGGTCCATATTGGTGTGATGGGTGCGCGTTCCGTATTCGATAGGATCCTGTATAAACTGGAAAGCAGGAAGTCCAATGGCATCGAAAGAAAGATGGTCTGTTCCGGAAGTATTGCGCAGCGTTAATGTTGCAGATCCGGAATCCTCGAATGGTTTCACCCATTCCCGGAATACGGGTAAAACACTTTCGTTACCCTGCAGGTAAACTCCCCTGTATTTGCCCGTGCCATTATCCATGTTAAAATAAACCGAAAATTTCTGACCAGCCTCGGTAAGCTGAATAGAATCATAAGGATAACTCTGATCCAACCGGACGCCCAGATGGCGTTTTACGTACGATCGCGAGCCGATCAAACCTTGCTCTTCCCCGCCCCAGAGCGCGATGCGGATCGTGCGCCGCGGTTTTGCACCCAGCGATTTTATCAATCGCATGGTTTCCAGCATGACGGCCGAACCTGCTGCGTTATCGGTTGTTCCATTGGCGCTGTGCCAGGAATCGAGATGAGCTCCGATCATCACAACCTCATCTTTCAAATCCGTTCCCTGTATTTCGCCCACAACATTGAAGCCAGGCGCAGCGGGAGTAAAGGTGGTTTGTAATGTCATCTCCAACGTAACAGCTAAACCATTTTGAAGTTGCCTTACAATGCGGTTGTAATGCTCTGCACTCAACACAACCTGAGGAAGGATTGCCGGGGCTTGCGGGTGCCAGGCTTGAAATCTTTTTGAATTCGGTACCTCCGGTGCATAAGGAACTGTAGCCGCGCTGACCTCTAGTGTGCCATCGTCCTCTAAACGCGAACTCGCCTCCAGCACCGCCGCAACACCTTGCTTTTGACAAAGGTCCCACTTCATAAACGCCAGTCTCTGTGCTTCGGATGGTGCGCTAAAGCGCCGACGTGTGTTCGCCGGCGCTTTTGCCTGGGACATCTCCCCCAGCGTCGAGTCTGCGTAACGCCATGCATCTGCATTGAATGATGGTTTCACGAGGGCTGTCGGACTGAACAAAACGATCTTTCCCTTCAGTTTGCCCTTGTAGCGTTCAAGGTCTGCCTCCTTCTGGACGTCGAGGTAAACTGCTTCTGTCTTTAACGTGCCCTTCACTGCCGGGCTCCACGCCCTGGGATATGCTATCAAAGGCGAAAAGGTGGGTTCAATACTGCTGAGGCTAAATTTCTTAAGCTCCCAGCCTTTTCCAAAAACTTCATCCCATTGATCAAAATGTACATTCTCAACGCCCCACGATTCCAGCGAATGCTTTGCGTACTCCGCTGCTTTTTTATATCCGGGTGAGTTTGTCAGGCGCGGTCCATTCATATCTGTCAGCATGCTGAGCATATCCATCACCTGTGAACGTTCAAGTCCTTCATCTCTTAGTTTTGATACCACTGCCGCATCAGGCTCATCATTTTGCTGCGCGCATAGCATGATCGGAAAGAGAAATACCAGAACGTAACAAATTGAGATCTTTTTCATACACTGGTGTTTAATTGCCACGAAGGTAGTAGATTCTCAGGGCCTATTTGATATTAAAAACAAACATTAAAACATTGAATTTCTTAGTGCCTTTGTGGCTATTAGAACTGTGAATAATTATTTATTTTTTCCAATATCCATGATCAGTTGTCTTTTTGGCAACCAGATATTCCAGACACCAACGAGTTGTTCGCTTCCATCCCCTGACTTTTTAACCACCGGTTTGGTATAAAGAAGAGAATCAAAATCGCCCTTGTCATTTCGCTGTTTTTGAACGTTGTCCTGAAGCGCCCCGGATTTATCGGCAAGGTAGGCTTCCACGAGCTGTTGTTCAAGAGCTCTTGCGCGGGATTTTCCCGGTTGAATATAACGGACCCATTGTCTATTTATTTTTAAAAATGAATTCAGTTTAGCTGAATCTAAATTTTCAAGGGTCTTAACAACTTCCCTTCCTTTGGAGAATGCGGCTTCTGTTATTTCAACTTCCGTTACGCGGACGATCTTACTCAGCTCCATTTTTTCCCGCATCTCTTTCCGCTGCTCATCCGATAGAGAGCCGCCACAACCCAGGACGAATAATGCCAGCATCGCGGGTATTATTTTCATAGCATTTCAATATAGCCAACATCACGGTGACGATGCAAATTTGCAAAAATTCCGCCCAAACCCGGGCGCTAATCATTACCTTTGCGGATTACAAAAATATGACTGAAAAATTAGAGGATATAAAGCTTCGTTTTGAAGAGGTAGGTCAACTGCTGGCACAGCCTGAAACAGTCAGGGATATGAAAAAATTTTCCCGGCTAAGCAAAGAATACCGCGACCTCGAAAAAATTGTCATCAAATTCAACGCACTAAAGGAGGCTCGAAAACATTTGCAACAGGCAAAAGAAGTGTTGGACAAAGAAAAAGACACGGAGATGCGTGAGTTTGCAAAATCAGAGATCGATGAGCTCGACACCAAAATTGAAACGCTGGATTCCGAACTCAAAGACCTGTTGATTCCCAAAGACCCTAACGATGACAAAAATGTGTTGTTGGAAATCCGCGCTGGTACCGGAGGTGACGAAGCCGCTATTTTCGCTGGCGATCTCTGGAGAATGTACCAGCGGTTTTGTGATCGCAAAGGTCTAAAGATGTCTGTCATTGATGTCACGGAAGGAACTGCCGGTGGTTATAAAGAAGTAATTAGCAGTGTTACCGGCGAGGGCGCATACGGCTTATTGAAATTTGAATCCGGAGTCCACCGCGTACAGCGCGTTCCCGAAACAGAACAGATGGGCAGAGTACACACTTCTGCTGCGTCAGTAGTTGTTCTACCTGAAGTTGAGGATGTGGAAATCGAGATTAACCCAGCGGACCTGGAAGTTCAGACTGCACGCTCAAGCGGCGCAGGTGGCCAGAACGTAAACAAGGTGGAAACGAAGGTCCAAATGACTCACAAGCCTACCGGGATCGTTGTCACTTGCCAGGTGGAGCGCTCCCAACATGGCAACCGTGAACGGGCTTTGCAAATGTTGAAAACGAAACTTTATGAAATGGAACTTTCCAAGCAACAATCAGAAATAGGCGCCGCACGGAAATCCATTGTGCGTACCGGGGACCGGTCTGAAAAAATCAGAACTTATAATTACCCTCAAAGCAGGGTGACCGATCACCGGATCGGTTACACGCAGCACAATTTACCGGCCATCATGAACGGGGAAATCGACGACTTCATCGAGCAATTGCGGATGGCGGATAGTGCCGAGAGAATGACGGAAGCGGCGAAATAGTTGCCGGGTTCCGGATGCCAGTTGCCGGGTGGCCCGTGTAACCGACCTCTTGAGTACTCCAATGCTGAGGACATTTGAGTGTTGCAGGTTGTCAGATTTTATGTTCCTTCGATCTCGAATAAGGCACCGAATCAACTAGCAACTCAAACAGGCCAACTGGCATCCGGAAACTGGCAACTGGCTCACTGCCGTTCTGTCACAAAATAAATTAGCATCATTTTCGCTAACTTGCCGTCATAACATTTAAACTTAATTATGAGCAAAGGGTTAATAGCAACAATAGTAATTGTAGGAATAATCCTGATTTTAGTATTCTGGACATTTGGATCATATAATGGCCTTGTTACTAAAGAGGAAGGGGTCAGCAACCAATGGGCAAATGTGGAAAGTCAATATCAAAGGAGGGCCGACCTTATACCCAATCTGGTGAACACAGTTAAGGGCTATGCGGATTTTGAGCAAGAAACTTTAACAAAAGTTATTGAGGCGCGAAGCAATGCCACTTCAGTTAAAATTGACCCCACCAATCTGACGCCCGAAAAGTTGCAGCAGTTTCAACAAGCGCAGGATCAGTTGGGTCAATCGCTTGGGCGGTTGCTGATTGTTGTTGAGCGCTATCCGGATTTAAAAGCCAATCAAAACTTTATGGATCTGCAGGCACAGCTCGAAGGGACGGAAAATAGGATTGCCGTTGCAAGAACCCGCTTCAATGAATCAGTGAATGGGTATAATTCTGCAGTTAGAACATTTCCTGCCGTTTTACTTGCTGGAATGTTTGGTTTTGAACGGAAAGGATATTTTGAAGCAACTGAAGGGGCACAAAATGCGCCTCAGGTCGCATTTTAGAAATTGACCTTTCAGATATATTTACAAAAAAAACTTTTTCTCTCTGCTTGCAACAATTAGAGAGGGTCCCGCGAAGGCGGGACTTTTTTTTGTCCGGAAACCTAAACACCATACACGACCAGAATACATCAATCAGCTGTGTTTGCCTGTTCCGGTTTGGAATGCAGTAGAAAAAAATGAAACTCATTCCGCACAGTTAATGAGAAAGTGCTTACTCATAATCCAATGGCAATAAATCTGACATTGTCTCGGACCATGACCAATAGCCCTCAACCATTATCTCGGCAGCATTCTTATGAGATCCATTGGGATAAATAACAATGCCCTCTTCTAAAAAATTGATTTTAGAGGTTTGCATTTCTCTTTTACCCTTCCGCGCGTAAAGAAGATAACCCGGCTCCTCCAATTCATTTTGGAATCGAATAGCAAGTTTACCCTTGTACTGGATTTTATTCGAGCTTCCGGCTTCAAACAACTCGTGCCCATGGACAAATCCTCCTCCAATACTATCGATATAGCCCGGCGTCGACCATAGATTTCTGTGCAATAAACTATCAGATTCAAAACCTTCTATTTTTTGATCAACAACAGTATTTCCGTCGGGAACTTCATAAATCATTTTAATGTCAAATCCGTTTTGATGCAATTCGCTTTTAGTTAAAGCTCTGAAGAAGTGCATGATGGAGCCTGAATATGCCGCTTTGCGATTCGCAGTCCATAATTCAAGTTCTTTTATATTTTTAGGTTTCAAGGCCTCAAATTTTGGAATACTAAAGGCGAAAACCGTTCCCTCATTTTTGTGAAATTCAAAACGCTCAAGGAAGCAAGTGATCCGGTAACCAAGTGCCCTGTTTTCAATAACAAGTGGTTCTAAAGTGTGAGCAACTAAAATCCGAGTGTCCGGGTCAAGATACAGATGCAGGCCCTCGGTATTGACAATGGTAGTCTTCCTGGAGTTTTTGGTCGTTCCTATAAAACTTTTTTTGAAGTCTTCAAAGTTTCGTTTCCATCCCCTGCTTCCGGCCTTAACTACAATCTCGTTTAAATAGACCGGCTTCTCCTCCAGCATTATTTCCTTATTAAACCTGATTGACCTGCATGAAATCTACTTCAATCCGATATTTCTTAAATCCAACAAAGGTCACCGTTAAGTCGTATTTACCATTTGGAAACCCTTCAAAGGAGAAAGTACCATCTTCGTGTGTGGTGCCGCCAATAGACGTACCTGCAAAAAAGACGCTGGCGAAATGAATGGGTTCTTTTGTTGCAGCGTCCAGTACCCGGCCGCTCATTTTATTTTGCTGAGCTGTTAACGATACCCCTGCTAAAACAAATGAAAGAATAAGAGTGGAGCATTTCATCGAAAACTTTTCAAATGAGATGATATTTATAAGAGATGGTATATTAACATACCATGCATCCTGAGTGCGAATCACCACTACTTTACCCCACAATATATCCCATCATCGAATGTAAGTCAACCCCTGTTTCTCCCGACGCTTCCCAAACATCCATTTCAAGAAATCGGGCTCTGCGAAAGCCTTGTCCCAGCTATTGTGATCAACACCGGGATATTCGGTGTACCTGACCTTTACTTTTTCGCTTTTGAGTTTTTCAACTATCGCCTTGGAATGATCGACCTTCACAACGCCATCAGCATCGCCGTGGAAAATCCAGAACGGTGTTTTTACTTTCTTATAACGAACGGTATCGCCGCCTCCACAAATGGGAAGCGCGGCCGCAAAAGTACTGGGATAGCGATACACCGCTTCGAAAGTCCCCATGCCGCCCATCGAAAGTCCGGTGATATAAATGCATCTTTTGTCAATCCCTTCCGTTTTCGCTAATTCGTCCAGCAAATGCATTGCAAGGCGCAACGGTGTAGTTATGGGTCGCGAGTAATCAAAACTCAGGACGAGGGGACTCTTGCTACGGTCGATCTCAACCGAAGACCAGTAACTCTCCTGCGGACATTGGGGAAAAATGACAATAGCGGGAAATTTTTTGCGGACAGCCGAATCCAGAAATAATTTACTTCCGTGAACCAGCTGTTTTTCGTTATCACTTCCACGTTCACCGGCGCCGTGCAACACGAGTATTAGTGGGTATTTTTTTGTCTGATCATATCCCTCCGGAAACAAGATCCTGTAGGACAATTTTTCTCCTTGCGGCGACGTGTATTCTCTCTTAAGATAAAAGGATAGATCCTGAGAAACTGCGGCGTAAGAACATAACAAAAGCAGGATAGCGAGGCGCTTCATGGTCAGTGGTCAGTGGTCAGTGGTCAGTGGTCAGTGGTCAGTGGTGAGTTGTGAGTTGTGAGTGGGTGTGTAGAAGTAAAATATTGTGCGGGTAGTGGGCAATGTTGATGCTTACAATATTGTGCAATTAAAAAGAAAAAAATAAAATATCAGAAGTGCAGAAAAGTTAATCGGTCGCAGGCGCTTATTCACGATTCACAACTCACGAAAGAATCAGCAGAAATCAAGCGACATAAAGCCAAAATATCCAAAAGCACGCCCGCACTCACTACTCACAACTCACAGTGTCCGTTTCACCTCGCGGTTTTCGTAGCTCTCAATAACATCGCTTTCTTTCATATCGCTGAATCCATCAATACCGATACCGCAATCAAAGCCCGAACGCACTTCGCTGGCGTCATCCTTGAAACGTTTCAGTGAGGAAAGTTTCCCCTGATAAACGACGATACCGTCGCGGATAAGGCGGATAGGATTTGAGCGCTTAATCACACCATCGGTTACCATACAACCGAGGATGGTCCCCACTTTGGAAATACGGAACACTTCGCGAACTTCTGCGTTGCCTACGATGATCTCTTCAACCTGCGGCGCCAGCATACCTTCCATGGCATCTTTTACTTCGTTGATAGCGTCGTAGATGATGGAATACAGTCGGATCTCAATCTCTTCGTTTTCTGCAATACGTTTTGCAGCCAAAGATGGTCTGACCTGGAATCCGACAATAATGGCATCAGAAGCTGAAGCCAACAGTACATCCGATTCAGATATTTGTCCCACTCCCCGATGGATAATACTTACCTGGACTTCAGGAGTTGAAAGTTTCAATAATGAGTCTGACAATGCTTCGACGGAACCGTCCACATCACCCTTAACAATGACGTTGAGTTGTTTAAAGTTGCCGATCGCAAGCCGTCGTCCGATCTCATCGAGCGTAATATGCTTCTTGGTGCGCATACTTTGCTCGCGCAGCAACTGGTTTCGCTTGGTGGCCAATTCGCGCGCCTCGCGGTCCGTTTCCATTACATTAATTTTTTCACCTGCCTGCGGCGCGCCATCAAGACCCAACACAACCACCGGGGTTGCGGGTCCCGCTTCTGCGACTTTCTTGCCAGTATCATCAAATATCGCTTTCACACGACCATAATGGGGACCTGCCAGCAGAATATCACCTGCTCGCAGCGTGCCGTTCTGAATCATGACAGTGGTGACATAACCACGACCTTTGTCAAGGGTGGCTTCAATCACAGAACCCGATGCCGGCTTGTTGGGATTCGCTTTCAGCGTTAGAAGCTCTGCCTCCAGCAGCACCTTTTCCAGCAGGTCATCAATACCCTGACCTGTCTTGGCGGAGATCGCCTGTGACTGATATTTACCACCCCATTCCTCCACGAGGATGTTGATCTTGGAAAGAGATTCCCTCACTTTGTCAGGGTTGGCAGTGGGCTTATCTACTTTGTTGATCGCAATGACAATGGGAACGCCTGCCACCAACGCGTGGTTGATCGCTTCCTTTGTCTGGGGCATCACATCATCGTCAGCTGCCACCACTATGATCGCTATATCTGTCAATTTCGCACCACGTGCACGCATGGCCGTGAAAGCCTCGTGACCGGGTGTATCAAGAAATGCAATTTTATTTCCACTTTTGGTCGTTACATCATATGCGCCGATATGTTGGGTTATACCCCCGGCTTCCGATGCGGTGACTTTTGTATTACGGATATAATCGAGCAAAGATGTCTTACCATGGTCAACGTGCCCCATGATGGTCACAATAGGAGCCCTGGGCTGTAATTCTTCTTCTGAATCTTCTGTTTCCTGAACCGTAAGATCATCTTCGGCCGAAGTGAATTGAACATCAAATCCGAATTCGTCAGCAATTACAGTGATAGCTTCAGCATCGAGGCGCTGGTTGATGGAAACAAACATGCCCAGACCAAGGCAGGCAGAGATAACATCATTTACAGATACATCCATAAGGGATGCCATATCATTGGCGGAAATAAATTCAGCAACCTTAAGGGTTTTGGATGACTTTTCATCCTGAAGCATTTGTTGCTCCTGAGCATCGGAATAAGCCTGGCGTTTTTCCCTGCGGTATTTTGAACCGCTGGTCTTTTTACTGCCGCCACTGAGTTTTGCCAGCGTAGCTTTGATCTGATCCTGAATCTCTTTTTCCGAAGGTTCTTCTTTTTGAACTCTTGGCGTGGGAGCCTGACCTCTGCCCCTCTGTTGCTGTGGACGTACACCGCCTCGCTGTTGCTGTGGCGGCTGGTCGGTAGCAATTCTTTTTCTGGGGCGTTTTCCTTTACGGTCCTCTTTAAGATCGGAGGAAGCAACTGGTGGTGTTTCCTTTTTCTTTTCTTTTTCCGCGGGCAGTTCAATTTTATCCACCACTTTCAGACCTTTTAACTTGTCGGCCTTTGCCTTGATAAGGTCCTGGGTTTCTGGATGTTTTTCATCTGCAATTTCTGCCGGAGCTTCATGGGCCGGGGCGGTTGTAGCTTCAATTACTGACACTGGATCTGGAACGGGATGGGGTAATTCTTCTTTTTGTTTTTTTGTAGCTGGTTTTTTCTCCAGTTCGATCTTGCCCAGGACTTTGATGCCTTCGAGTTTGGGTTTTTCGCGTTCAACTTTTTCTTTCGCTTCCTCTTTTGCTTTCAGGTCTTTGGAACCAAGATTTTTAATAAGGATGCTTTCTTCTTCATCAACTCTTTTCTTGGCGACTTCTTTCTCCCGATCGGAGGTGATATTGTCAACGTATTTTGTTCCGATGGTCAGCCCGGAAGCTTCAAGTTTTTCAGAAGCAGAAGATGCAAATTCTTTCGAGAGCATCACGTATTGCTCTCCGGTGAGCTTGGCATTCGGGTTATTGTCAACGGAATAACCTTTTTTGGACAAAAACTCCAGTATGGTGTTATGCCCAACATTCAGTTTCCGCGACGCCTGCCCTAACCGTATCATCTTTTCTTCTGCCATGCTCAAATATCCCTATGATTTAGTAATTTCTTTGTTTGAATGTGAATTATTTATTCAAATTCCTTCTTTAATACGCCTAAAACACTCTCAACAGTTTCTTCTTCGAGGTCAGTTCTGCGAACAAGTTCCTCTTTATTGAGGTTCAGAACGCTTTTTGCTGTATCAAGTCCGATGCGTTTGAGTTCGTCCAGTACCCAGCTTTCAATTTCATCTGAAAACTCATCGAGATCAACGTCTTCATCCTGTTGTCCCTCGGCAAGTTCTCTGAATACATCGATCTCATAACTCACTAACCGACTTGCCAGTTTAATATTGAGACCTCCCTTTCCGATAGCAAGGGAGACCTGATCGGGCTTCAGATAAACTGATACGCGGCCGCTTTCCTTATCAATCTTTATCGAAGTAATTTTTGCAGGGCTCAGGGCGCGTTGAATGTACAATTCCAGGTTCTCTGTGAAATTGATCACATCGATGTTTTCATTCTGCAGTTCACGAACGATGGCATGAATGCGCGATCCTTTCATTCCAACGCAAGCGCCCACCGGATCGATCCTGTCATCGTAGGATTCTACCGCCACTTTTGCACGCTCACCGGGTTCGCGAACAACTTTTTTAATGGTTATCAGTCCATCGTATACCTCGGGGACTTCCTGTTCAAACAATCGCTCCAGAAAAACAGGCGAGGTTCTGGAAAGTATAATCTTTGGATTTCCGTTTACCATCTCCACCTTATGCACAATTGCCCGCACATTTTCGCCCTTGCGATAGCGGTCTTTCTGAATTTGTTCGCTCCGCGGAATGGATATTTCGTTGCCTTCCGCATCAATGAGTAAAACTTCTTTGCTAAGTACCTGGTATACTTCGCCGGTAATGATCTCACCGACGATGTCCTTATACTTCTGGTAAAGGATATCTTTTTCAAGATCTTTTACCTTTTGCATAAGTGTTTGCCTGGCGGTTGTCACGGCGCGCCTGCCGAATTCTTCAATATCGATCTGTTCAGAAACCTCTTCACCTACTTCAAAATCAGGTTCAATTTTCTGCGCTTCAGTCAAACTGATCTTATCATGCTCCCAGATATCTTCTGAATCATCTTCCACGATTTCGCGTATGCGATAAATTTCCAGGTCACCCTTATCAGCATTGATAATGATATCAAAGTTATCCGTGGGAACAGCCTTTCCACTTTCATCAATCCCGTATTTCTTTTTAATCATGTTGCGGAATACATCTTCCAGTATACGGATCATCGTAGGCCGGTCAATATTTTTTTGTTTGGCGAACTCAGCAAACGATTCAATTAAAGTTGAGATATCCATATGAGTAAAATATTATTTAAACGATACCATGACAAATGCTTTGTCAATTTCAGAGAAAGGGATTTCTATTTCCTTCAACTCTTTTTTTTTGCCTGTCCCCAGCTCCTGGGCAAGTACAATTCTGTCTTCAGTCACTTCCTTGAGCTTGCCTTCGGTTATGGTTTCCTGGCCTTTCACTTTTAAGTTCCGGCCTATATTCTTGAAATACTGCCGCTTCAGTTTCAGGGGGTGGTCAAGGCCGGGGGTGGAGACCTCGAGCATATAATTCTCGTCGCCGAAGAAAGCCCGCTCATCCAATTCTTTGGAGAGCTTGCGGCTTAGATCAGCACAATCATCAATGGTTATGCCATGGTCGCCATCGATGATGATCATTACCCTTTTCGGGATTTTTTTGCCGGGAATCAATACTTCTACCACGAATTTATCGTGTGATAAATTCAGGGTGGCAAGATTTCGGATTTCCTCAACCAGATCCATCAAAAATATTATATAAACAAAGAGGGGACTGTCTGTCCCCTCTAAATTTTTTTCAGAAAGCTGCGCAAAACTATAACTTTTTAACTTTCCAACAAAATATTGCGTTAATTAAGCTTTGGATAAAGCATGAATTCAAGATTTTTTTTAGCCGTCAGCCTGATTTTGATGGTTTCCTGCGGGAAGAATAAGGAAAACAGGAAAACCACCAACGAAAAAGATTCCCCTGCAACCGTAGCCGTTCCTCCTTTTAATGCCGATTCAGCCTACGCGTTCGTTGATAAACAGGTAGCCTTCGGGCCGCGAATCCCCAATACCAATGCCCACCGGCAGGCCGCGGATTTTTTTGTTGAAACCCTGAAACGCTATGGCGCCCAGATAACTATACAGGAATTTCAGGCTGAAAATTTCGATGGCCGTAAACTCGACCTGAAAAATATTGCCGCCAGCTTCAATCCGGAAAAATCAAAAAGAATTCTGCTCGCCGCTCATTGGGACACTCGTCCGTTTTCTGACAAAGATTCCGATAAACCCAACGCCACTTTCTCCGGTGCCAATGACGGCGCAAGCGGAGTGGGGGTTCTGCTAGAAATCGCCAGGGTCATGCAAACCACAACCTTGCCGGAAGTAGGCGTGGATATTATTTTTTTCGATGGGGAGGATTGGGGAGAAAAGGAAGGGGAGAAGGGAAACCATCCGTTGCCGGATGGAATGCAGGAATGGTGGTGCCTTGGCTCTCAGCACTGGGCCCGGAATAAACACAAGACAAACTACTCAGCTTATTATGGAATTCTGCTGGATATGGTCGGCGCAAAAAATGCGCAGTTTCACCGCGAAGGTTACTCCATGGAATTCGCTCCAAGTATTGTGGAAAAAGTCTGGGACCATGCGCACCGACTTGGATATTCCCATGTGTTTATTAAAAAAACCCAGGCACGTGTAACCGATGACCACGTTTTTGTAAATACCATCGCGCGAATTCCGATGATAAACATCGTGCATTTTGAACCCGGCATAGGGTTCTTTGGAGATTTTCACCACACGCAAAAAGATAACCTTGATCTTATCAGCAAAGAAATGCTCGGTATTGTCGGGACGACGGTTCTGAACACCATCTACCATGAATAAGCTGTAAGCTGAACATTTGAATAACAATGACAGCGGAGAGTCGTCTAATGTTAGACGGACCAGAAAAGCTTCAGAAAATACTCCTTTTGACTTTAGGCCGAATATTTAAAAAGAGCACAGACACAGACGTATGCGGAGCTGAACGAGTTTTAGTGCTTAAAGCTTACTGCTTACTGCTAAATATATTCTGGAAGATTCTTAAGGTAAACCCCGTAACCGCTCTTCTCCAGGGGCTTTGCCAGCGTCAGCAGTTGTTCCTTTGTAATAAATCCCCTGCGATAAGCCACTTCTTCAATACAACCTACCTTTAATCCCTGGCGTTGTTCAATTACCTGTACGAAGTTTGAAGCCTGCATCAGCGAATCAAATGTGCCCGTATCCAGCCACGCAGTTCCGCGACTCATGGCCGCCACCTTGAGTTTCCCTTTTTTCAAATAGACATTGTTAACATCCGTTATTTCAAGTTCGCCGCGCGGACTCGGCTTGATCGCTTTGGCGATAGATACCACTTCATTGTAGT
>JBBDXJ010000074.1:0-6957 GCA_040902445.1 Cyclobacteriaceae bacterium | reverse complement strand
CCTGTTGCGCTAGGTGAAGGGCGTAACCAAAAATGTCCTGAACATATTCAGGCATCACCTTCAAATCCTTCTTTGAAGATCCGATCCAATACAACTGCTTGATTTTCTCATCCATGAGATTATATCCAAATGGGTATAAGCTGCAATATCCAGTTTACAGCCAGCGTTAAGTTCCAATATTTTAGGTCATATAATCAATATTTGCCCTTTTTGGCCGTGCCAGCCGTTGTAATAGCGGAAATTGATTCTGTTTATACTGATTTTGCAGACAGACCGAGTGTAGAAAGCCGTGAAGTGTCGGAAGGCATCGTTCTGGATTACGACACGGATGGCAATCTAACAGGAATCGATATTGACAATGCCAGCCGCAAAGTTGATTTACAGCAACTGACACTAAGTGGACTACCTGGAAGGGTTGAGACTATTGCAGCGTGATATTTTGATTTATTTTTGAAATAAATAGAAGCAGGTAACAGATCGTGCAGTTTCAACCTGTCTCACGTGAAGAGTTTACGTAAGCCCTCAAACGAGCAAGATACTCCGCCCCCTCAGGCGTTTGCTCCTCCGGAGCCCAGGGTGCAAGCTCCTTTGCCGCATTTTGATTAAATGGCCCGGCCTTCAGCTCCAGCAGTATAGAATCTGGCACTAGTGCAACGATCGTGTGCCAAATGCCAGGAGAAAGATCAAGTCCTGCAGCAATTTCTGAATCTGCAGCGTAACGTTCGGTGCAAAATTGAATAACTTCCAGAATTTCTCCAACTTCATCAAATGTTATTAATGCAAACCGCCCACGCACTGCAATTAATGTTTCTGATTTGGGATCCAGCCCATGCCGGTGCGGTCGGATGTAGCTGTCTGTACCAATTGCATTCAGGAACCGCTGGCACGGATCTTCATAACTTGTGTGGATATTACGGTGCTGGCGCGCCCGCGCTGAACGCGAAGCCTCTTCGATCAACGATGTTAAATACTCAGAAGAAATGCGCAGAATAGTCATTTCTGCAAAGCCTTTACGATTTGCGATACTGCTGCCTCTGGCGAGAATAATTGCAGGTAAAGTTCCCGGCAACGGTTCTGGATTTCACCCGAACTTTCCAACTCATCAAGAATCTCGGCGGCCTTCAACATCAACTCCTGAATATCAGTCCGCGTCGAGACGACACCAACCCTGTTGGATAAAATCATCTGCTCGAGGTCATTGCCGGGATTAATCACCGCCATCACCGGCAAACCAGCCTGCATATAGGAAATGAACTTTCCCGGAATATTGTGCGTCTTGTGCCTTACATCGAGCGCCACTATAGCTACATGACACTGGGCATACAGACCAGGAATCTCGTCCGGATCAATCTCGTCATAGAACAACACATTCTGCAGAGAGAGCCGAACCGTTTCTGTTCGCAACCGTTGGCTGTCACTGCCACGGCCCACAAACACAAATCCGACTTCCGGTTGCGCCTGCATGGCATCCACAAACTCAAGGATAGTATTCATGCCTTGCGCCACGCCCATATTGCCTGCGTACACAAAAATCTTGCGCCCGGCCAACGCAGTTTCCTGAATTTGTATGGAGCAATCGGTCGACAATTTATCCGCTAGCCCGCTCTGCAAAACCTCAAGGCGTCCTTTTTCTTTTTTCAGCCAACTGTCAAAAAAGGCGCTGTTCGCCGGCGCTTACGACGTCACCCGTAATTGAGTTGCACAACGATTTGGAGTCCAATACTCTTACTAAGGAGAATGGATGTGAAAAAACGATTTTCAGAAGAACAGATCAACGGATTCCGCAATCGGGACGTCCGTAGGCGTCTAGCTGAATCCCCGTTCCTATGCGCGTGTGATAAAGAAACGGGTAAGCAGTCGGCGAAGGTCTCGAGGCTACTCAAACGTCTGCATCTCTACCGCTTGACCGCCAAGGTACCCCGCTCGCGTCGGTTGGCGTCTCACCAACAAGGAGTGGGCGTTGCTGAGTGCGTCCATCAGATTAAAAGAAAGTGCGTTTCCCCGATTACATTAATAGGCTGCAGCGTAACATCTTTGAAAAAAACAAAAGAACTGACATACAAAGAATCCATACACGCCTCCATCCACTTCAAACTTTTAAAGGGGCCTGTAGACTGCTCATCCAATTATTGGTTACAGTCGATTTTAATGTAAGATGAGGGTGAATAAGTGTTTCTAACCTACACCAATAAAAAAGTGCCATGACCCGACCTTTAAGTCACCTTATAATTTTTTTCAAAAAGACGTCTCTTTCCAAGGCTAAGCAATTGACTTCTGTTCTGCTCAATATTCCCAGTTCGGTGAACTATGTATAACAATAAAACCGTATTCGGATTGATTTGTGCCCGGGGAGGATCCAAAGGCATTCCCAGAAAAAATATCAAATATCTTGGTGGCAAGCCTCTGATTGCCTGGACCATAGAAGCAGCTCTAGCCTCCAAATACATTGACAAGCTGATTATCTCTTCCGAGGACATAGAAATTCTAAATATCGCCAAAGAATATGGTTGCGAAGCTCCTTTTGTCCGTCCGTTAGAACTCGGACTGGATGATACACCTGCCATGGACCCCATCATTCACGCGGTACAACAAATGAAAAGTTTTGACTATGTCATCAATCTTCAACCCACTTCTCCCCTGAGAACCACTGAAGATATTGATAAGGCAATCGAGATCTGCCTTGATGAAGATCAAAAATTCCTAGTATCTGTGTGTGAATCAGATAAACATCCAATATGGATGTATTTTCTTGAGAAAAAATCCTTGAAGCCGGTCATTAATAACACTGATCCCAATATCAGAAGGCAGGATGTGGAGCCATGCTATTCCCTGAATGGGGCCATTTATATTGGGCCCTGCCAAAATCTTTTGAAGACCAATTCATTCCTATCGCCTGAAACATTGGCTTATATCATGCCAAAATCGCGCTCAGTGGACCTGGATGACCAGCTGGACTTTGATTTTTGCTCATATCTTTTGTCAAAAGGATAAGATTATGTTTGAAATTGGAAGTATTGAAAAACACCGTAATGAAAAATTCCTCTCTCTCTTTTCAAATAAAGTGGACAGAGAGGTTCATAAATTGAGATCAATTCTTGATGAGTTGGGTTTTTCTGTCAGTGATCGTGAGTCGATTGATCGGCAAATTCAATTTGCCCTTGAACAAGATTACGGGCCTCTGGAGATTGATCGTTATTACGTCTGCCACCCAATTCGAGTCGCATGTTTTTCCTGTCTATGGCAGAAGGCCAACGGTCACAAAAATAACGAAATGATCATAGCCGCACTGGTACATAATATTCTGGAAAGAAATGTCATCACATTTGATGACCTGAAAAAGAACTACCCGGGATGGGTATCGGAGACAATTATTACCCTAACACCCAACAGAGAAAACATAAAGACAAAAGAAGGGATGAAATCGTTTTACAGTAAAATTTACGAACAAGACATATTTGTTAATGTCCTGAAATTTCTCGACAAACTGGATAATATCTATGCTCTTTGTATCCAGCCCAGTGTTCAAATCAGGAATGATTACTGGGATGAAACCATGACTTATGTGCGACCCATTGGAGAAAAATATTTCCCATTGATCATTCCCTACTTTGACCGGCTTGTGGAATCAACCAAAAGTATGGGCTTCTATAAGCCCGAATTTAACTAAAAATATAACCCACTTCAGAAAATGACCTTATTTGCTTGTCCAGGTCAAAGTCATAATTGTGATTTCCATCAAGATAATGGGCTGAAAGGATAATCAAGACCCTTCTTATGATCTCTAATCTGGCAAAGGAGTTGACCGTTTGAATGTCGAAACCTTTCTCCGTTACAAAATCTCTTACATCCTGCAACAGTGCGATGTTTTTTGTGAGAGTTTTTTTTGCGATTTTGAAAATAGAAAAAGACGTTGAAACTTTTTCAGGAAAAGGAATAAACCCCTCTAGGTCGATAATGGCCTTCAACTCTCCATCGCCAAACAACAGGTTGTGGGGGTGCAAATCATAATGATGAATTCCGCTCTCCTGCAGGTATTTATGATTGGACTCCCACCAATCAATAACCCAATCAATTTTCTCTATGGCCTGAATGGCTTTTTGGTCATATTCTGCAAGCTTATCAATTGCAGGAATTTTTTCCCTGATGGAATGGATGATTATTCCGGGATTCCAATCCTTGTAGACAACCTTATGAGTAGGTAGTGGCTCCAAGCGTGAAAGTGCAGCATGTAACTTGGGGAGAATATCCAGAACCTGCTTTAACTCATCTAGAGTTCCGGAGTAAAACTGCTCGCTGGAAAATTCTTGAACATAAAGAATCTGATTCTCATGGTTGGTAATGTGGTCGCCAAAATCGTTTATTATAAACTTCGATACAGGAATCTGATTTTTGTTTAAACAATCCGACACAGTTAAGAAATAATTGACACAGGTTTTCATAACATCATCAACGTCATAAATCAATTTTACAAAATAATTTCCGCATCTGAAGTTTTTAGATGTTAATCCGGTCCCCCTTATACCTTTCACTTCAACCAAGTTTATCCCCAAATCCCTATAGTACCGAGAAAGGATCGCATTTAATACGGTCAATTCAATTTCCCCAACAGTACAATAGGCGATCTGATCAGGCGTATGATTGTCTATAGCAATATTCATGGCTTAAAGAATACTTTTACTGAAACTTCCGTCAACCGCAAGCGCCACTCCATTTATATATGATGCCAAAGGACTGCATAGAAAAGCAGCAACACTTGATATTTCTTTTTCTTCGGCAATATGTTTAGAAGGAAATGAGCTTACACATTCTGCTAAGGCTTGTTCATATGAAGTTCCGTCTGCTTCAGCTTTATTCCCCACCAAAAATCTCGTTCTTTCAGTCATCACAGATGATGGCAAAAGGCTGTTAACCGTAATATTTGATTCCGCATACTGGGTGGCAAGAGACTTCGCAAAACCAAGTACTGCCGGTCTGACGGTATTTGAAAGAAACATTCCCTTGAGGGGCTCTTTCGCAGAAATGGATAAAACATTCAGTATTCTTCCATATTTTCTTTTCTGCATGGAAGGCAAACAGAGTCTGGTCAATCGTAAAACGGACTTCAGGTTGATGTTCAATGACGATTCAATATCATCTTCTGACAGGGTATCAAATTCACCCGGCTTTGGACCCCCTTGATTATTAACGAGAATATCAATTTCACCCAGCTCCTTTTTGGCGAATTCGTAAGCATTATCAATTTGATCTTTGCTGGCAAGATCACAAACAGTATAGACCACCTTTCCTTTGGCCACTTTCAGTATATCCTCCTGAGCAAACTTTAGTTTTCCCTCATCTCGTGCCAACAGACAAACATCAACCCCTTCCTGGGCGAGGGATTTGGCAATGGCTTTTCCAATTCCTGAACTGGAAGCTGCCACCAAAGCTGTCTTATTCTTAAGATCTAAATCCATAACTTTTCCTATAAGTTATACGATACTTTTATAACTTCAATATGTTGGTAACCGAAAGAGTTTTCCAGTTTTTGGCGATAGATCGCCGGCGGTAATTTATCCAAACTGTCATGCGGACGTTCATCGTTGTAATCCACCATCCACACCCAGGCCATGTCACAAACCTGGGTTAGATTTTCAAACAAATACGCATTGAGAAATTCTCTACGGAACGATCCGTTAAACCGTTCTGCAAAGCCATTCTGCTGTGGCTTCCCTTTTTCTATATAAGCCAGTTCAATAGTGTGCTGATCGCACCATTCCATGAACTGACTGGAAATGAGTTCGGTGCCGTTGTCCAATCTGATTTGAATAGGCAATCCTCTTTCCTCTTTTAATCGTTCCATGACCCGTATCAGCCTTGCAGCCGGAAGCGAGGTATCCACTTCGATGGCCAGGCACTCACGCGTTCCTTCGTCAATAATGTTCAACGTGCGAAACGGCCTGCCGCAATACAGGCTGTCATGCATAAAATCCAGGGCCATTGCACATTCGGTGCCGCCATGACTTCCAGCGGCATTGCAACTCGCTTGGGGAGTACCTTTTTGGCTCGTCTCTTCAAATTTAATCCCGTTAGGCAATAAACCCGATAAACACGCTTGTAATTGAATGCATATCCCTTCAATCGCAGGCGATCATAACATCTCCAAAAGCCCGATCGAGGCGACTTTTCCAATTGCTGGGTCAGGGCTTCCATTCCACTGTATTTGCTCTTCCAGTTGTAGTAGGTTGCACTACTAATGCCATGGTTACGACACACCTCTTCAATCTTCGTGCCTTTATCGGCTTCTCTCAATACCAACACTATCTGGGTTTCTGTAAATAGGGTCTTTTTCATCATTGTCTCCTGAGTGCGAATAATCTCAGAAAACTCTAATTATGTATGTCTCATGTTAGGGGAAGCTGACACACGAATCTCCATAACTTGTGTGGATATTGCGATGTTGGCGCGCACGCGCTGAACGCGAAGCCTCTGCGATCAACGATGTTAAATACTCAGGAGAAATGCGCAGTATAGTCATTTCTGCAAGGCCTTTACGATTTGCGATACTGCTGTCTCTGGCGAGAACAATTGCAAGTAAAGTTCCTGGCAACGGGTCTGGACTTCACTTGAACTTTCCAGTTCAGCAAGAATCCCGTCGGCCTTCAGTACCAACTCTTGAATATCAGTCCGCGTAGACACGACCCCAACCCTATTGGATAGAATCATCTGCTCTAAGTCATTGCCCGGATTAATCAGCGCTATCACCGGCAATCCAGCCTGCATATAGGCAATGAATTTGCCCGGTATGTTGTGCGTCTTGTGCCTTACATCGAGCGCCACTATGCCCACATGACATTGGGCATACAGACCAGGAATATCGTCTGGGTCGATCTCGTCATAGAACAACACATTCTGCAAGGCGCGCAGAGCCGCTTCTGCTCGCAACCGCTGGCTGTCACTGCCACGGCCTACAAACACAAA
>JBBDXJ010000073.1:0-1107 GCA_040902445.1 Cyclobacteriaceae bacterium | reverse complement strand
ATTTGACTCACTAACGGGTTTATCAAGAAACCATATAAACAATAGTTAGAACACACGAATTGCTTATGACGTAATTACACGAGTTGTCCGTCATGGTTTGGCGACAGTGCAACTTAATATTTGCCTGACACAAAATCACTTCTACAATTCAAAACGGGGCATTATGAAACGAAGAAGATTTATTTTGTTCGCGCTTGCTTTTTATCCAATCACATTGTTAGCAAACATCAAAGGGTATTTTATTATGAGAGCAGATAAAGGTTTTAAAATAAAAGCAGGTGAAGCTAGATTTGGCAAACATTACAAGATGAAAGGTGTTACTTCAAATACGTTAGACATCAAAATTTCTTCTTCCGATACTGAGGGAGATTTAGCTGTATTCGAGCAAACGGGATTAACTCCTAAAGGTGGCCCGCCGTTGCACATTCATCCTTTTCAGGACGAGTGGTTTTATGTTGTAGAAGGTGAATATGTATTTCAAGTTGGTGAAGACAAATACCAAATGAAATCGGGGGACACCATTTTTCTTCCCAGAAATGTTCAGCACGCATTTGTTCAACTGGCAGAAAAAGGAAAGATGATAGTTTCTTATCTACCGGCAGGAAAAATGGAAGCATTTTTTAAGGTAACAGATGTTTGGACTTCTCCTCCAACAGCAGAGGAAATTGCAGAAGTTTTTCTAGAACACGAAATGAAAGTTGTTGGGCCACCATTAAAAGTGGAATAAACAATTTACCTGTCCGCCGAAATGTCTTATATGGAGGCGGAGCTCCAGTCCGTTAGGAGGTTTGCGGAACCAATGGCGATGAGCCAGCACTCAAATAGAGCGGATGTCCCCTGTAATGGCTGCACACTCTGCTGCCAGGGAGACTTGATCCGACTTGAGCCGAAGGAGTTGGCGCGGGGATATCGCACCGAGCCTCACCCCGTTGTTCCTGCGGCCATGATGCTTGCGCACAAACCCAACGGAGACTGTGTCTACCTGGAAACCGGGCGATGCACGATACACGACCTCGCACCGATGATGTGTCAGGTGGCCGACTGTCGTTCCCTTGCAGTGCGGTTTGATTTTGAGACAGCCAGACGACTCCATGCCATGCGGCTCAT
>JBBDXJ010000072.1:0-6993 GCA_040902445.1 Cyclobacteriaceae bacterium | reverse complement strand
CGGGACCGAATATTCAGGGTTGTTACGGAATCCGATGGCACCAACGGAAAGTTTTACACCCCGGGAGTCCCTCTCGCTTTGCCCGACGCCTTCCGCCAGGATTTTCCTGAGGCGGAAGAAGTGACGTTCGCCTCCTATCGTTCCGATGCGGTGATCAAGGTTCCACAAAAGGACGGTGAAATAAAAAAATATCAGGAGGAGCGGGGAGTCGTTTTTGCACAACCTAATTTCTTCAGAATTTTCGACAGGCCGCTGCTTATTGGAAATTCGGATAAAGGATTGGATGAACCGAATGAAGCCATCATCTCGAGATCGCTGGCAAAAAAATATTTCGGCAGGGAGGATGCCGTTGGCGAGATTGTCAGCCACGATACCATTGAATACAAGATCACCGCGGTGATGGAGGATTATCCGGTCAACACGGATTTTCCTTTCGGATTAATGTTGTCATTTGCCACTATCAAAAAACAAAAAGATGCTGTTGGCTGGAACAGTATCTGGAGTGATGAACAATGTTATATTCTACTAAAGGAAAATGAAACACCGGCGAAGATTGAAACGCGTATACCCGGGTTCGTCGATAAATACCTCGGCAAAGAAAATTACAGACACCGAACCTTTAGCCTTCAGCCTTTGCGTGAGCTGCATTTTGATGACCGGTATTCAAATTTCAATTACAATACAGCGCCGAGGGAAATGTTAATTGCGCTCAGCGTAATTGCCCTGTTCCTTATTATTACCGCCTGTATTAATTTTATCAACCTCATTACAGCCGAGGCCATCAAACGCTCGAAGGAGGTCGGCATCCGCAAATCTCTTGGAAGCAGCCGGCGCCAGCTCATTGCACAGTTTTTAGGCGAGACCACACTGGTGACATTGCTTGCCATGCTGCTCTCACTGGGCATAACACAAATGGCATTGTCTTTTCTCAACCCGTTTTTAGAACTTCCGCTGGAACTGAATTTTTCCGGTGATACACTTTTGTGGGTTTTTATTCTGGGAATAACCATTGTGGTGTCATTGCTTTCCGGATTGTATCCATCCCTGATAATTTCCGGTTTTAGACCTGTACTGGCTTTAAAGAATCAAATCAATAATAGATCTTCATCGGGATATAACCTTCGAAGAAGTCTTGTCGTACTTCAATTCGTTATCTCGCAGTTCTTTATTATGGGCACCATCATTTTGCTGAGCCAGATGAATTATTTCAGCTCGCAGGAACTGGGATTTAGAAAAGAAGCCGTGTTGCTTATTTTCATTCCTGAAGTTGAATCACCACAGACTGGCGATGGCACCAGCAAAGTGCGTACCCTCCGTGAACAAGTAGGTCAACTCGCAGGAGTTGAATCTGTGAGTCTGAGCAGTACGCCACCTTCTTCAGGATCTGTTAGTGGCACAGGGTTTTATTTTGATGGTGAAGCAGAAAGCGACCGGAAGGATACTCAGGTAAAACAGATTGACGGGAATTATATTTCATTGTATGCCATCGACCTTATTGCCGGTGCCAATCTTGAAGATAATGATACCGCAAGAGGTTTTTTGGTGAATGAAGAACTCGTGAGAGTTTCCGGCCTGGAACGTCCCGAAGAGATCATAGGAAAACGCATTCATATGTGGGGAAGAAATCTTCCGGTGGTGGGGGTTGTCAGGGATTTTCATACCGTTTCCCTGCGCGAACGCATTGAACCTACCGTCCTGATGAATAATATTGAAGGATACCGCACATTATCCCTAAAGGTAAACCAGGCCCAACTGCGGCAGATCATCCGTGAAGTAAAAACAAAGTGGGAGTATGCGTATCCCGAACATATTTTTGATTATGAATTTCTCGACGAACATATCCAGGAGTTCTATGAAGGGGAGCAAAAAATGTCCATCGTCCTAACCGTGTTTACTTCTATGGCAATTTTTATCGGATGTTTGGGGCTATTCGGACTTGCTACTTTTATGGCAAATCAAAAGACAAAAGAGATCGGAGTGCGCAAAGCCATGGGCGCTTCTGTTGAAAGTATTGTTTTACTTTTTTCGAAGGAATACCTGAAACTGATTTTCATCGGATTCTTGCTGGCGTCTCCTGCTGTATGGTTTCTGATGAATAAGTGGCTGGAAACGTTTGCCTATAAGATCACTATCGGGCCCGTTGTGTTTGTTACAGGACTTGCCTTAACCTTATTGATTGCGATCCTTACAGTTGGATACAAATCCTTCAAGGCTGCGATCGTGAACCCGATCAAATCGCTGCGCTACGAGTAGAGACAAGGCATGCCTTGTCTCTACGACAAATATTAACCTTCCGGGTTTAAAATAAACTGCAAATAGTTGTTCAGGTCCAGATATTTTTTTGCCATTTCCTGAACATCTTTTGGCGTTAAGGCGTCTACCCTTTGTTCGTAAGTAAGCAAGCGCCCCGGATCCGATCCCGTCTCAATGCTTTGAAGTATTTGGCGCGCCCAAAAACCATTGTCTTTAATACTCACCAGGTACTGTTGTTTCCAGGTTTCTTTCACCTTGTTGAGATCAGCTTCCGATGGGCCATTATTCTTCACTTTTTCAATTTCGGCAAGGGTCGCAGCTATAAGCTTATCGACGTTTTCCGGACCACACGGCACGGTAATGCCAAATGAATAGCTGTTGTACGGATACTTGCTCATGGATCCATTCATTCCGCCGCCGTAAATACCACTGAGATCTTCGCGAAGGGTTTCAATGATCTTGATATTCATTACCTCTACCAACCCCTGGATCTTAAATTGTTCTTCTTCGCTGTATTTGGCTTCGCCGTTCCACAACAGGCGGATTAAACTTTTAGGTTCAGTGCCTTTGTTCACTTCTTTTTTCAGCGGACCTTTCGCAGGTCTCAAACCGACGTCCTTATAAGCTGAACTTTTTCCAGTCGAAGGAAGACTGCCAAGGTATGTTTCCAGTAAGGGCTTAAGCGTATTCATGTCGATCTTTCCCACCAACACAAAAGTGAAGCCGTTCGCATCACTAAAACGGTCTTTATAGATCTCAAGAGATCGGTCGAGTTTAATTTCTGAAAAGGTTTCGGGTTTCGGCAGTCGCGGCGCCCATGGATGACCTTTGTATAATGTTTCAAGCATCGATTCCTGGAATGTGTACTGGGGATCCGCCGCCATGTTTTGATACATAGCTTGTTGTTTGCTGACAAAGGAGTTGAAGAGCTCTGTATCTTTTCGGGGTTGCGTAAAATAGAGATGCACCAGCTGCAGCATGGTCTCGACGTCTGTGGCGCTGCATTGCCCGTTTATACCTTCTGATACGGAACCAATCCGGGGTGTGACGCCCGCGTTTTTACCGGCGAGCACTTTTCGCAAGTCAGTAGGCGAAAAATTTCCAACTCCCATCTGCGTCACGATCGTCGCAGCAAATTCCGCATTGTATCTGTCTGCAGCATCGTAATTGTAATGACCGCCCAAACGCGAAGCATTCAAAATGACCTGGTCATTTTTAAAATCCGTCGGTTTTGCAATTACTTTTATGCCATTGCTGAGGGTAAGTTCGGTGAAATCCAGAGCGGCATTTTTCTTTTCGCCAGTAATTTTCCCTGCCTTCGGTACTGTTTCCATCAACGTTGATGCTATGGCTTTTTCTTCATAAGGTTTTGTTTCCTGTTGAAAAGCCTTTTCGGCCATGGTCAGAAGCTCAGTATTGCCAGGAATTTTAAAGTCGGCTTTTTCCGGTCCTGTCAGGATCACAAGTTTTGGTTCACTTGCCGAAGGAATGGTTTGCGAAACATATTTGTTGACTTCTTCAAGCTTGATCTCGTCCAGGAATTTTTGGTAGTATTTGTATTCATTTTCAATTCCCGGAATAGGCTCCTCTTCCAGGAAATGGCGAATATACTCCTCTGTAAGGTTTGCAGATTCGGTTTTATCGCGCTCATTATAGGCTCGCTCAATGGATTTCAGCATCATCTTTTTTGTGCGGTCAAGCTCATTGGCAGTAAAACCAAATTTGCGTGCGCGTTCATTCTCGGCCACCAATGCGTTGATGGCAGGTTCAACACCGCCTTTGCCCAGGTATGCGTAAGCGTTATAACCTTCGTACCCGCGCGCAAGGCTGCCAAAATAGTTAGCAGCATATAAGAATGGCGGATTCTCTTTTTGAATAAGTTCCTGCATACGCTGGCTGAGCATTGAAGCAAAAAGATTGCGCAATAGATATTCGCGATACGCGCCCAGCGTATTTTGATCCTTCAATGTCTTGTATGGATAATTAATATCTATCAGATGATTGGTAGCCTCTTTATCAGTCACGACCAGAGCTTCTGATTCTTTCCGCGTAGGCACATTAGCCTTTTCACGCGGCCTTGGATTAGCGGGGTTCTTTAAATCTGAAAAATGATTTTTGATAAGCCGTTCTGCTTCTGCGGGGTCCATATCACCCACCACTATTACGGCCATGAGATCGGGTCTGTACCAGTCTTTGTAAAATCTCCGGATCACTTCAGGTTTAAAACTTTTCAACACCTCCACTTTCCCGATCGGTAAACGGTCGGCGTACTTGGATCCTTCAAGCATCTTCGGATAAGTCTGCCTGAACATCCTTTCTTCTGCTCCGCGGCCTGAACGTTCCTCCTCGAGCACGACGCCTCGCTCCTTGTCGATCTCTCCAGGATCGAATGATACAGCGCTGGCCCAGTCGTCCAGTATCTGGAAAGCCTTCTCGACGTTTTCCTTTTTTTCTGTAGGGATCGGCAGGATGTAAACTGTTTCATCGAATCCGGTATAGGCGTTGAGATCAGCGCCGAATTCCACACCAATGGATTGAAGGAATGATACAATATCATTTTTCTCAAAATTGGCAGATCCGTTGAATGCCATATGTTCTGCGAAGTGGGCGAGCCCTTGTTGATCGTCATCTTCCAGAATAGAGCCGGCATTGACCACCAGCCTGAGTTCGACTTTATTTTCAGGCTTGACATTTTTCCGGATATAATACGTAAGCCCGTTCGGTAATTTTCCCACTTTAACCTGCGGGTCAAGCGGAAGTTTATCACTGGGTTTGTCCTGTGCCTGCAGGGATTGCAGAAAAGATATCAAGACCAGCAGGAAAACCGCCGGTAAAGATTCTAAATATGTTGCCTTCTTCATACAATTATATTTTAACCTGATAGAATTTTTAGCTTTTAGAACCACTTGCTCTTAATTACATTTAGCATTTCCTCATGAACCAGTGAATTGCTCGTGCAGAGTTGATTGCCAAATAAAAAATTGGTTCCGCCTTTAAAGTCGGTCACTTTTCCGCCTGCCTGTTGCACAATAAGAGTGCCCGCCGCAATATCCCAGGGATGGAGATTGTATTCAAAAAAACCTTCGAGCCTGCCGCACGCCACGTAAGCGAGATCAATGGCGGCACTTCCGAGCCTGCGTATGCCGTGGGTCTCATTCAAAAACTCCTTGATGATATCAAGATAGTCCTCGCGTTTATCAAAATAATAATAGGGAAATCCGGTTGCCAGCAGACTTTCACTCAATGAACCTATAGCAGAAACTTTAATGATCCTGTCGTTGCAAAACGCTGGCCCGTTTTCAATGGCATGATAAGATTCTTTTTGACAGATGTCGTATATCACACCTAAGATAGCTTGTCCATTTTTTGTAAGGCCAATACTGATGGCATACATCGGCATACCATGTAGAAAATTCGTAGTGCCATCCAGGGGGTCGATGATCCAGTTGTATTCGTGTTGCTGTGATTGTTCTACAGTTCCTTCTTCGGTAATAAAACCTGCGGCCGGAAAGAGTTTCCCTAATGTTTTCACCAGTTTTTTTTCAGCTTCTTTATCTACATAAGAAACCAGATTGTTAAAAACATGTTTTTGTTCGATCCTGGTGCGATCAAAGGACGCCCCTTCCCGACCAATAAATTCACCAACTTCGAGGCAACTGTCAATTACTCCCTTTTCAATTTTTTCTAAATCCATTTACTTTGTTTTTCTATTTTATTTAAGTGAAGATAACAATCCTGATTGAAGCTAACTAATGGCAAGAAACGGTGTCAAAAGTTAGAAAATCAGGCTTTCGTTTTCCCTTCAATCACTATCACAATCTCACCCTTGATTTCTTTTTCCAAAAAGTGTTTGGTCACTTCATCAATGGAACCGTTCACAGTTTCCTCATAAATTTTTGTGAGTTCACGGCTGACAGAAATTTTTCTGTCAACACCAAAATATTCCCCGAATTGCTGAAGAGTCTTGAGCAGCCTGTGAGGTGATTCGTAAAAGATCATTGTTCGTTCTTCTTCTGTCAATTGTTTTAACAGCGTTTGACGTCCCTTCTTTTGGGGTAGGAAGCCTTCAAATACAAATCTGTCAGCGGGTAACCCTGATTTTAATAATGCCGGCACAAAAGCGGTGGGGCCAGGTAAGCATTCTATCAATAATCCTGCCTGCAAACACGCGCGCGCGATCAGAAAACCCGGGTCTGAAATTCCCGGAGTGCCTGCATCACTGATGAGCGCCATAATTTCGCCTTTCTTCATACGTGTTATGAGGCTATCCAGGATTTTGTGCTCATTGAAGTTATGAAAACTTTGCATTGGTTTCCCGATACTGTAATGCTTTAGAAGGTAGCCCGAGGTGCGGGTATCTTCGGCCAGTATAAAGTCTGCTGACTTCAGCACTTCGATGGCCCGCAGTGTAATGTCAGACAGATTTCCAATGGGGGTAGGGACCAGGTAAAGAGACGTTTTTTTCTCCTGGATCATGAAATAAGCTTGTCGATGGCTTCAGCAAGTTTCCGGTCGCGTTCTGTTACTTTATTGCCGGCGTCATGTGTGGATAATTCGAAGCTTACGGTATTCCATGTATTCGTCCAGGTAGGATGGTGATCCATTTTTTCCGCGATCAGTGCGACCCTGGACATAAAACCAAATGCTTCATTAAAATCCCGGAACTTGAAAGTTCTGGTTAGCCGGTTATCAACTTCTTTCCATGCCATATCCGAAATACTTTAAATTAAATTATATTAA
>JBBDXJ010000071.1:0-42860 GCA_040902445.1 Cyclobacteriaceae bacterium | reverse complement strand
CTGTTCAGGAACGCGAAAATGCCAGGATCCTTCTGCAGGAGATGGAATATTACGCCGAATCTCCTGTCTGCCGCAGAAGGCAATTGCTTCATTATTTCGGTGAGGAATATACCCAGGATAACTGCGGTATGTGCGATAACTGCGTACATCCGCGTGAAAGATTTGACGGAACCGATTATGTGAAGATCGCCTTGCGCGCCGTGAAACAAACCAATGAACGATTTGGATTAAACCACCTCGTGCACGTGATCAGGGGCGTGGAAGATGAATATGTCAAAAGCTACGGGCATTTCGACCTCGAAGTTTATGGCAAAGGAAGCAATGAAGATTCTGATTTCTGGAAATCGGTCATCCGCCAGGCTTTGATCTATCAATATCTGGAAAAAGATATCGATAATATCGGCGCATTAAAGATCAGCGCAAGAGGAGAGGCCTTTCTGAAAAAACCTTTTGCCATTGAGCTTGCGAGAGATCACGACTTCACTACTGACCTTGAAGACGAAGAAGTTTCCAGTGAAAAGACGCCGATCAATTCCAAAGCCTACGATGAGAAGCTTTACGAGTTGCTTAAGAATTTACGAAAAAAACTCGCCAGGGAAAAAGATCTCCCTCCTTATGTGATCTTCCAGGATCCGTCGCTGGAAGAAATGGCGACCACTTATCCTACTACAAAGGAAGAGTTGGCCCAGGTTAACGGGGTAGGTATGGGTAAGGTCAATAAGTTCGGGGACCCTTTCCTTTCACTCATCGAGAAGTATGTTGATGAGAACGAGATAGAAACGGCAAGCGAGGTGGTTGTAAAATCATCTGTTAACAAATCGAAGACCAAGATTTCGATCATCCAGCAGATTGACCGGAAAATTGATCTCGAGGAGATTGCCGAATCAACCCGCCTTACCTTTGAAGAACTACTGACCGAAATAGAAAACATCTGTTTTTCGGGCACGAAGCTGAACCTGAGCTATTATATCGATCAGGTGCTGGATCCGCATAGACAGGATGAGCTGCATGATTATTTTATGGAGGCTGAAACGGATAGCCTGGAGGCAGCCCTTAACCACGAACCAATCTCTGAACATTCAGAGGAAGAGATTCGATTAATGCGCATAAAATTCCTTTCCGAATACGCCAACTGATCTGCCGGGTCTGCCGGAAAATATGTATCAGGAGTCAGCCCGGCTGGCTCCTGTTTTTTTATGCAGCCTGATCCTGGCCCTGGCCGGCTTTTTAAAACGAATGGGCTGGATGAGAATTCTTTCTAATGGCAAATTCCAACTTATAACTTCTAACTTCTATATTTGATGATAAACTGAAAATAAGGTAGTTACATGAATATCCTGATTATTGGCAATGGAGGCAGAGAACACGCGTTAGCGTGGAAAATATCTCAAAGTCCGTTGTGCGACAGGCTTTTTGTTGCTCCCGGAAATGCAGGTACCGCCGCGATTGCTGAGAATGCTGAGGTAGCAGCCGATGATTTTTACAGGTTAGGTCAACTGTGTCAGAACCAGAATATTGAATTAATGGTGGTTGGCCCGGAAGCGCCATTGGTAAAAGGGATCCGTGATTATTTTGAAAGCGATCCGTGGCTGAAGGATGTACTCATCGTTGGACCAGGGAAACAGGGCGCACAGCTTGAGGGAAGCAAGGATTTTTCAAAACAATTCATGCTGCGGAACCACATCCCGACCGCCAAGGCAAAAACTTTTATTGTCTCTGAACTTAACAATGCATTTGACTACATTTCTACCTGCAAACCCCCGATTGTATTGAAGGCTGATGGTCTTGCTGCCGGTAAGGGAGTGGTGATATCACTTTCGCAGACTGAAGCAAAGGCTGTGATCAAGGATATGCTGGTGAACAAAAAATTTGGAGAAGCCAGTGCGAAGGTCTTAATTGAAGAATTTCTTACAGGAATTGAGCTATCGGTCTTTATCCTTACAGATGGAAAGGATTATGTGATGCTGCCTGAGGCCAAGGACTATAAACGCATTGGAGATGGTGATACCGGACCGAACACGGGGGGGATGGGGGCCGTTTCACCTGTCAATTTTGCCACCACGGCATTCATGCAAAAGATTGAGAAAGAGGTGATCAAACCCACCATAGAAGCGTTAAAGCGGGAAGGGATTGACTATAAAGGATTCATTTTTGCGGGAATCATGAATGTTGGCGGGAGCCCGTTCGTCATCGAATACAATGCGCGGTTGGGAGATCCCGAAACCCAGGCTATCATGCCCCGCATAAAAAGTGATTTCGTAGAACTTTTGGTTGCCACGGCTAAAGGTGAACTGAAAGGAAAAGAACTCCAGATCGATCCTCACCATTCTGTTACGGTTGCTTTGGTCAGCGGAGGTTATCCAGGTTCTTACGAGATAGGAAAAGTCATTCGCGGTTTAAGGAAAGACAATGATAAACTGATCTTCCACGCGGGCACAAAAAGCGAAAAAGAAAATATTCTTACGGAAGGCGGCCGGGTGCTGGCGGTAACAGGAAAAGGAAATTCTTTGGAAGAGGCCCGGAGGCTGGCCTATGAAAGGGTTGCGGGAATAGAATGGGACGGTTTATATTTTAGAAAAGATATCGGTATTGATTTATTGAATTATAAAGGATTTTAAGAATGGCATGTTCGTGCGGGTCAGTCAAAGATGGTAAAGTTTCAGGTTGCAAAAATAATGGCGCCTGTGGTACCGGTGGCTGCAATAAAATGAATGTTTTCGACTGGTTATCCAACATGGATATGCCGGGACAGGATAGATTTAATATTGTCGAGGTTCGCTTCAAGAACGGAAGAAAAGAATTTCATAAGAATTCTGAAGGAATAAATCTCACAACCGGAGACGCCGTGATCGTAGAAGTGCCCAACGGCCACCACCTGGGTTATGTTTCCATGCAGGGGGAACTCGTAAGACTCCAAATGCAGAAAAAGAAAGTCGTCAACGACAACGAGATAAAAAAAATTTACCGGGTCGCCCACCAGAAAGATCTTGAAAAATCTGAAGAGGTAAAGAAACGTGAACTACCCACGCTATACCGCACACGCGAGATCATCAGAAATCTCAAACTCGAGATGAAGCTCTCCGACATCGAGTACCAGGCTGATAATACAAAAGCAACTTTCTTTTATTCGGCCGATGACCGTGTCGACTTCAGGGAGCTTATCAAAGTTCTTGCAGGCGAATTCAAGATCAGAGTCGAAATGCGACAGATCAGCCTTCGACAGGAAGCCGGCAGATTGGGCGGTATCGGTGTTTGTGGACGCGAGCTTTGCTGCGCCACATGGCTGAGTGAGTTTAAGAATGTCGCTACCAGCGCGGCCCGTTATCAGAATCTGTCACTTAATCCCAGCAAACTTTCAGGCCAGTGCGGTCGCTTAAAATGCTGTCTGAACTACGAGCTTGAAACGTATATGGACGCACTGGAGGATATTCCGAAAATTGAAGGGCCGCTACTCACAGAAAAAGGTGAAGCCACGCTCCAGAAAACAGATATCTTCAGAAAGATCATGTGGTTTGGTTTCCGCGAAGAAAGTACCTGGTACCCCCTCAACGTGTCCAGGGTTAACGAGATACTGCTGCTGAATAACGAAGGGAAGAAACCTGCGAGCCTGGAAAAAGATGTGGCCGAAGAAAAGGCGACGGTAGAGGTATTGAACAGCGACCTGCAGCGAATGGATCAGAAATACCGCAACAAAGGCAAGAAGAAAAATAAAAAAAGAAAAGGACCTGGTGATCGCCCGGGCGAAAAACGCAACATCAATCCCAATAGCAACAAACCGCGCAATCAAGGATGAGATCATTTTTCGGTTTCATAATCATCATTGTTTTTTTTCTTTCCTGTGATGATGAACGTGTTTATGAAAAGAACATGGACTTTAATTCGCGGAACTGGCTCGTAAGCGAAAAACCGGAATTTGAATTTGAAATCCTGGATACGCTGCAATCCTACAACCTCTATTGCAATGTGCGCAACAGCCTTGATTATCCTTTTGCCCGGATATTCATCACCTATCATCTGAAAGATTCTTCCGGCACCGTGCTGGAAAAAAAAATGATCCGTCGATTGCTCTTTGACGATAAGACAGGCGAGCCCCATGGCGAAAGCGGGCTGGGGGATATTTACGACCACCGCATCCCCTTGAAGATGCACCACATATTCCCGAATTCTGGCAAATACAAAATTTCGTTTGAACAATTTATGCGAACTGATACGCTCGCTGGTATTCTTGCCGTCGGATTGCGCGTGGAGCGAGGCGCCAGGTAGGAGATCGTACCTTTTTCCTACCCAACCGCTACTTCGCAAAAAGCATCTTCATGAAAATATTGTTCGCTGATGTCTGCAATTTCCACGGCAGTGATCCTTTCAATTTTGCTGATCATATTCTGATAATGATCACGCGGCAGGTTGAATAATGCAATGGTTTTTATTTTCTCGGCGTGGGCAAATGGGGTTGTTATCTCTGATTGCAGGCTGCCAATAAAATGATTCCGGGTTGTTTCAAGTTCTCCCGCGGCAATTTTTGTTGCCCTGAGATTTTTTAATTCCTTGCGGATCTCGTCGAATGTAAGATCTACGTTCTCTTTATTTACATCTGCTCCTATCACGAGGTAACTGTCGTGTTTCAGACCATGAACAGACGCCGATATACCATACGTCAGGCCTCTTTCCTCTCTGATATTTTTCATCAGACGCGATCCGAAATAACCACCAAGAATATGGCTGACAAACAGATTGGATACATAATCCGGATGAGCACGCACCACTGATCTTCTTCCTATGCGCAAAGAGGACTGAACGCTATCTTTTTTCTCTACGTATTGCCGTCCGGGATGCGCCTTGATAACAGGCTTGATATTATGCGCGTGATTTCCGGGAGCGATCTGTTGGAACTCTTCCAGAATAAGATCCTTGCTGACGGGTTCAATTTTTCCCGAAACAAAAACTTTCGCAGAATGGATAAATTCAGTAAAATGTTTTTGGAGGTCTGATGTCTGAACCACATTGACATCTTTTTCCCCGGTTTCCATCCCGTAAGGATGGGTGTCTCCAAAAAGGTTTTTTCTGAAAAGATGAGAAGCAACAAAACTTGTTTTCTCATTGTTTACTTTCAGGTTTTGAATATATACTGATTGAGTTTGCCTGAGTTCCTTTTCCGGAAAGGAAGGAGAGGACAGGATCTCCATCAGCAATTTCAATACCGGCGCGAGGTTTTTATTAAGTGTATACAGCGCAATGGATACGAAATCCAGTCCAGGGCTGACCTCGAGATGCGCGCCATACTGGTCGAATAGCTGTGCTATTTCAAAGCTGCTTTTTGCTTTTGTTCCCTTTGAAAGGAGGTGTGTTGTAAAGTTTGCCGCGCCCAATTTATTTTCAAACCATCTGCCTGCTTCAAAGATCAGTTCTATTTTCAGAACATCCTGGGAGCCACCGGGCACAAAAAACAAATGCACGCCATTGTGCAGTTTCTTTTCTTCCGGTGTGATTAGATTGAATGAAGAACTTTTAACGAATGGAGGAGGAAGGGTTCTATCGAGCATTGAATAAACTAATCGGTAACGGATTCCTCGTCCTGCTGGTTTCTTTCGCCGATGTGCATCAGAAGGGTGAACCGAAGGGTTTCTGCCAGTGGATGTTCGCGCTGATTGGTGGGGACGACGTAGGCTACGTCTATTCCAAAATTATTTTTCCGGAATCCAACGCCCATCGTGAGATATTTCCGGTTTCCTTTGTTGACGTTTTCATTAAAATATCCCAGGCGTCCGGCAAAGATGTCCCTGTACCAATATTCAATTCCCACGGAGGTCATGAACTCCTGAAATTCTTCTTTTGCGCCACCGGGGGCATCCGAAAACGAACCGAACATTCCGCTTAAAAGCGAAACTGTATCGCGGTCTGCACCGGGACTCGGCACCATTAGTTTGTTGAAATCAAGAATGAACGTAATATTATTGTAAGGATCCAGTTCGGTGGTATATGCGCCGCCTAAACGCAGGTTGGTGGGCAAAAAGTCTTTGTTGTTGTTATCGGTATAAGAAATTTTTGCGCCGATATTTGAGATCTGTCCTCCCAGGGAGAGTGTTGAATTGCGCGTGCCTTGCAGCTGTTTGGTATAATAAACGCCGATATCGGCGGCAACGCTATTACCTGCCTGCGCATCTGAATTGGTAAAAGCGCCCGTGAGGTTTGAAAAAATATACCTGGCGGAGAGCCCGATGCTAAAATTGTCGGTTAGCATTCTTGAGTAAGTTGCATCAAAGGCAGCCTCTTTGGGATTAAAGTCGCCGAGTGGTTCATTGTTGTAACCCCGGAAACTGATCTCTCCAAGGTCAAAATATTTCAGGGAAACAGCTACCGCCTGTTCGCGGTTTATTTTGTAGAATCCTGTCAATGACGAGATCCACATGTCGTTTACAATCTTGCCAAGCCAGGGAGTGTAGGAGAAACTTCCGCCATAACTTTTGTCAATAAAAACAAGTTTGGCGGCGTTCCAGTAGGCGGCATTTGCGTCAGCTGAAGTAGCAACTCCGGCATCACCAAGGGCCGCATGCCTTGCATCGGGTGTAATTCCAATAAAAGGGACCGCCGTGGTGATAGCGCGCTGCTGCCCCACCAATTCGCCTGGCTGACTGGCACCGGTGTTCTGAGAAAAAACCTGCAAAGCGGAACTTGCGAATACCAGGAGGAGAAATGCTTCTCTGAGCTTCATCAATATAAATTTCAGGGGTTAAAGATAATCAATTCACTACAATAAGTTTCGTAACCTTCTCATTTTTAGAGCCGTTGGTCATTGAACGAACAATAAGGCGGGCCAAGTATAAGCCAGGCGGCAGTTTTTTGCCTGAATCGTCATAAGTGTCTAATTCCATTAAATTAACGTGGTATTCACTTCCACCAATGGAAATTTCCCCTGATTTAATCCGTTGGCCCGACATGCTATATATAAATAATTGTGCCTTTAGATCGTCTCCGGAGCGGTTATGCGTGAAAAAAACGGTTGTGTTTTCGTTGAACGGATTTGGATAATTGCCGAAATCCTCAATCACCAGGGTCTCGCCGTCAGTAACTAAAAAGGCTATAGATGCTTCCGCGGGATTGTTGTGCACATCCCACACATTCACCGTTAGCACGTGTTGACCTGGTGTTAGACCCAGAATGGGAAACCTGATAGATCCTTTTTTATAAGTATCTGCAGCGCTGATATAATAGTCATTGAGAATAAAACTCCCGGCGTCCTCATCAAGTTGGGCGACGATGCTGTTTCCGATTCCATAGCCCGAAATATTGATCCCATTCTCATCTTCGAGTTCGGCTATGAGATAGGTGTCGGGGGAGGTAACACCTCCGTTGACAAAAGTAGTGTCACCCATGAATAATCTGATCGCTGGTGGCGTGGCGTCACCGCTAACAACGCTCTCACTGCCACCGATGCGCAGACTTTTATCAACACCTTTAGCATCTATTTGTGTTTGCGGATCAAAAGCGTACATGCTGAATTTTCCTTCACCTACCTGATAGGCAATATTTTTAGGCATCACAAAAGTGAATTCAAACTTGCCGTCTTTAACAGTTGCCTTCCCCCGAAATACTGCGTTGTCCCACTGCCTGTATTCAAAGGGCGGATTATTTTTTCCGATCGTGACGAATTCCTTTTCTTTATCAAAAAGGGTAGCCTCAACTACGCCGTTAAAGTTACCTGCAAGGAGTCCGTCAAGACCGTGTACCTCCCCTTTGGTGGTTACCATCGAAAGCGCCTTAAGCGTGTCTGAACCGAACGAAGTTTTTACAGAATTTACCTGTATACTATATTCAGGGAGGGCGAGGACCATGGAGGGATCGCCGATCAAAGAAAAATTCCGGTTGGCCACGCCGCTTATACTGTTGTTTTTAGTTTTTTGGAAGACTTCACCTATCGTAGCATACCCGGTTGATGTGGCCTCAAATAGTGATTCGTAAAACGCTTCGTTGAGGTTAAAATTTGTCGTGGCGTTTACGGGCCTTGCGGTTGTGACCAGGCCTATAGCGCCCGCGCCTTTTAGTGTAACTGATCGTTCGGCGCTGGAGATCTGAAAGGGATCATCCTGTCTTCCGAACTCGCAGGTAGCGGTAACAAGAAAGGGGTAGCGATCATTCTTAAGTTCGGCGATGGTTTTTTCCGTGAGAATTCTTTCGTCAGTCCACACAAATTCAGAACCATGACCAGTAAAGTTGATTATAAGCGCCCCCTGATCAAAAGCGCGTTTTATATCGTCTGCCATTTCCGGAATGGTCTCGCCATTGGGTTGCAGGTTCTTTTTATATGTACCCATAAAGATCCTGCGTGTGTCAACTGCCGGATAATTCTCTTCGATTTCTGTTGCAAGCTGGTCAGCCTGGTATTGATGCAGACTGGTAAAACCATCTTCGCTGTTTCCATCGTCAGCTACAAAGACGATCTTTTTTCTCCAGGAACCCAGAGCCTTTTGATTGGTATCGTAATCTATGATCTTATCCACAACATTCGTTGCTTCTTCCACCGAGGTGACTGGCAACCGGCCTACACCGACATCAAGGGTGTGGTGCTGGGCTGGTGACTCCGTCCACGAACCTTCACTTGTTTCAAGGAATGCGAAGTAATCGTCAGAAGAATAAGACTGCAGTGGATGAAGTGAGTTTCTCGACTGGTAAGTTGGAACAAAGTTAGTGTTGTTCACCAACCGGTCTTTGTAATCATATGACCCTTTTCCAAAAAGAAGGATTGCTTTTAATGCTGGAGGATTTTTGTCGCGAAGGTATTTGGCAAAATCCCGGAGAGCTGACACATCCTGTCGGCCGCCTGAGAACTGATTATAAATTTCTTCAGTTGTCACCACCAGCACGGACCAGTTGTCAAAACTTGTGCGGTGCTGGGCCAGGCGGTTCGCTTCTTCACGAAAGGCAGGATGCGTAATAATAAGCAGGTTCGGCGCTGACATCCCGGACAGATCCTGGTTATCTATTCTCGAGACAAAAGCAGGTTCGGGGAAAGTGTTGTTAAAGACCACCCATTTTTTCAACTGCTCCGTAGATGTTGAAAATGCTCCTGCATTTTCATTTAAACTGAAGTCTTGTGATTTTATGTTGTAGTGATCTGTAATTTCCCATATCAGCGCGTCGGCTGTTAAGGATGAAATCTGAAATGTTGAAATTGGGTTTGACAGTGAAGCACCCGATAAGAAGGCGGTCTGGTTATCATACAGGGAAAGGCTGCGGGTGACATTGAGCAATACGAAATCAAGGTATCCCTGTGAAAAGCCCGTGCCTTTAAAAAATTCATACTTCACCTCATGGGCAGAGCGGTTGGCTGCATTTACGTCCGTAGCATTTATCGTGATCGTGTCGCGGTTATGCAATCCTTTGACCGAATATCTGCCGTTGGGAATAGCTGAAATATCCTGATCTGCAATGGCGACGTTATTGAAATGCAACCTGAATGACGTATTCGTGTAAGACTGACCCATGACATCAGATACTACCTTTATGATTGATTCTGGTATGATACCAGGAATGTTAAAGGTCAAAGTATGAGAATTTACGAGCCCGAATTTTTCTCCAAACCATTCACGACCAGATCGTTCTGCGTTGAACCCATCTTTTTCGTAAAACGCAAAATCATCAAAGGAAGTGATCAACGGAAAACTTCCCCCGAGATTTTCGGAAACACCGATGCGTTTTCCTGCATCCGGTCCAATGGTGAGAAAGTAATAGTTTTGATCGCTGTATAGATTATTTTCGTAAGAGAAAATTTTCCGGGTGGCATCGTATTCATAATTGTCTGATCCCTCGGCATAAAACAGGATGTAATCGCCCTTATCAAATTTTCCATCGGCTTCCCCGGTGGCGATAATTGCAATTTCAATCAGGTCAGAGGGACGGGCAATTGCGTTGGGCTGCGGCAACATGCCTCCTTCCCGTCCAAATATTTTGAGATGTTGGGGATTTATCTTAGCGGGATCAACACCCATCTTTTTTAAAAAATCAAAAGTGATCCTGTAAACCCCGGTTTTTTCGACAGAGACTTTATACCAGTCTCCAGTCTGCAAAACTGAGGATTGCGCGTGCAGTGACATGGCGCCGCACCACAAAAGGAAAAACCACCAGATCTTTTTCAGAGTTATCAAAAGTGTTTAACTGATTTTCTCTGCAATATGTATTTATCCATCAACGATAAAACAATGTACAGTATTATGATGACCGGTATAGCCGGGATTTGCAGGATGATCAATAGTAATACGGCAAGGAGCAGAAAGGTAAATCGCATTTTATTATCCTCCCAGGTAAAATTTTTGAATTTTAGGGCAAAAAATTCAATCCTCGATATTAGGAGAAGGGAAAAAACCAGGGTGATGGCCAGGAGTACCCATGGTTCATATAGCCACTTTCCCACATTGTTGCTGAGCAATGGAAGCGAGGTGATAAAAATAGTATTCGCAGGCGTATTCAGACCGCGAAAAGAATCGCCTTGAGTTTCATCCACATTAAAAATGGCAAGCCTTAATGCGGAAAAAACCCCTATCAAAAAGCCTGCGTAAGGTAAGACAGACGAGTCTGTGGAGTCGCTGATCATTTTATACATCACCACAGAAGGCAATATTCCAAAACTCACAACATCGGCCAACGAATCCAGCTCTTTACCAATCGGGGAAGTCACCTTTAACATGCGCGCTGCAAAGCCATCGAAAAAATCAAAGAGGCCAGCCAGCCAGACCAGATAGGCGGCCGGAATGGCGTGGGCTTCCAAAACAAAGACGATGCCCAGACAGCCGCAAATGAGATTACAACAGGTAAGAAAATTTGGCAGATGTCTTTTCATGGCGTAAAATACCCCTTTGCAGCTAATGAATTCTTATTCAATGTTAATGTTGTTTACCGCGCAGAAAGGGTTGGTCTTTTTCTCAAAACCGATGGTGGTCTCAGGCCCATGCCCTGGATACACTCTGACATGATCAGGTAATGTGAAAAGTTTTGTATTTATGCTGTTGATGAGTAGATCCTGGTCTCCTCCAGGAAGGTCGGTTCGGCCGATGCTGTTGTAAAACAAAACATCACCTCCTATGAGGATCCGGTTTTTCTCACTGTAAAAAGCTACATGCCCGGGTGAATGGCCTGGTACAAAAAGCACGACAAAAGTCTGATTGCCAAGTTTTATATAATCACCTTCTTCCAGAAAACCATCGGGAGGCTGATGCTGGTATAGATGGAACCCATAACTGGGTGCGTAAACTTCTACGGCTTTAAGCACGGATTCTTCCGTACGGTGAATGAGCAGATTTACTTTATAAGTTTCCTTTACAAATTTATTTCCCAGAACGTGGTCGATATGACAATGTGTGTTGAGCAAAAGTTTCACCCTGAGTTTTTGCTGGGCAATGAAACTTTTGAGTTGCAGTTGCTCTCTCTCATCAGAACAGCCGGGATCAACTATGATGCATTCTTTTGTTTCATCAAATAAAACAAAGCTATTCTCCTGAAAAGGATTAAAAACAAAAGATTGTATCCGCAGCATGAAAGGAAATTTCCTTCAAAAATAGGTGGCTTTTTTGCACCAGCCCAATTATTTGTTCCATTTTTAAGTCGTTGGATACCGCTTCTGAAATCGATTTGATCATTGTTGGTCAGGGCCTTGCAGGCTCCGCTGTTGCCATGCGAGCCCTGGCGCTTGATCACAGAATTGTCGTTCTGGATGACCCATCGCAAAATCGCTCATCCAGTATTGCCGCTGGTTTGTTCAATCCAATTACGGGGAGGAGCATGGTGAAGACATGGCTGGCAGATCTGCTTTTTCCAGCTTTATTTCAATACTATTCGGAGGTCGAAAGACTGACTGGAAGAAAATTTTTTCATCCGATGCCCCTATACAGGCCTTTTGCTACTATTGAAGAGCAAAATGAATGGATGGGGAAAAGCTCAGACATCCTCTATAAAAACTACATTTCGCATTTGTCGGCCACACCTGGTTTTAAGGGGGAGGTAAACGATCCTTTAGGCGGGATCACATTAAAACAAACCGGATATTTAGATACCCAGACATACCTGGAGGCTGTTCGCGGTTACCTGAAGTACCGCGCCGCATTTAAAGAACAAAGTTTTGACAGAGAAAAATTGATTGTTCGAGACAATTTTGTGCAGTATGAAAACTTCACGGCAAAAAAGATCATATTTTGCCAGGGCGTGCAAAACACCTCAAATCCGTGGTTTGATCATATTCCCGTCACTTCCCTCAAAGGGGAATTCCTTACTGTACAATCTGATTGGAAGAAAGACGTTATTTTGAATCGAGGAGTCTATATGGTGCCAGGCACCCAACTGGATGAATGGCGGGTGGGGTCTACCTATAACAGAAATGACCACCTTCCCGGAATTACTTCCTGGGCCCGAAATGAATTAACTCAAAAACTGGGTGATATTTTTAGTATGAAATATACCATAACGGGCCAGGAATGGGGGGTTAGGCCTATTACGCCAGACCGCAAACCAGTCATTGGAAAGCACCCCAAACATAATTCCCTAATTATTTTTAATGGGTTTGGGACAAAAGGGGTGAGTCTGGCACCTTATTTTTCAGAAGTATTAATCCGCTGGGTAGGAAATAAGGGAACGATAGACAAGGAAGCGGATGTTACTCGTTTTAATTGATTATATTGGATTCCCCAAAATGAATATGGCCTTAAAAAGCGCATTTTTGCCGGCACTGGCGTTGGTTTTCTTTGGATCACTTCAAGTAAGTGCACAGTACATACCCGAAGTTTTCGGAAAAAACAGGATACAGTACCGCCAATTTAACTGGCAGTACCTCAGCAGCGAAAACTTCGATGTCTATTATTATGATGCTCGTAAAACGGTAGCGCAAAATTCTTTGGAGTTTCTGGAGGCTGAGTTTGACCGCATCACTGACTTGATCGGATACCCCCCGTATTTCAAGACCAAAGTATTCCTTTACAACTCGCTCGCGGATCTCCGCCAAAGCAACGTCGGGCTGAATCGCACCGTGTTTACCGCCAACGGAGAAACCGAGTTCATTAAGCCATATGTAGAAGTAGCCAACATCGGAACAGCCCAGGAATTTAAGGAAGAGCTGCTCTTTCAGATCTCCGATCTGATGGTAAACGAAATGATGTTCGGCGGAAGTCTAAAAGATATTTTTCAGAGTTCTATCCTGATGAACCTCCCCGACTGGTTTGTCGACGGAGCTTCATTATATGTGTCGAAAGGATGGAGCGCCGAAATGGACGATTATATCCGCCAGCTTATTAAAACCCGCAAGCCGAAAAAAATAACCAGGCTGAGCGGCAAAGAGGCCGCCCTTGCAGGCCAGTCTGTGTGGAATTTTATAGCAGAGAAATATGGAAAGAGCAGTGTCGGAAACATTCTGAATTATACAAGGATTACGCGCAACGAAGAGAAAAGCGTCAATATCACTTTAGGAGTTACTTTTAAGCAACTCATGAATGAGTGGTACAAGTATTACGCCGACATGGAGGCCAGGGTAGCCCAATCCTATATTGTGCCGGCAGATTCAGCACATTTCACAAGTCACCTTAACAAGTCAACAATATATACTACAGTCAAGATCAGCCCGGATGGCCGTTATATCGCCTTCGCTGAAAACGATCGCGGCCGTTATATTGTTAAAGTGCGTTCTCTGGAAAACGGAAGCGAAAAAACCATTATCTCGGGGGGCAGTAAAGTGTTGAATCAGCGAATTGATTACAGCCTGCCTCTGATCAGTTGGGCGGATCCGAATACGCTTGGTGTGATTGGCTTAAAATACGGCGAATATGTTTTCTGGCTTTATGATCTGAGTAGCCGCTCGAAATTGCCGCGGGAACTTGATCGCTTCAGCAATATCCGGAGTTTGAATTTCTCAGATAATGGAAGGCTTGCCGTGATCAGCGCTGATTTTGAAGGGCGCAATGATCTTTTTCTCGTCAGCTCGAGGCGCGACCGCGTCAGGAGATTGACCAATGATCTATATGATGATCTCGATCCGAGCTTTATCCCCGGATCAAACCGGATAGTATTCAGTTCAAACAGAACTTCTGATACACTTCGCACTAAAAGTACACCTGACTTCAGAGAATTGTCAAGCACGTATAACCTCTTTGTCTTTGACCTCGACACGACGAAAAATTTACTAAAGCGTATAACCAATACCCTTAGCAAGGATTATGGACCCCAGGCTTCGGATGACAATATTTTTTATTACATGAGCGATCAACGCGGGATCGTAAACATGTTTAAATACGATCGCACGACAGGAATTTATTCCCAGATAACAAATTTCGCTTCTAGTATTAAAGATTATGATGCCAATTTCGATACAAACACCCTCGCGTATGTGGCGACAAAAAATCGCAAGCAAAACATTTTTGTCAACAGGAACTTTAATTTTAACAGACAGATCTTTACTCCCGCAACCCGGCGAAAGGAATTGCAACAGGCGCGTGTGATCCGCGAGAGAAGAAAACAGGAAGAAAATAAAAACATGAGCATTAAAGACCTGCTCAATGCGAGGTTAAAAGAAGCTCAGCCTGAAAATGATACCCTGAATTCTTTACCGGTATTGCAGGATACCCTTACTATAAATGTGGATAATGTCGAAGCGACGCCCACGGATTCCACGAAAAAAGAAGGTGAGATCAACACCGATAATTATCAGTTCGATGTGCCGGAACAAAAAGCTCCGGAAGTGAGAACGGACAATTATAGGTTTGAAGACGAAGCTGTAAAAGAAAACCAGCCAAGTGAATCTTTCCTAAGCCGTTATATGAAAGCGCGCGAGAAAAGCAGGATCACGGGACCTTTCCCTTATGAATCCAAATTCAGCGCCGACAATCTTGTTGCCTCTCTCGTCATAGATCCCATGCGGGGAATGGGGGTGTTACTGGAGACACAAATGAATGATATGCTGGAAAACTACCGGTTTCACGGTGGAATTATGTCAACTCTGGATCTGAGGCAGGGCGATGTTTTTGCTGAATTCGAATACCTGCCGTCTTTTATGGATTTCAGCGCCAGATTTGATCGCAAAGCCATCCGCTGGGATCCTTATACCAACGACAATGTTTATAAATACACCTTCCATAAGTTCGAGGTGGGGGCGTCATTGCCCTTTACTGACCGTCTGCGCGTTTCGGTAAAACCTTTTGCCGCGATTGCAACTTCAGTAGATTTAGGAGAGCAGCCTTTCCCGCTGAATCCGCCTTCGGCTTTAACAACGAACCGCTATTACGCCGGAGCGAAAACTGAAATCGTTTATGATAACTCCGTCAGCACAGGTATGAATCTGATGGAAGGAACAAGGGGAAAGATCAGCCTGATGCACTACCAGGGGCTAAGCGATCAGCAACTGAGCTTTAGCCGTGCCTCCATTGATGTGCGGCATTATCAAAAAGTGTATCGTGAAATTGTTTTTGCAGTACGGGGTTTTGCGGGTACTTTCTTCGGCCCATCACCTAAAGTGTTTTTGTTAGGTGGAATGAACAACTGGTTGTTTAATAAGACCGAACTTGGTGGTAATACGGGTGAAGGTCAACCGAATCCGCTTGGTATTCGCGGTGAAACCCAGGATATACTTTTTGTGGAATACGCCACCAACTTAAGAGGCTTTGACTATGCTACGCTGTTTGGAAACAGTGTGATGTTGTTAAATGCTGAAATGCGTGTTCCGCTGATCAGGGCTTTAACCAACGGACCGATTGCATCAAACTTTTTCAGGAATCTTCAGTTTACGGCCTTTTACGATGTCGGAACCAGTTGGTCTGGCACGCCGCCGTTCACTTCGGAAACAAGTGTAAGCTATAATGTCATTAGAGACGGACCCTTTGAAGCGCAAATAAAAAATTATATCAATCCATGGTTATACAGTTACGGTTTGGGCGTCCGGACTGTGGTGTTCAGTTATTATGTGAAACTTGATTTTGCATGGCCAGTCGAGAACTACGAAGTTGGTAAGCCACGCGCTCACCTCACGCTCGGTTTTGATTTCTGATTTATCCGAACATTTATCGATCTTTGCAACCCATAACCAATGGGTACTTTAAAATCTTTGCCATGATTAAATCGATGACAGGCTTCGGACAGGCATCTGCCGATGACGGCCAATCACAAATTTATATTGAAGTAAAAAGCCTGAACTCCAAGTTCCTCGATCTGAACTTAAGGTTACCCAAGGTTTTTTCTGACAGGGAACTGGAGATCCGCAATCTTGTAAGCGAAAAATTGGAAAGAGGGAAAGTATCCGTCTCGATTGAATATGAAAAATTATCGGATGGGTCGATCAAACAGACCTATAATGAAACACTTTTTATTGCCTACTATTCACAATTAAAAAAGCTGGCCGACCGGGTATATGCTCCTTATGAAAGTTTGTTTGAACTGGCGCTTAATTCCCCCGAAGTCATTCAGAGTAATATCAGGGAGGAAGCTGGCGACGAGGTTTGGGCCCGTGTCAAAGGATTGTTGCTCGATGCAATTCAAAAGTGCGAAAAATTCCGGCTCGACGAAGGGAAAGTTCTTGGCAAAATGCTGGGAAATTGCTGCCGGGTAATTGAAGAAAGCCTGGAGAAAGTCAAAGAGCTTGATCCGAAAAGAGTTACACGGATACGCGAACGACTTAAAAACAACGTGGTTTCATTCTTTGGTGAAGAAGGTTTTGATACGAATCGCCTTGAACAGGAGATAATTTTTTATGTGGAGAAGTTGGATATCAATGAAGAAAAAGTCCGGTTAAAATCACACGTCGATTATTTTTTGAATGCCATGGCAGAGCCCCAATCGAATGGAAAAAAATTAGGATTCATTGCCCAGGAACTGGGAAGGGAAATTAATACCATTGGTTCAAAATCAAACGACGCTGAAATTCAAAAGCACGTGGTAGTGATGAAGGAAGAACTGGAAAAGATCAAGGAGCAGTTAAACAACGTGGTTTAGAAAGTTGCCCCTCCTACGCTGAAGACTTCGGCGGGCGAAGCAGTTACCGGTTGCCGGGTTTGAGGCGTTCATTCGGGAATTTCCGGCTGTTACTATTAACCTCTTTGCCAATACGGAATTTGGCTAATCATTTACATCTTCTACTATTATTGCTCTATGACAACGCCGCGCAGAAGCAACGTCCCGGGCTTGGTGTTTGGATTTCCGCGTCGGTGCCTGGCAACTGGAGTCTGGCAACCGGTAACCAAATCTGTGTGAGAATCAGATCAGTTTTGCCAGCGTGCTGATATATCGATCCGGAACTTCACCCTTTACTGCGGTCTGGTAATCGGAATAACTGCAGGGTACAATGCTGTTTCTGGAGTACTTTTCTTTTCCTCCTGGATATGGCACTTCCATCCACCACTTTTCACTGAACTTACTTTTATAAAATGAAAGGGTTTCAGGTTCCACGGGCATTGAGACTGTATACTTCAGGAAATCATTGCTCCTGAAATTCTGCTCGTTCTTACGGAAGTAATAGCCTTCAATAAAATACCACATCATGGTGGCAATTATTGAAGCAGTTTTATTATGTTCATCATCCCACCGCGGGTTGTATTCATAGAATCCGATCGAACTTAGCTTTTCATTTTGCCCGGCATACCAGCATATCTGGCACGCCTCTTCTCCGGTTAATCCGAAAGGTTGTGCATTCGCATTTCCTGGCGCGTCAGAAGAACGGATCGCAGTTATATCAAACGACAGCAGATCAGCATTCCGGATGGCAGGCTCTATCTCGTGGATATTAGTGCGCAGCTGACCGATGCGGAATGCTTCGAAATATAGTTTTTCAAGGATGGAAACTGACAGCGGATCGATCAGGTAGCTTTGATAGGCGAGGTGAGTATAACTGAAAAGATAATTGGGTTCATGCATCAATAGCTTGTGTATGTGTTTGCGATTTTCGGGCGTCTGGTCCTGATCTTCCAGATCGAGGAAAGCGTCTACGTTGAGAAAACTGACTAACTTCTCCAGGGTTTCATATCCACAGTACTGGCCGTAATCAAGATCATGAGTTCCTCCGATAAGGATAGGCAGAACATTACTTTCCAATAGAATACGGCAAACCTCACTAATGCGCACATAGGTTTCACTCAGATCGTGGCCGATGTTGAGGTTGCCCAGGTCGACAATTTTGTAAGACCCATTGCCGCGTTTGAGATTGTATAACTTCTTGCGGATCTCGTCAGCGCCCTGGGCGGCTCCGACATTATCCAGATTTCCACGCTCCTCTTTTATACCGATAATGGCCATGTGCGCGTCCTTGTAATCCGGCATCTTATCTCCAAAAAGCCTGATGCTTTTATAAAAACTGGTGTTCGAGGTTATGTTGGAAAAAACCGAGTCATCTACCGGCGAGAAAAGGATTGTCAGATCCATAGGGGGATATTCTGACCTCAATATACATTTTACCGCTTCAAAAGCATGAAAACTTAGTTGCCAGTTACCGGTTTCCAGTTACCAGTTCCTGCCTCAAAATTTGGTGCTAGAAAATATTGTTTTTCTGATTTTCCACTTTTATTCCGAAAGGTTCGGCCGACCAGACGTTAACCTTTGTTTCAAAGGTTGGAATCAGTACAGTTAAACAGCCAAACTGGCCACCGGCAACCGGCAACTGGACGGGTTTCGATGATAAACACTACATCAGATTTTGGCTACTTAACCGTCTATTCGACGACCTGCCGCCGGTAGAATTCTTTAGAAGCCTTATCTTAGTTTGCTACCGGTTAATTTGGAATATTTGCCTGAGCATGAGGGTCTTAATTATGAAACTTAAATCTGAGCTTAAATCTAATCGGGACCTACAGATCGTGTTTGTCGCCGTTTCGTTTTATGCTTCTGCATGCCTGGCCTACTTTCTGAAATTTGATAACACGTCGGCCTTGCCGACCTGGCCGCCGTCGGGCGTTGCCTTTGCACTTATCCTTTTAATGGGGAGGCAGGCGTGGCCTGGAATAACCATTGGCTCTCTGATTGCGAGCCTTATGTCGCATTGGAACGATGCATCCCTTCCGGTTCAAACATTAATTGCTATCTCAGGTTTTACGGCGGTTGCCCATACGATTGAGGCGCTGATCGGAAACTGGCTGGTCAAAAACTGGATCAGGGATAGTTATCCTTTTAAGACTTCCCGTAGTGCATTTCAATTTTTATCCGTGGCAATCCTGATGTGTCTGGCAGGGGCATTGATCGGAAATTTAGTACTGTACGGCAGTCAGGTAATTTCTTCCGGCATTTTATTGAAAAACTGCGTTTCATGGCTGGTGGGAAATGTAGTAGGGGTGTTGCTGTTCACGCCCTTCATCCTTTCGCTGGCCCGAAATAATCAATTGAAATTTTCTGCCGAAAAGGCGCTGGAGGTCAGTTTATTCCTCATCGGCGCAATTGCCATAGTCTTCCTGCTAAAGGTGGATTATTTCAGCGCTACTGTTCAACGCGCACTTCCATTTCTGATCCTTCCGTTTTTTTTATGGCTGGCATTCCGTTTCGATCTGATCGTAGCCATGGGTGGCGTACTTGTAGTGTCTTTGCTGGCAATTTATTTCACCGTCGGGAATCAGGGTCCTTTTGTTTCGACCGAACCATACTATTCAATGTTGCTTCTGCAAATTTTTATCTGCGTAATGAGCATTTCAACGCTTGTCCTTTCCGCTACAGTGAAAGAACGCACTGTCGCACAACGCCATTTGCTGGAGTTCAATGAAAATCTTGAAGCTAAAGTATCGGAACGCACAAAGGCCTTACACGATGAGATCCTCACCCGCAAGGAAGCAGAAGTTAAATTACAACGATCGAACCAGGAATTAAGTAAAAGAAATACCGAGTTGGATAACTTTGTTTACAGTGTGTCTCACGACCTGCGCGCACCCATCGCCTCGGTTCTCGGTTTGATCAATCTGGCAAAAACAGACCGCGACATGGGAATGAAAGACACTTATCTGGAGATGATCAATAACACCGCGCTTCAACAGGATCACTTTATCAAAGAAATTCTTGATCAGTCAAGGAACGCCAGGCTGGATGTCAAGCGTGAGGAGATCCTGTTTGAACCTATTATTGATGAAACCTTCAATCAACTCAGTTTTGCCACACCTACCGGAAAAACAGTTGAGAAAATAATTTCCATTCAACAAAACAAACCCTTCTATTGTGACCGCTGGCGGCTGAAAGTAATTCTGAATAACATTATTTCAAACGCGATAAGATATCGCAACGGAAGAGATCCTGTTATAAAGGTTAATGTTGACGTTACGGAGAAAGGTGCCGAAGTATGTATTGAAGATAACGGAAAGGGTATTGCAAAGGAGCACCTGAAAAATGTTTGCCGGATGTTCTACCGGGCTACCGATGACGGAGCAGGCTCAGGGCTGGGATTGTATATTGTGAAGGAAGCTGTTGATAAGCTCAATGGTACAATCAAAATTGATTCCGAGGAAGGTAAGGGAACGATTGTACAACTCTTGATACCGGAGGTTAGTGTAAATTAAAATGTAGAGACAAGGCCCGCCTTCGCTAAAGACTTCGGACGGGCAGGCAGGCCTTGTCTCTACAAGATTTTTTATTATTTCATTAACCTGAAGGCATAGGTAAAGGACAGCAACCAATCGGCAAAAGCTGCATCGCCAATGATTGGTTCACCAGTATTTGGATTATTTCCCTGTGTTTTGTCAACTACATTGCGTGTTCTGTTGCGTTCCAGCGCTATGGGGAAGTTTACGCCAAATGAATGTGCTCCTGTTGAATAGAAGATAGCGGGTTCCATGGAAATGATGTAACCGGGTCTTCTGAATCCGTCTGTTTTTCCCAGAATATCTTCGGAAGGGATACCTTCCATGCGCGCACCCAGTGAGGCCTGGATTCCATTCGTTGAAAACATTGCACCTGCTCTCCAGAAATACTGATCACCAACAGACATCTCGTTTGACAAAGGGATAGCCACATCGGTCACCGGCATGGTGTAAGGTGTAGCCCTTCTCAGTACGCCATTCGTGTTTTTAGGATTGAACATGTACATGGCATTTACATACCCGGAGAACTTGCCCTGAATCTTGCGCGCAAAATCAATTTCGGTTATGAGTCCCCATCCACCGTCACCGAGCTGCATAGATTGGTCAACCGGAAGAAGGACAAGTCCTTCGGGTTTGTGAAAATAGTCTTGGTAATTATAATCACCCGTGGGAGCCTTGAATCCTAATCCAACAACAAAATGACCACTCTGGCTCGCGGGCGTCGTATTGTAGTAAGCGGTTGCACGTATATCTCCTAAGCCTTTGGATTGAGTGTGAAACCTGCCGCCATTATTTCCGCTGTGTTCGTAAAGGGAAGAGCGGTCAATATAGATCAGGGGAATGGCAACCGTTGCGCTCCAGCGGCTGTTGAATGTATAGTTCACACCGATGTTAACTGAATTATCGTTGTTAATAACTTCGGTGCCATTCTTAACTCTATCAACTTCTTCGTGCTCGCCTCTAAAGTGTTTGTAAGATCTGAAATACCGGTAGTTAAGGGAAAATTGCCAGCCCTTGTGTGAATCATCACCAAAGTTCAAGCTGTGTGATGTCATATTTTTTACGGCTACACAACCCTGGCCCTGAACATTTGCTGCAATCATCAGGCATATAAGCATACTGCCCAGACAATAGTATATATTTAATTTCATAGTAATTTTTTTTATAAGTGAAGAATAGATTTGCCTGCCATTGGCGGACCGATGAGCCCAAACAGCGTGCTTATGAAATTGCATAAACAATTGCCCGGGCGGAAGTAAAAAAGGGAAGTTGATTACGCTTTTGGCGGAGGGGCGTGAACAGAAATCACCGGTTGCAGAAAGAATTCACGTATTTCTGTGAAAACTATGAGCATACTGAAACCATACTGATGAAGCATGTTGATATCTTGATGTGAACAAAAATCTTTGACCAGTTTGCTGAGAAAGTTTAGAGCCTTATTGGCCGTGTTTGTTCCCGGAAGGGCCTGTGTAAGTTGCACGTAATCGGTCATGGTATTTACCAGCTCGCGTGTCTGATGATCGCGAATACACACAACGTACAAAGTATCGTTTTCTAATTTGTGTTTTACGAGTTTATAAAATTCTCCCCCATGCTCAAATCTTCCGTTCACGCGCTGAAAATCTTGTGATTGGATCGGGTAAGGGAGTGCTACGGGAATCTTTAATTCAATGGTTTCCTCAGGTTCGTACAGATTTGCATCAAGCCGGGAAGTGAGTTGTTGGTCGGATTGGAATCTCAGGCCCCAGAATACAATATAGTATCCCCCAACATTAAACAGGAAGGCCATAAGCAGCATTACGGAAAGGACCTTTTTCAAGGAATTTGAGGTTTAGCCCCGATACTATACAATTTTTTTTTGTTATTTCAAAAAGTAACCCTGTATTCACAACTGGTTTGTAAGCTGACTATCAACAACTTACGCTACCGACCGGGAAAGTTTTTTCTTTCCCTCCGCCTGTGAATTCAAAATCGCACCTGGCGCCAGGATGATCCCAATTCCTTCAATCTTTGACCAGTGATGCAATTTTTCAAGAGTAACTTTTCCTAACATGTACTGTTTGCCTTGCGCTGCATACCCGGATTGGAATTCATGGAATTCATCGATGGATATGGATATACTGTCATCAAAACTAACATAAGCTTCGGTCACTAAATCATTGGAGAATTCCAGACCGTGCTCCTGCTGAAGTTTCTTGTACTCGTAAGCGTAATCGTAAGTAAGGGCCGATACATCCGATAAGACAGCCGAACCGGTAGGATAACTTCCCGCTCCCTTTCCGATAAAGATCTGTTTTTCAGCAAAAGCTCCCTCTACCTGAACCGCGTTGTATTCATTTCTTACCGCGGCAAAAGGATTGTTTGCTTCGATGAATTGCGGTGCAACAAATCCAAAGATCTTGTTTCCTTCTTTAAAGGCGCGCGCAATTAATTTAATAGTATATCCATTTTCACGGGCGAATTTCAGATCGAGATCGGAAATCTTGTCGATGCCAATGTTAATGACTTCCTCGGGCTTTACGAAAACGCCAAAAGTGTGTGTAATGGCAATGACAAGTTTATATTTTGCATCGTAACCTTTTACATCCAGCATAGGATCGCTTTCGGCAAAGCCTAATTCCTGTGCCTGCTTTAACGCGCTCTCATAACTTTTCTTTTCTTCAAAAACTTTTGTGAGGATGTAATTGGTTGAGCCGTTGAAGATCCCCTCGATCCTTTGGATAAGGTCATTGTCATAATATTCCTCCAGGTTTCTGAGTATAGGAATACTTCCGCAGACAGAACCTTCGTATAAGACTGGTTTCCCATGTTTACGCTGGAGGTTGTAGATTTCTTCCAGGTGTTCGGCGAGCATTTTTTTATTCGCCGTTACGACAGCCTTTCCTTTTTCCAGGGCGCTCTTCACAATTTCAAACGCGGCGGCAGCATCGTCGATAAGTTCGACCACGATATCTATTTCGGGGTCATTCAACACCTCATTCCTGTCGAAGGTAAAGAAAGACGCCGGTATCGGTCTTGATTTATTCCGGGTCTTCACGCAGATCTTTTTTATCTCGGCTTTTACACCATGTGTTTCGTGCAGCACATGATACAGGCCCTGACCTACGCAACCAAAACCAAAGAGTCCTAATTTTAATTTTTTCTTCATACGAGAACTTTACTTAAAGATTTATTGAAATAATGTGTAATGATTTTTTTTAACTGATCGCACTCCACAAGAAAACCGTCGTGACCGTATATTGAAGTGATCACTTCAATGGTTGCGTTTGGTATTTGTTGTGATAAAAATTTTTGTTCGGATAAGGGGAAAAGTATATCGCTTTCGATACCGATGATCAAGGCCTTTGCCTGGATCAGTCTTAATGCAGCTTCTATGCTTTCCCGTTTTCTTCCCACCTGATGACTGTCCATCATTTTTGACAACAACCAGTAGGTAAATGCATTGAACCGGTTGGCCAGCTTTTCACCCTGGTAGCGTTGATAGGTCGCTGCCCTGAAATCATCGATCTTGTCCGTGGTCTTTTCCGATTGTGTGTCGACATAGGTATTGTAATGTCGATAGGATATCATCCCGATGGCGCGAGCCGCTTTTAATCCCTCCATTCCCGCCCGGGCGTCATTTTCTTTCCAGGTAGGATCGGCTTCGATAGCCAGTCGTTGGGCCTCATTAAAGGCGATTCCCCACGGAGAATGAAACGCGTTGCAGGCAATAGGAATGATGTGTTCAAATATCTGCGGTTGTATGATTGCCCACTCCAGCACCTGTTGTCCGCCAAGAGAACCGCCAAGAATGGAATGTATTTTCCGGATCTTAAGTTCGAGCCGTAAGAGATCAAAAGCGCGGACCACATCGCGGTTGGTGAGAACAGGGAAATCATGAAAATAGGTCCGGTTGGAATTTGGTACGTTGCTTAGGGGTCCCGTTGATCCGTAACATCCGCCGAGGATATTGGCACAGATAATAAAATATTTAGCGGGGTCGAAAGGACCATCAGGAGAAAACAGTCCTCCCCACCAATCTGTAAAATCAGCGCTTCCGGTTAATGCATGGCAAACCCACACCGCGTTGGTCCGCTCTTCATTGAGGTTGCCAACAGTGGTGAACTTGAGCTGAAACGAGGAGAGCGTCTCTCCTGATTCCAGCTCAAGTACATCATTAAAATGAAACGTGTGATCTGTTTTTAACATAAAACTTTTTCCGGCCTGTTAATCGCTTCTTTCTTAAACTACAAGTTCTCCCTGAAACACTTTTTCAAAAGCCTGCTGGAAATCGGCTTTAATATCCTCAATATGCTCGATGCCGGCAGAAACCCGCAGCAAATTCGGCAGTACGCCTGCTGCTAGTTGTTCTTCATCCGTGAGTTGTTGATGGGTGGTGGCCGATGGTTGTATGATCAGGGTTTTGGCATCACCCATATTTGCCAGGTGGCTGACGAGTCCAAGACTGTCGACAACTTTTATTGTGTTTTCTTTGGTTCCTTTTAATGTGAATGATAGCACAGCGCCAAAACCATTCCGAAGATATTTTTTGGCAAGCTTGTGATACGTGCTGCTTTCGAGTCCCGGATAGTTAACACTTTCCACCAGAGGATTTTTCTCCAGCCATTGCGCCAGCGCCAGCGCGTTGTCCACCGAGCGTTGCACACGCAATGAAAGCGTTTCCAAACCCTGAAGGAAAAGAAAGGAATTGAATGGGCTTAGAGATGGTCCGAAATCGCGGAGACCTTCAACCCGTGCGCGAATGATAAATGCAATGTTGGGAAGACCGAGAGGGTTGTTGTCTCCAAATACTTCCCAGAACTTCAATCCGTGATATCCTTCCGACGGTTCTGTGAACTGCGGAAATTTGCCATTGCCCCAATTATAGTTTCCGCCGTCAACAATAACGCCGCCGATGGAACTACCATGGCCGCCAATCCATTTTGTGGCCGATTCAACGACTACATTGGCTCCGTGTTCCAGTGGACGGAACAAATAACCTGCCGCTCCAAACGTATTGTCTACGATGAGCGGAAGATCGTGCTTCTTTGCCAAAGCTCCGATCGCCTGAAAATCGGGAATATTGAATCCCGGATTTCCGATAGTTTCAATAAAAATGGCCTTGGTCTTTTTGTCGATAAGTTTCTCTAAAGATTGAGGTTTATCATCTTCGGAAAAACGCACGTCAATACCCAGACGTTTGAAAGAAACTTTAAACTGGTTGTAGGTGCCTCCGTATAAAAATGGGACTGAAACAAAGTTATCACCCACCTGAAGAATATTGTTGAGGGCAATAAATTGAGAAGCCTGTCCTGAACCCACGGCCAGTGCTGCTACTCCACCTTCGAGGGCTGCAACGCGCTTTTCAAAAACGTCGGTCGTTGGATTCATAATACGTGTATAGATATTTCCAAATTCCTTTAGGGCAAACAAATTCGCGCCGTGTTCGGAATTCTTAAAGGTAAATGACGTTGTCTGGTAAATGGGCACCGTTCTGGAGCGGCTGGTAGGATCTACTTCCTGGCCGGCGTGAAGTTGTAAGGTTTCAAAACGTAATTTGGACATGGTTGTTTCTAGTTAATAGTCAATGATTGTAAATGGAATCAGGGAGATATAGCCGTAACCATTTGCCTGTCACTGGCAGGTCATAAGCTAGTTCGTTGCCGGAAGCGCTACGCTAAAGGTTTAACAGCAACCATCATGACAACAGCAACAAATGCAGCAGCCTTCTGCGTTGTCATCTGACCCGCTGAGGTCAAATATAGATTGGACTAGATCGGAAAAGATAGCATTGAAGCCATTAAGGCTCAAGGCAGATCGAAAGATGTCGACGATGTTTTTCATTATTGATCGGTTTATATATCCTGAGCCGGACTTTCCGGATCAGAGTCAGGATTTAGCACCTTTTCTTCCCCACTGTTGGGAGGAGGGTTGCTAGCGCTTCACAGAGCCTGTCTCTCCGCGCTTCTTTATAAATCGGTAAAGCGGTAATGCTTATTCGACTTTGGTTATGCAAACCTAGAATCTGAACGCATTGTTTCCAAATAACAAGCAAAATAATTTTTGAGCCGGTATGCTGACAGTTGTTAGGATTTGCCCGTAAATGAATGTTTTAAGCGGTTTAAATCGTTTGTTTGGCCATGGCTTTATGAATGAGCATAATCTGGCCTGTGTGGTACAGATCGTGGTGAATGATACCGTGAATGAGGGTGTAATACGTATATGGGTCGCGAAAACCGGCAACAAGTTCTGTGAGTTTCTCCTCCGGAAATTTTTCAATGGCAGTGATCAGCTGACATTGGCTTTCTTCCAGTTGCTTCACCGTATCCGTCCAGTTTGTGTTTTGGGGAAAGTTCAATTCTTCGGTGACTTTATAGGCGTCATCGCCCGATAACTTTTTAGTGACATAGATCCTCCAGCTTGTCATGTGGGCAACAAGTTCGATGATACTGTGTGTATCGGGCAGTCTGTTGAAAACCTGCTCAGGTGTAATTTTATTCAGGACCTCTTTTACCGAAGGTCCATGCCAGGCGTCTTTTTCAAAGGTCTGCTTTAAAAGGGAAACGATTCTTTGAATTTCGGATTGCATAAGTGCAATTTAACCCGGATTCGCTGAATTTAGAAAATTCTTGCTGAATGTGAATTCCGGGTCGTAACCATTTTAGGAATTCTTACTTTAGTAAATTAGGCTCATCCCCAAATTGTCTTGCCAACTTTAACAAAGACATCATCGCCGCAAAATTCGCAGTCAGGATTGGTGGGGATAAGTTGTTTTAATCTGAAATTAGGTGATGCCCATGGGCTTAGCCGCCAATAATTATAAGAACCGATCGAATGATGATTTTGTACAAAATTCAATGCTAAGTAAGTAGGCCCCAGCTAATGCGGACACAAAAGCCAGCGGCGCTAAGACCTGTTTGGCTTCAGCTGTTTGTAATTTACTCTCCCCGCACAACTGCTTGAATAGGGTGTCATAAGCCAATCCTACTAATGTTTCTTCACCAAGCTGGTATTTTTTGCTAATCGCTGAAGCGGCAACAGCATCAATAAATTGTTGATTTACTTGCTCTAAAGAAACTCCTAATGTTTCTGCAACATGTTTTTCATGAGCGTCCTCTACGGTTTCTTTAAGGTAAATACACCCTAAACATGCTCCAATTAACGGCCGTTTGTGATGATGAACCACGATTTCAATTATTCCCGTGGTTGAGGCGTCATAAACTTCACCCGGAATTTCTCTTTGAAGATTTCGTCTGGTTCTTCTGCTATCAACGGCTACCACGAGTTTTTTTAATCCTTCGCCTTCATTTCGATCCGGAAATCTTGATAATTCTTCGGGTATAGGCGTTAATTTTAACTTTTTAAATAGTGGATAAGCTCTTAGACATAGTGCATTGGCCTTTTTTTTACTTATATCCTCATCGTCAAATAAAAGACACCTGTTTAAGTTGCCACCACTAACGAAATCGGGATCCGTAATTATTAATTCACCCTTTACCTGGAAAGTGCTTAGAGCATAGACGAAAGCATTACCAATTGCGCCAGCCCCCGCTAAATGGGTTTTGCCGATATCAATTTCTGAGTCAAAGACCTTTGGATTTTCTGTGATTTTATCAATATCAAGTATGATTTCATCTTCGGGAGCAATTGGTATGCTTAGTTTTGTGATACTGTTCAAAACTATTCCACTGACATAGCATGATGTCAGGAAATATAAAAAAGGATGCAATAAACTTGAAAGCTTTGGCTGTGAGTTTCGCTTTGAAATAACAATTCTGTTGTCATTTGTTTGCCCCACATAAACATAGGGACCAATGGTTCGCTTTATGTTAATATCAAGAATAACCTCACAATCGTATTTCTCCCCTGATTCTGGGTATAAGTGAACCTTCTCAAACGTCCTCTCAAGAATAACCCTTAAAAATTCTGCCAATTTCGGATATAGATCAGAGCCGGAGATCAAAATTGCAGAACCTAGAATTCTTTCCGCGATTTCCTCTTCCAATCCTAATATATTTTTGAGCGTGAGCTTATTTTCCTTCTTGGCGTCGACATTCATACAATTATGATGTTCTGATTATTCACTTGATCCCACACGTTGGTATTGCTCAACACAAAGCTTGCAACATTTATTTTAAAATTTTGTGCATTGGTTAAAGAGCAAAATGAAGGAATTACGAGAGAATAAGCGCCTACATGTCTAACAATCGCCCATTCGTCATCTGCCAATGAGTGATAGGCCTCGGAAGGGTGAGTATGCACTTGGGCAACAAGCATTTTCCTTGAAGATTTTAGTTTTTCCATTAACTGACTCATTCCTTCTTTTGGTATGTGAAAATAGTCAGCCTCCGTTATTTGTATCGGTGTGAAAACCTCTTGAACAACATATAATCCATTATTTTTATTACCTAACCACAACACCACTTTTTCTTTATACGGAGAGGCTTTAAAACTGCGGATGGAATCTTCTAAAAGTGAAAAGGGTATCTGAAGGCGGGTCAATTGTTTTACACCATGCATTGTATATCTGTGTTAATATTCCTCCCAGGTTATATTCCGGTCTTTTCCTATAATTATCCCATAAATCATTTGTATGATGCGGGTGAGTATGATATTCTAATGACCCTGGATTGCAAATGAAAGGCCGTTTGGTTATGGGATGTAGTCCTTGATTTATGACAAACGTACCAATCGGTACCTTTCTTAAGTATTTTTCATCTTTTAATAGCAATTCAATAGAAGGTGGTAATTCATTATAATTTTCGCATTTCATCCGGACGCGAAAACCTTTCCGATTGGCATTTGTGAAACTTATATCGACAACTGGATAAGTCAATGAATGGATAACCCAGGAACGAATTTGAGCAATCCTCCCACCTAAATCTTTCGTCTGGCTTTCAAAAAATACTTTGGATAAGACCGGATTCATAATCTTGAACCTCCACCACCTTCTATAGGGCCATAATCTATAAGAACATCCCCAAAAAGGCCCTGTTCAATGTAGGTTTTCTCAGGATCGATTACTTTTCCCCCCACCTTGACAGCCCATTGCTGGGTAGTTACAATGTTCAATTTCCGGATTGCTTTGTCCAGAAAAAGTTTTACTTTCTGGTGGGCGGCTATTTTTTCAAAACCTTCCTTTGGCCAGGAGCCACTAGTAGTTACAACAACAACTTGGACATGATTTTCATTCTTTTCCATCTTCACATCTTTTTTACATTTTCAATTTTTAAATTAAACAACCATTACTTTACATTTAGCTTTTGACTGCTTGATGATGTGAAAGTATTACAAGGTGATGACATCTTGTGTCGCTGGAAAAGAAAGATGAAGGAAGAATAACTTAAGGTGTTTTATTCCGGGCTTGTTCCAGGCTCTCAATAAGAGGCTCTATAACTCTGAGTATACCTCTCGGCACATATTGGCTTTTGTACAAGTAATAAAGAAGGTCGCTGTACTCCCCGTCAGTTAATGCATCTTTAAGCGATGCAGCACCTGTGTCCTGATACTTTGCCTTCAAGTCAGAAATGCTCCGCTTTTTTAGATTAGAAGCATGGATATGGACATACGTATCTTTTGTAAACGAGAAACCCTTTTGTCCAATTACAAGAGATTTTGGAATATAATAGCAATGAATGCGGCTGGGATCATCTTTAATGCACCGTTTCCCCTTTTAATGATCCGGAATGTAATCCTGTGAAGTTGCTAATGGAGCAATAATAGCATCAGAGCCTGTTTTCAAAAGTATGATCAAAAATTTATCCTTCGGTTCAGAGCCCTCTCTCTCAAAATCGAATTTTTGAATTAATAAAATATTTGGCGGGACAAACACTATGAATTAAAGTTTGAGGGACTCTTGTGCGTTTTTAAAAAGTTCTAACTTATAAGGATCGTTAGCAACAAGTTGAGATAAGTCTATCGAAAACGGCGAAGTTTGTTTGTGCTCAAAGGTCTTTTCGAGATTTTGCTCCTTAACGATTTTACTCCATAAAGTACCTTCTTCATGTAAGCGGCTAATCAGCAACTCACTCGTGGCATCACCATATTCTTTAATCATCCGATCGATTAATTCTATTTCGTAGTCCGAAAATTCTGAATCATCGAATTTATTTACAGATTTAATCAATGCCAATTCTCGCTCACTTTTCGCATCCAGTTTTTTTGCTTCTGCGAAAAATGATAGTTGTTCAGAATTATTTTTCATTAAATCGACATATACGTCATAGGCCACAGGACCCATTTTCCAGACTTTATAATTTAAACCAGTAACTGGCGCACCGGTTTCTTTAACAGATGTTTCATCTATTAAATAGAGAAGCTTTAAAAGTTTTGTGAGAAAAAGTGATTGCCGGTATTTTTTATCAATTTCATCAACTATATAGATGATTAAATTGCCGACCTTGTCTATATTCGGAATGGGTGAATCTCTATTAAAGTTAAAGTCCATAATAGTGAATTTTACCCTATGACTATTCTGCGAAGAATACACGAAAATAGGGCCTTTTTTTCAGATATACAATGATACGCCTTCATAGCGACACCTTATGTCACCTTTAATGCTTAATTAATATGCCCGCTACTAAAAACCAGGATATAAGGCTTGAGGTACTTGATGAGTTACTATCCATTAAAAAATGGACTCTTGAAGAACTTTTAGACCGTGTTAATGAAAAAATTGGTGACAACCTGAATACAATTAACAAGCGTACGCTATTTAGGGATATCAAGTATTTAGGCGAACAGAAGAATGCACCGATACACCGACCCCAAAAGGGCGATGATCGATACTACTACACCGAGAACTTTTCCTTAAAGAATATTCCCTTGGATGAAGATGATATCGCTAGCTTGAAAAATGCCATTCAAATACTCAAGCAGGTGGATAATTTTTACTTATCAAAGGAGGTTGACGATGTGATCAGAAAGCTTGAGAATCGTGTGCATATTCAATCTAATAACGAAGCAGTGTTGGTTCAATTTGAAAAACATACATCCTCTTTAGGGAACGAACACATAACTGATTTGCTGGAGGCTATTAAAAGCAGGGTGTCAATAAGGATCGCTTATCAGCCTTATCTCCATCCAACGCCCTCAGAGAGAACGGTCCATCCATACCTTCTCAAGGAGTTCCGAAATAGATGGTTTTTAATCGGTAGAGAGGAAGGGGCGAACAGAATAACCAACTACTCCTTAGACAGGATAAAAAAAATAAAACCATCAGCTGAGAAATTTATAGAGAATGATTTCTTTGATCCAATTGAATATTTTAAACACCTCATAGGCGTTTCTGTTCCTGAAGGGGCAAAGCCCGAAAACATTGAGATTAAAGTTTATAAACAAGCTGTTCCTTATATACTATCAAAGCCGGTTCATTTAAACCAGGAGAAAATTAAAGACTTCAAAGATGGCACAATCCTTATCCGATTAAACCTGATTATTAATTATGAGCTGAAGTCCATCTTATTAAGCTATGGTGATGGCATTGAAGTTAAAAAGCCAAAATCACTGCGCGATGACTTGCAATTAGTGATTAACGGCATGCAAGCGTTTTATGAAAACTGATATGTTTTTAATTGTTCCTGATAAAAGTGATCTCGCAATCTTTACACTGCCGTTTTTCCTGGTTAAGGTCTGCAATGTTTAAACGGCCCTCAACTTTTTGAAAAATATCTAAACCGCGTCCTAATAGTATTTTCCAACCGTTGTTGGCGACAATACTTCTGTCGTGAATGTTTGGGTTAAATTCATAGGTTAAGCTGATGCCTGAATCAAAAATAGAATCTGCCATTTCATCCAGACTGATCTGACTTTCCTGAATCATGCTGTCAGGTTCGTTCCAGGTAATAATTTTTAGGTTGATTTCTTCATTGGCTTCTTTAATCTTTATTAGCATGGAACAAAACTCAAGAAGATTTCGCATTTGATACGGTAACCTGATGTAGGGATCAGTTAAAGTAATAATCGTCGCACCCTTTAGGTAGGCAGCGAACATCATTTCGAAAGAGATTCCAGTTTGGTTGTCTCGCAACCCAATCTGTTTTGGTCGAAGCTCGATTAATGTTGTGGCAACTGAAGTTTTAGTCAATTTTGTTTCGTCTTCCTTACTTTCTCCGATCTGCTTATAAATCTCCATTTCCAGTGTCTCAATTTCATGTACTTCTCCGGTGTCTTTATCCGTGTATTTAAAGTTAGTTGGCTGGAAGGATGCACTATCAATTTTCATGATCTGATCCTTAATTCTTTTCCTTCCTTCCAGAGCAAAATTCATCAGGTCCAACATTTCCTTTTTCGTCATTTCCCCATCAGGGTGGATGATTTTAACCAAGCCGGAAAAAGTTTTGGAAATAGCTTCCCGGTCACGTGTGGTTACACTTTCGTCTAAAGTAATGACGTCTTTGTATAGAAGGGAAAAGTCATGTTTGCGCAATTCTTTTAATATTTCAGCAAGATAGTCTACAATCAAACCGTAATCAGAAGTAAAAACCTTGTCCTTCAGAACATTCACTTCCCATCCCGGAACATAAAGATGAAGGCGGTCAAAGAAGGCGGACTTCATAAAACCTTTTGGAATTGAATCAAACAATGTTGAGTTGGTCAGCATGTAGGGCACGGAATGTTTTGTGTTTCCTACAAAGGCAAGCGAAGCGGTAGACCCGAAAGTGTCTTTACCCCGGTTAAAGCTTTTATTCGCCATGAAGTTTTGCATAATGGTCACCAGGTCGCCATCGACTTTTTTATTTTCGTTCTGCTCAAATTCATCAAAAGCGACAACGTCCCAGTATCCTACCAGTCCAATTTTATTTCCTGTATTATTAACAAAAAGATTTGCCTTGGATACATCACCTCCTGAAACCAGAACACCATGTGGGGATAACTCTGAAAATACGTGAGATTTACCCGTGCCTTTTGGCCCTAACTCTATATAATTATAATTATTCTCACAATGCGGGATCAGACGTGCTAACTGTATAAGCTTACCTCTGAACGTAAAGTTAGAGGGTTCCAGCCCGGTACTTTGTAGAATCAGGTCTATCCATTCTTCCCTTGTGAAATTTGATCGTTCTTTTTGATATTCTTCAAGCTCAACTTTTGAAATTTGAATTGGTTTTAATGATTCAATTTTCCAGGGCATGCCTGCGCTTTCTTCTGAGAACAGGTAGGATAGATTTATGATACACCATACCTGCCCCGAGAGGAGTTTCGGATTTGCATTAATGATACTGTCGCTAACAGGAATTTTTTTGATACCAAGGTTAGTGAAAGCGGCTTCGTGTAGATCTTCCTTATCATTTAAAACAGCACTAACTTTATCAATTATTCTGTAGCTTCCTTTAGCCCGGATATTAGATTTCACCAACTCTGCTTCATCGCGATACACAAAGTGGTCCCGAATAATGGCTTTTACTTTTTCAATACCCTCATGAATAAGATTTTCATCTTGTGTGGCGCAGTATTGTCCTAACAAATATTCCAGAACATAGGTAGGGACTACAGCATTTCCTTTTATTATCTTAGTGAGATCTTTCCTGACTATTTTTCCTTCGAAATGCTGAAGTATTTTTTCCTTAAGTGCCATATTATTTAAATTCGTCCCGTTGAATAAGTGATTGAATCATAATCCGCTGACTGAATAACGGATTTAAGCGTTGGTCATCCTCTACATCAAAAGCCTTTAACATACATTGTGTAAGTACGGATCCTTTTGAGGATAATGTTAAAACCAATTCCGTGCTTCTTTCAGACGCAATGTTTGAAGTGGAATTAAATACCAGCCTTGATTCATTGGATGCCAGCTCTTCTGTTTCACTATAGAGACCCATGGATACCTCCATCTCTTTCAATCCTTTTCCAATGGGTTCCATTTGAAGGACAGTCAGCTTCAAATAGCCACTGGATATTCTTTCATCAAATTTAATCAACCTGATTTTTACCTTTTCCGTAGTATCTTCTCGCATACGGCTATATTCAATTACGGGCACCAGTAATTCCTGTAAACTTGCTCCGCCGTGTACATACTGCACACCACAACCTGGCCGCCTGTACCGGTTAATAGACCTGGGTAATGCCACTTTAAAGGATTGTTTGATATTACTGGTGTCTGCTATTTCAAACTGATAGGCTCCTCCTTTTATTTCCCCGGCTACAACAGACCGGTTGGAAAGTAGAAATTCGTTTTCCACAGATGGTATTTCTTCCTTCATAGTTTCAGGGAGATCCCTGATACTTAACAAAAACCCATGGTCGGCTGTGATTAAAATACGGTAAACATTCCAACTGCTTAATTTTCTGATCATCACCATCAAATCATCGATGGTTTCTTTGACAGCATCAAAAACATATTTCTCTGTTTGCTGCTTTTCGCCACGGGCATCAATTTTGTTGTGGTAGACGTAGATGGTTTCAAATTGTTTGATATATTCTCGTCCTTTGTCAACATCTAAACGGACAAGATCATTATAATCTATGCCCTGAGATTTAGGATTTACCGACTGCAAAATTTTGGTTCGGTTTATTGTACCCTCTGTACTTATCCCATCAATTGTAAAGCCTTTATCAGTAATGGTTATTCCCTTATTGGGCAATAAGTTTGACATGCCTAAAGAAGTTACCGAAGGAATAGAAGCCAGCATCACGCCTGCCTGTACACTATTCTTCGAATCTTTTGATAAAGTATCCAGTAATTCACGGGCAGCCTCGTATCGAAAAGCGTCGCTGATGATCACAGCCGTGCGCTGCCTGGATGCAATCTTATCTTTGTAAAAGTTATACTGTTTGTTGTAAGTTGTTGTATTTAATTTGAAATCGAATGACTTCAGGCACTTCATCCATTCATTATTCAACGGAGAGATAAATTCCTTTTCATAACAATCGTGCAATGCGCTGTAAGATTTATCCAGGCTTATTTCGATGTTATTCTTTAGGGCTTGCCCGAAAGCAAAGACTGCTTTGCGGTAATGAAGGTCTACTTTGTATAATTCGTGTTCGTAACGTCTGATGTATTCCGACAGACTGTCAAAAATAAAATTCCGGTAGTTGTTGAGTATTTCTATCATTGATGCGGCATGCCAGATGTATTCTATCAGAGGCTGAAAACCGTTCTGCTCTTCAGGATTATCAAACCATTTTTTTATGGACTGTTTTACTTTTCCTGGTTGTGTTTCATACTCATGAACACATTCTTCCAGCACACGTTTTTTTAATGCTGGAGTATAATAACCGAAGGTTTTTTCTGTGCCATACCAGTTAATCAGTTTTTCCTCTTTTATACCTGAAGCAAGTTGTTCTAAAACCGGAATGAGATGAGGTTTGGCATTCACATCCGCATTCCAGTCATTGATAAGGCTGGTGAGCCTGCTCAGGCGGATGGGATTATCATCCTTCAGTTTGCCATACTGGTCTTCAGCAACCACATTGGGAATAGTGGCTAATATTAAATTATACTTCAATTTGTTGGCGAGTTCTTTAATCGCTGAAAGATTTAATTCTTTAAAAGAATCGCCAAATACATCGATGAGAATTTTATTCAGAAAATCGATCAAATCAAGTTTTCTCAATTTATCCAGCGCTGCTTCGAATTCTGATGGTGTTAAAGCAAGAATAAATACCTGGGCAGTGATGATGTTATAATCGCTGATCCTTTTCAGGTTCAGGTGATAACACAACAAGCCTCTTTTAAGCCAGCTTTCACTAAAGGAGTTCGGAGTAAGACCAGACGATAAGTAATCTTTGCGGTTTTTGAGGCGTAAATCGGTTTGATAGTATTTCTCAATAATACTCCGCATCGCAACGGGGAGTGAAAATTCCTCTATAAATGCCATTACCGGATCAACATGAAGTTGCTTATTGGCCACAAGCACATCTGCCAACGCGAAACTTTCTAAATTCTTTTCGTTAGGTTCCTGTTCAGGGAAATAGAGAAATACTTTTTTGTTTCTGAGTTCTGTTTCCAGCCTGTACTTTAAGGTGAAGAATTGACCTTCTACCTTAATGAGAATAATCTCTTTATCAGACCATGTGGTCAATTCAAGTTGAAAACTCTGACTGCCATCAAAGAAAAACAACACCCGCAAATCCGGATACCGCTCAAATTGTTGTTGCACTTCTTTTTGAAGATCCATATTAGCCCTGCAATAATTCCACTAAAGGTTTATTGATGTATAATTGATATTTGCCTACCTGCTGATTTTTTAAAAATCCTTCCTTTTCAAGTTGTTTTAAATATCGGGTAGCGGTAGTATAATGAATGTCCAGCATGGTTCCCAATCGCACCGGGGTGACAATGGGCATGGAGAACAATTGCTCCACGAGATCGGCTGAATAAACGTTAGGGCATTTCGCTTTTATCCCTTCCTTATATTCATTGAAGAGATCCATTACTTTAAACAACTGCTCTTTTGTTTCCCTGGCCTGCAGGTAAAACCCTTTGAGAAGGTATTCGATAAACTCACACCAGTTTTCTGATGTTGTTACTTCCCGCAATAATCGATAATAAGCAGACCGGTTCTTATTAATGTATCCGCTGATGAATAAAATGGGATAGTTCAACAGTCCGGCTTCAACCAGATACAGTACCATAAGGATCCGACCGGCTCTTCCGTTACCATCACCAAAAGGATGGATGGCTTCAAACTGGTAATGCGCTATGGCGCATTTGATCAATAGATCCATTTCATCATCTTCCTGGTGGATATAATTTTCCCAATTGCTGATAAGCTTTCCGATTTCTGCCGCAGGCGGAGGTATATAAAGCACTTCTCCGGTAGAAGAATTTTCAATTTTATTCTGCGTTGTGCGGTAGCCATGATTACGGTCGCCCAATAGTTCTTTGTGAATACCCATAATCAGACGATTGCCTATCGGCAATTTCTTCATGTTTTGAAATCCCCAAAGAATGGCATCACGGTACCGGAGCACTTCTTTATTTTCGGTTTTTTGCTCTGTTTCCGGGAATAGCTGTTGCTCCAATACTTTTTCAACGGTGGTATTGATGTTTTCTATACCCGAGCTGGCCACGGATTCCCGAATGATGGCAGGACTCAATAACAACATTGGATTTATCAGTGCGTGGGCGTACCCTTTTAATTCTCCCAATTCAGTTCTGGCCTTTAGTAGCCAGGGCATAAAACTTTGCTGGTTGCAACGAATATCCGGAGGTAACGGAGGAAGGTTAAACGGATATGTTGCATAGAATGACATATACTGAACGATATGTTATAAAAATAGTAAAAATGTGATATATCACAATACAATCAGCAAAAAGCCTATTTTAAAGCTGCTAAGGCCGGTTTAAACTTCTCATAATTAACCGTTACCCCATCATCCAGGTCAAAAGTGATTTGCTGGTCAGCCAGGGGTTTGAGGATTTTATCGTATTCGCGGCAGTCTTGCAGGGCTTTGTTTAGTTTATCTATCGTACGCGGAGCTGCTTTATTGGCCTCGGCTTGTTGGATCTGGTTGGTTAAATATTCAATGTAGCGATGCAGATAATTTAACCGGATCTTTTGTACGGTAAACTTATCCATGCGATGCATATATACGAGCACTTTGAAACTTCCTGCGGGACTGGAGAACAACCAATAGATTGGTTTTTTCTGGTAGACTTTTTTGTGGTAATCCCAGAATTTTTCTATGAGGAATTTTTCAAATGGAATGCCGAGGCAGGTATTGAGAAAGTTGATATTTTCGGTCAGCGTTTTTTCGCCCCAGATGCAAATAATTACATCTTTAAAACCTTTAACAACATTATCAGCGAAAGGGCTATCCTCGCCAAAAAGAGGAATAATTGCATTTTCATTTATAACAAATTCGTAGTTGTTGTATTTGTAAGAGGACAATTCACTAGGTGTAGGAACTGGATGAGCAATATTTAAACCTGGTTTATCTAATCTGTACCGGCCAAATAATGTTCCAATACAATAACTAACAAATTGACCAAAAACCTCTGTTTTCTTAATTGGGAGCTGGCAATAATTAATTAAATCAGTTTTTCTAGTAATTTCTTTACCGTAATCATTTGAAATAATATTCTTCTTTCGCCAAATTAAATAGCCTTCTCTCAATTCATTTTCAATTGAAGAAAGACTATCCCTGTCAAGCTCTTCATCCAAGACTGTAATGTCTTTCAAAGCGACATAATGGTTTAATTCTTCGTGTAGATTGTAAATGTTAATAATAATTTGATTAAGTTCTTCCTCATGGTAATGCAACAAAAAAAAGTTCACTGATACAGTTTGCTCCCATTTATTAAAACCTTCTTTGAGATTGGAACTTTCATCTATGAGCGGAGACTTCTTAAAGTCCCACGAATTTTCCCTTGAATTCCAATCCTTTTCAGCTATATCGATTAAATTTTCAACAATTTCAAAAGGAAAAAAGCTTTCAATTCTCTCATCTAAAATCAATGGAATCGAAGCCACTTCCCCTGTTTGGAAATTCATTGTTGGGTTTAGAATGCGAAGAATTTCACTACATAATCTTGAATTAAGCAAAGACAATACATATAGCAGCGTCTGATGATTTTGATGGTGTCCAATTGCTCCGGCATCGTCAAATAAAGAGTTAGTTGATATTCTTGCCGTGAAGTTGCTTCCTGAGGATATTTTTGACCATGTTAACGCCTTTTTAAAACTATAATTCAAATTTTGTGGCCTTGACTTCAATTTTCCGGAACTATCCTTAAAATTTCTTATTTCTTCCCCATCGTTCTCCCAATTAACTACATATTCGTTGTTCCCAAACCATTTTCTAGCTGGTCCACCTTTATTTATAGGAAACCATTTATAATCATTTACCTTAGTTTCTTCCCTGGATGCACATAATGAAGTGAATTTATTTTGGCTAATTTCAAACCAAAACCTTAAGTACTTATCGTTATCAGATGTTGCCAATCCTTTCCTAATTTCAATACGGTGGCCAAGATGCGGATTCGTCTTAAATAAATTAAAAATCCTTTCACTCACCCAATAAGCAATAGGATTGCCGGGAATCCTAAAGAAGCGAATTTGAGCTATGTTGGAATACAATATCTGCTTGCCATTTGAAGTTCCTTGGATGGGAATTGTTTTAACACCATCCTCATCTCGATAAAAATTAAAATCATATTTATATTCATGTGTGTTCTTTGAAAGCAAAAATATTTTTTCGATATCTTCATAATAAATATGTTGAAAATTCCGTTCATGCAGTCGGAAATAATTTCCGACTCTATTTCCAGCTAATTCTTTTTTAATAGCAAAGGCAACAGACCCAAAATCAATCCCAAAAATTCCCCTTCCCATGTGAAGCAAACTTTCAAAAAGATAGTTACTCAAATACTGGTTTCGAATCTCTTCAAAAGAACTCAAAAACAGCCAGGAAGGAAGGTTAATGAGTGCAAACCTTCCATGATCGACAGTGAGATTTGGGATAACCTCCATGAAGACTGTCATTAAATCACCCTTCGTCTTCGCATAGTACTTTCCTACGTAATTTTTCAATTCCCCATTCATGCCCTTCTGCCCCATGTAAGGAGGATTGGCCGCGACACAGGAGTATTGACCTAATAAAACAGATAAAGGATTTAAATATTGACTTAAAGGCGCCCACCAACTCAATTGATCAAACGACAATGGATTTTTTTCTTCAAGTATTTTCCAATGCTTATGTCTTCTTTTAATTTGTTCACGTGTGTCATCCTGTAAATCAAATTGAATAATTGATCCTAAATTTTGTGCTTGACGCATCAGGTCTAACCCTTTCACCAGGTCTTTTAAAATTCCCTCTTTATCAAGGTTCAATTCCTCCCCATCATATAGGAATTTTTCCAGCGCCTTGTGATCAAAATAAGTAGGCTCAGGCATGGCATAAATATGCGGAAGCATATTTACCTTCAGAATATCACGGTCATAAGAGGCTGCCTTCATCAACACAGCAAAGCATGCAAGCTGTACAGCACGTTTATCGATGTCTAAACCAAAGAGATTATGCTGCAATATTTCGCGAACAGCCTGGCGCGTGGTTAATCCTTCTTCTTTGTACATGAGCATATACAGATCAAAAGCAGTAACCAATATGTGACCGCTGCCGCAAGCTGGATCAAGTAAGGATAAGAGAGTCGTTGTGTCTATACCTTCTCCCTTTGTTGAAGAAGCAGATTCATTTTCCACTAAATATTTTAGCTGGCTTCTGATCGCGCTATCAGGGTGGCGATCAAGCCAGGTCTTTCCCACGGTATTTTCTACCAGGTATTTAACAATCCACTTTGGTGTGAAAATCTGAGTTGCTGCGGGTATGTCTTCTTTCCTGGCTTTTTTATTTTCCTTGAACCCTTTAAAAACTTCGTCTTTCTTTTCGCTGATATAAAACTGGTATAACCATCCGATCAGCTCTACTTCCCTATAATCCTGTTCCTGTACAAAACCATTGATGTTCAGCAACTCAATTATTCCCCCTGTTGCGAGCAAATTGTTGGGAAGAAGTAGTTCTGTAAAATCATCGATGCCACCGAAAACCCGTTTCAGCAAAGTGTGGTTGTGAAAATAACCCACCAGAAGAATTCCAAATGCACCTTCTTCGTCCCCTGCCAATAATTTTTCGCGCACTTTTTGTTTGTCATTCTCACCAAGAAAGGGCATAATACCATTTCGCGCTTTATCAAGCATGGCAGGAACGGTTCCTTCGTATCCCAATTGCTTTTCTTCGTAATCATTTTTCTCCAGTATCTTTAAAGCCATCAGGCGGTTAAACCACGTGTAGGCAGCCTCTTCAATAGCATCTTTATACGTATGGCTGCCAATGCGCGTCTTCATCTGTTGCCACTTCGCCAATAATCCGGGATCGTTGTAGACCTCATTCCTGAAAATAACACCCCCTGAGATCGCTTCCGGCTCTGCCACGATTTTTTCATTCTTACCATCAAAACCCCAGAAGAGCATTCTTAGGCGAACGCCCTCCATCAATATTTTGCGGGCCTTCTGGGAAAAGGGTTTTAGTTTCGAAGTATTCATTTGATTATCTCGGTCCTGCTGGAAAAATAAAAGAAGTAAGTAATTAATTGCCCCGAGCTTTAGCTTGGGGGTTTGATGTTAGTAAAACTGGGCTTTAGCCAAACTTGCACTCCTCTTTGATTGGGCTAAAGCCCGGATCAACGCATTGTTTTAATCCACCAGCTGGTGGCAATTGACTGGTATCAAATTTGGTCCACCAGACTAAAGCGAGTGTAGTGATTATTTAACTTTGCAACATTATAACCACAACCCAACCTTATTACCTAGCATGATTGTACTTTCTCACAGTATTCATTATAATCATTCTAAAATCATAGTCAAGACATTTTACTCCATAAAGGTTCTGTTTGCCAATTGATCAATTTGCCTTCTGGATCGGTCGGTATACCTAAAAATTGAACCGGCACAGTTGGATGCTCCTGCAACAATGCAAGGAGGCGTTGTTTAAAATGTCCACCCGGGTTTACGGTCTGCAATAGATATTTGAGGATGCATAAAGAATAAAAACATCTGCGGTTATTGTTATGCTTCAGGCTAATCCAGGGTAAAGGCAATGCTTTTTTTGGAATGTCTGGCTGGATAGCAAACTCCCTGTTCCATAAACGCGAATGATGAGCACAGATATTGCGCACGTAGGTAAGCGTGTGAAACCAGGACTGAAGCAAAGTATGATGCAAACCAAAATACGTCGCAATATCATACTTATCGGAATTGTGCTTCAATCCTGAATATAACCGCGACAATTGACCAATGGTAAGAAGTTCAATGCTCATCCAGGAAGGGGGAGTAGTCGGCAGGGTGTATCGGCTCATGTAATGCTTTATAAATACCTCCGGCCTTTTAGCGGAGCAGTGATCCTGAATAATTTTTTGTGTGTCCGCAAAGACATCAATTGCAATATTTGCACGGTTAACATATTGAGGAACAAAAATAGTCGGATCATCCTGCCAATGCGAACCGTATTTGTGAGATAGCTGATAAATGATCTGGGCACGTATCGCGACCTCTATTCTTTCGATAGCATCAAATACAATGATCCGCAACTCGCGGTCGAACAAATAAAGGTTCAGCAGGTCATCAAATGTTGTCCCAGCGTTAAAAACATCTTTTGTGTTCTGAAAAGGAAGTGCGTAGGCACTCAATCTGTAATAACTGATATGTTTGAAATAATGCGCTGCCTGAGCATGGTCTGGTATGGATAGCCCACGGCTTTCCAGTAATTCTATTTGTTGATGATATGTTAGCGGAGGTTTTAGATACTGCATAGGCACCCCCTTAAATGGAAAAAGCCCACCAAGTGTGCATCGCTGAGAGGCCTGGCAGGCGTATTATCTTTAGTTGAAGAACTTTCTTTCCAAAAAACCGGCCCTGGTATGCTTTTTCCGCTAAATATCGG
>JBBDXJ010000070.1:0-7020 GCA_040902445.1 Cyclobacteriaceae bacterium | reverse complement strand
CCAGTACGGAAAAGTTTGTCACCTTTCAGAACGCGATTGCTCGATACAGCGCCGCCATCAGAAGCTCGTAGAAGAAACTCCCTCCCCTGCCGTCAGCCAGGAGCTGAGAGAAAAAATGGGTGAGGCCGCCATTAAAGGCGCAAAGGCAATTAAGTACGAAGGTGCCGGAACCATAGAATTCCTCGTTGATAAACAAGGCGATTTTTATTTTATGGAAATGAATACGCGCATCCAGGTGGAACATCCCATCACTGAAGAAGTAACGGACTACGATCTGATCAAGGAGCAAATAAAGGTAGCCGCGGGCGTGCCCATTTCAGGCACAAACTACTTCCCGAATTTGTATGCCATGGAATGCAGGATCAATGCCGAAGATCCCAAAAATAACTTCAGACCATCTCCCGGAAAGATCACTAACCTGCACATGCCGGGTGGCCATGGCGTCAGGATCGACAGCCACGTTTATGCGGGATATACCATTCCCCCCAATTATGATTCGATGATCGCCAAACTTATCGTCAGCGGCCAGTCGCGCGAAGAAGTAATGACCCGCATGAAACGCGCCCTCCAGGAGTTTGTGATCGAAGGTGTGAAAACCACCATCCCTTTCCACATCGCCCTCATGGACAACGCCGTTTTTAAATCAGGAAAGTTTACCACCAATTTTTTAGAAACATCTTTCGATTTCAGCACGCTGCCAAAATAACCACGGCCGACGGTCGGACGCTTCAGGGCTCGTGATCAGTTGCCGTTTCCCACCGGCATAAATAATGAACTGCACATCGCTATCGCTGCGGTAGCTCCTTTCTTTTTAATACATTTGGTCATTACCTCAATGGTAACCCGTTATACATTTTTGGTCATTAAGCATTTCTGACTTGAAGAGACGCGATTTTGTTCGATTCACCGGCCTTGGAATGGGCAGCATGCTTCTCCCCATTTCTTCATTCGGCTCGCCTACAACCGTAGAGGCGATGCTGGATTCGTTCCTGGACATTACTCAAAAAAACCAATTGGCAGATGCTGCCCTGAACACAGCCAAAGCCAGCGGTGCAACATATGCCGACATCCGGATCGGCCGCTATTTAAATCAATTTATCAACACCCGCGAAGATAAGGTTGAGGGAATACAAAATATTGAATCTTTCGGAGCTGGCGTAAGGGCAATAGTCAATGGAACATGGGGCTTCGCCGCTACAAGTGATGTCACCGCGGATGGTATCAAGACAGCGACGCTGCGTGCGGTGGCAATTGCCATGGCAAATTCAAAATGCCAGAGAGAACCCGTAAAACTGGCACCGGCAAAATCACATGGTCAGGTGAAGTGGGCAACGCCTATAAAGAAAAACGCTTTCGAAGTTCCCATCTCTGAAAAAGTGGACTTGCTCCTTCGTGCAAATGCGGCTGCCCTGAAGAATGGCGCCAGCTTTGTTAATTCTGACCTCTTTATAGTAAATGAACAAAAGTTCTTTGCTTCTACAGACGGGTCTTTTATCGATCAGGATATTCACCGCATCTGGCCAACGTTTACTGTTTCTGTAATTGATAAAGCATCGGGTAAATTTAAATTCAGGCAGGCGATGAGCGCTCCTATGGGAATGGGATATGAATATCTGATGCCTGAGAATGAAGGTAAAATGCCAGGTCTTGAAGGCATGATATTCTATCGCAATAGTTATGATATCGTTGAAGATGCTGCCATTGCCGCGAAACAGGCGAGAGAAAAGATCACGGCCAAATCCGTTGTGCCTGGAAAATACGATCTCGTACTGGAACCCAACCATTTAGGTTTAACGATACACGAATCCGTCGGTCATCCCCTCGAGCTGGACAGGATCCTTGGTTATGAAGCCAATTATGCCGGTACCAGCTTTGTGTCCATTGATAAAGTAAAGTCGGGAACATTCAACTACGGAAGCAAGCTCGTAAATATTTTTGCTGATAAGACGCAACCGCGCACCCTGGGCGCAGCCGCGTATGATGACGAAGGCGTTGGGTGCAAACGCTGGGACCTTATCAAAGACGGAATTCTCGTCGATTTACAGGCCATCCGTGACCAGGCTCATATTCTTGGTCACGATGAATCCCATGGATGCTGCTATGCGCAAAGCTGGAGCGATGTGCAATTTCAACGGATGCCCAACGTATCGCTGGCCCCGGGAAAAGAAGCTTACAGCTATCGCGACATGATCAAGGATGTTGAAAAAGGAATTTTTATCGCGGGACGCGGCTCCTATTCCATCGATCAGCAAAGGTATAATTTCCAGTTTGGGGGAAATATCTTCTATGAAATAAAGAACGGACAGATCATCGGCATGCTGAATGATGTTGCCTACCAATCCAACACACAGGAGTTCTGGAACAGTTGTGTGAAAATATGCGATGAAAACGATTACCGTCTTTTCGGATCGTTTTTCGATGGAAAGGGACAACCCTCTCAGTTGAGCGCAGTTTCACACGGCAGCTCGACCGCCCGTTTCAATGGAGTTAATGTGATCAATACCGGAAGGACACTATAACGCGAACTAAAAATGAAAAGAAGAAATTTTATTCAAATAGCGGGACTGAGTGCAGGTGCTATGCTGATGCCGCTGCACCCATTCGCCCATTCGGCAGATGTGGCACAGATGCTCGATCCGCTAATGGATGTCAAACAAAAGAAATTGCTCTCGGACGTCGGATTGAATACCGCCAGGTCATCCGGTGCAACGTATGCGGATGTGCGCATCGGGCGGTACCTGAATCAGTTTGTCATCACGCGGGAGAAAAAAATCCAGAATATTATTAATACCGAATCATTCGGTGTGGGTATACGCGTGATCGCAAATGGAACGTGGGGATTTGCCGCCAGCAATCGGGTAACTTCAGATAGTATCAAGAAAGTCGCGGAGCAGGCCGTAGCCATCGCGAAGGCTAACTCGAAATTCCAAAAAGAACCGGTGAACCTTGCCCCTACTCCGTCGTATGGTGAAGTCAGCTGGAAAACACCCATTAAGAAAAACGGGTTTGAAGTTTCCATTAAGGACAAAGTCGATCTCCTTTTAAACGCGAATTCAAAAGCTATGGAAAAGGGAGCAAGCTTTGTGAACAGTATTATATTCCTGGTGAACGAACAAAAATATTTTGCTTCCACCGATGGGTCTTACATCGATCAGGACGTTCACCGGACCTGGCCCAACTTTGCAGTTACGATGATTGACCGGCAAAGCGGGCAGTTCAAGAACCGGACTGCTTTCAGCGCTCCCATCGGTATGGGTTACGAGTATCTTGACGGCAAAGCGGAGGACAAGATCCAGGGGCCAGGTGGGATCATACTTTATAACAAGTCGTACGATATCGTAGAAGACGCTACGATGGCCGTTGATCAGGCAAAACAAATGATCGCAGCCAAATCCGTGGAGCCGGGTAAATTTGATCTGGTCCTGGAACCCTCTCACCTCTGGCTTACGATTCATGAGTCGGTCGGCCACCCTACAGAATTAGACCGTGTCTTAGGGTATGAAGCCAACTATGCAGGAACAAGCTTCCTGACGATGGATAAATGGCAGTCGAAAAAATTTGGTTTTGGCCGTAAGATCGTCAACCTGGTCGCTGACAAAACCCAGGTGGGCTCGCTCGGTGCCGTTGGCTATGATGATGAAGGCGTAAAGTGCAAACAATGGGATCTGATAAAAGACGGAACGCTTGTCAATTACCAGGCCATCCGCGATCAGGTAGGGATGCTGGAACAAAAAGAGTCACACGGGTGCTGCTATTCGCAAAGCTGGGCGGATGTTCAGTTTCAGCGGATGCCCAATGTTTCACTACAACCCGGTAAAGAACAGCTGACTCCTGAACAATTGATATCGGGTGTCGACAAAGGTATCTACATTGTCAAAGACGGTTCATTCTCCATCGATCAGCAACGTTACAATTTCCAGTTTGGAGGGATTCTTTTCTTCGAGATCAAAAATGGTAAGATCACAGGTATGCTAAAAGATGTCGCTTATCAGGCGAACACGCAGGAATTCTGGAACTCATGCGTACAGATCTGCGATCAACGGGATTACCGCATGAACGGCGCGTTCAATGATGGCAAAGGGCAACCCAGCCAATCGAACGCAGTTTCCCACGGTTCAGCTACTGCTCGATTTAATGGAGTGAACGTAATCAATACGGGAAGAACATTATAAAAGGTTACACGCTAACAAAAATAATTATGGCCATACTGTCAAAGGAAGAAGCTAGATCGATAATGGAAAAGGTTATTGCCTTTTCAGAGGCAGACGGAATACAAGTGAACCTCACAGGCTCCGATAACGGCAACATCCGCTACGCCAGAAACAGTGTTTCCACTTCCGGTGAGACAAGCAATGTCAGCCTTACCGTTGAATCCAACTATGGCAAAAAATCAGGCACCGCCACCATCAACGAATTCGATGACGCCTCCCTTGAAAAAGTAGTGAGGCGGTCGGAGGAACTTGCGAAGCTCGCTCCCGAAAACCCTGAATTTATGGATGCCTTGCCTCCACAAACCTATTTGGAATCAAAGACCTGGGCGGAGGCCACTGCTCAAGTAACACCCGCATTCCGGGCACAGGCGGCCGCCAATAGCATGGAACCTGCCGCATCAAAGGATGTTACTGCCGCAGGCTATCTTGAAGACAACCGCGGATTTCAAGCGCTGATGAACAAAAAAGGATTGTTTGCCTACAACCAGGTAACGAATGTTGATTTTACCGTGACCATGAGAACCAATGATGGCACAGGCTCAGGTTGGGTGACGCGAAATTTTAATGACGTCAGCAAACTCAACACTGCGGAAGTTTCTAACATCGCCGTTGAAAAAGCGCTCCTGTCGCGCAATGCTAAAGCAATAGAACCCGGACGGTATACTGTGATCCTTGAGCCCGCTGCGGCCGGCGACCTTATCGGCTTAATGCTCAACGCCATGAATGCCCGTCAGGCCGACGAAGGCAGAAGCTTCCTGTCCAAAAAAGGTGGCGGCACCAAGCTCGGCGAAAAAATAGTTGATGAACGTGTTAATATCTATACAGACCCCCAGCACCAAGAAGTGCCAGCTTCTCCGTGGATAGGAAATGGCCTTGCCAGAAAGAAGATGGATCTTATCCGCGGCGGCGTAGTAAAAAATTTAATTTATGACCGCTATTGGGCGTCTCAAAAAAATGTAGAACCCGTACCCACTCCGGGCAACAGAATCATGGAAGGCGGTTCGGCTTCTGTTGAAGACATGATCAAAGACACAAAGAGAGGAATTTTGGTCACAAGGTTCTGGTATATACGTTCGGTAGATCCGCAGACCTTGTTATACACGGGCCTTACCCGCGATGGAACGTTCTACATTGAAAATGGCGTGATCAAACACCCGATCAAAAATTTCCGGTTTAATGAAAGCCCCGTGATCATGCTCAATAACCTGGAAACACTTGGCAAACAAGTACGACTAGACACAGGCGGAGCTAACGGAGGAAGTTCACTGATCCCTTACATGAAGATCCGCGATTTTACGTTTACGAGCTTATCCGACGCGGTGTAGTGGCAACTGGATCAGGAGATTCGATACGATGGCTGATAATAAATTCTTTTTCACACGCCTGCAATATGAGTCTGGCGATTGGGATGTTGATCAGCGCATGCCCTCCAACATTCTTAACAGCCTCATTGAATACACAACGCTGAAAGTGGACCCGCAAGAGAACGTGGTACCCCTGGGAAGTGATGAAATTTTTCAATGTCCCTTTTGTTATCTCAGCGGACACAAGCTGGTGGAATTCACCACGCGCGAAAGCGAGAATTTTAAGAAGTACATAACCAACGGTGGCTTTATTCTGGTGGATGACTGTAATCATGACATCGATGGACTTTTTGCGAAATCGTTTGAATCACAGATGGAGAGGATCTTCGGAGACCGCGCGTTGAAGAAGATCCCAAACAATCATATGTTGTATTCGGTCTTTTTTTCCTTCGATGGCCCACCCACCACGACGCAGGAATTAAACGGATGGGGCGATGACATGGTGCACGACTACCTCCAGGCAATTGAGATTAACGAAAAAGCAGGCGTAATTTACAGCAACAAAGATTATGGCTGCGAATGGGATTATGACTTCAGGAATAAAAGGTTTTACAACGTTGACAATACCCGCTTCGGTGTGAATATAGTGATGTACGCCCTGATGAGATGAGTCGCAAAATACATGATCTATAAAACCACGGCTCATTGCCAATCGCAAATGGAAACGACATGACACAGGATCTAAAGGCCGTAGAACAATCAGTAAAGGATATCGTGAATAAGCTCGCGTTGCTTAGAAGCGAAATTCAAAAAGTAATTGTCGGCCAGGCGGAAACCATCGATCAATTACTGATCACCTTTCTGGCCGGAGGCCACGCACTGCTTGAAGGGGTTCCCGGACTGGCAAAAACGTTGATGATACGTACGTTGTCGGAAGCTATCGATCTTCACTTTCGTAGAATTCAGTTCACGCCGGACCTCATGCCTTCTGACATCATCGGCACAGAAGTTCTCGAAGAAGACCACACTACCGGAAAACGCTTCTTCAAGTTTAATAAAGGTCCCGTTTTCTCAAACATTATCCTGGCGGACGAGATCAACCGGACATCACCCAAAACACAATCCGCCCTGTTGGAAGCCATGCAGGAATTTGAAGTGACCTACGCTGGTATAACCTATCCACTCAACAGGCCATTTTTCATTCTTGCAACGCAGAACCCCATTGAGCAGGCAGGAACATTTCCCCTGCCTGAGGCACAACTTGACCGCTTTCTTCTCTTTATCAAAATCAATTACCCGACCGCAGAAGAGGAAAGCGCGGTGCTGGAAAACACAACTGGTGGAAAACTGGTGACCATACAAAAAGTAATCGACGGTCAAAAAATAACAGAAGCGCAAAAACTCGTCCGTGAAGTACATATTAGTCCCGACCTCATTGAATGTGTCAGCGCGCTCATAAGATCTACCCGGCCGGGGACAAGTGAAAATAAAATGGTCAGGGATTT
>JBBDXJ010000069.1:0-43652 GCA_040902445.1 Cyclobacteriaceae bacterium | reverse complement strand
CGGCCGCGTGCAGGTCGAGACGCGCGCCTCGCAGGAGGAATACCAGCGCATCACTGAATATATTTTAAACAATCCTGTAAAATGGAAGGAGGATAAATTTTATTCCCCTTGAAAGGTAAACAGGTACCGGTTCGGGTGTGCAGATTTATTTACGTGTGGCCATTACCGAAGGTGTTTGGTGGGGTTCAGACATTTTAAAACAGGAAAACCGTCTGCGAAAAATTTTCCCGGTATGGTATAGCAGATACAGCAGTTTCTGGTTCGTGTTCGATTTCAGACGCAATATGTTTATATCCGGACAATGAGTGATGTAAAACCATTCCAGGACACTGAATTCTTATCCTTTTTTAAGGTACCTTAATTGCAATAAGAATGGTCGTCGGGATTATCCGATAAACCCAGTGACCTTCTAAACGCACGCATCATGTTCAGACACAACCTGCTCCTTATCTTCAGAAGCTTTAAACGCTATCGAAGCACATCCATCATCAACCTCATTGGACTTTCGACTGGGCTGGCCTCCGCGCTGCTCATTTATCTGTGGGTGAATGATGAACTTTCAATTGATAAGTTTCATGAAAAAGATAGCAGGCTTTACCAGGTCATGGAGAACCGGTTGTCAGGTGATGGAGTAATCACGGGACCCGGAACCTACAAAACCAAAATCTCGGGTACGATAAAGACAACGTGATTTACTTTGATGTCGAGGGTCGCCTTGCCGGAAACACGGAAACATTTCTATCAGAGAATCAAACGGATGCCTGGAGTTGTCAATGCCACCAGCACAACTCACGACATGACAGGCCATAATTGGTCGATCGGGCTTGGGTGGGAGGGAAAGGATCCGGACAACGTGGCTGACTTCCAGGTGATGGTTGTCAATCCGAACTTTATAGAAACGCTGGGTATGGAAATGAAAGAAGGCCGGTTTTTTTCGAGGGACTTCAGTACGGATACGTTGAAGATCATTTTTAACGAGGCTGCCATCAAGGCCATTGGCTATGAAGATCCTGTCGGCAAAACGGTATATGCCCTGGGTCCTCAGCCGATGGAGATCATTGGCGTTGTTAAAAATTTTCATTTTGATTCCTTTCACCAGGAAGTGAAGCCGCAATTTTTTATCCTGCATCGCAAGCACTTCGGAGCGCCAACTATAGTGATGGCGCGCATAGAAGCCGGAAGGGAAAAAGAAACAATCGAACGGATCGGCGACTTCTATCAGTCTTATAATCCTGGATTTCCTTTCGGCTACAAATTTCTCGATGACGATTACGACACGCTGTATGCTTCGGAGCAACGTGTATCAGTTCTTTCACGGTACTTTGCCGGGCTGGCGATTCTCATTTCCTGTCTTGGATTGTTTGGTTTGGCTGCCTTCACAGCGCAACGGCGGATAAAAGAGATCGGGATACGAAAAATCCTTGGCGCAAGTGATTATGGCATTGTCCGTCTATTAACCGGGGACTTTACGCAGATCGTACTCCTGGCGATCACCGTCGGATTACCCATTAGTTACTTTGTAGCCTGGAAGTGGCTTGAGGGCTATGCGTACCGAATTGATCTTGAGTGGTGGTTCTTCGCGAGCGCGGGACTTGCCGCTTTGCTGATCGCATGGCTTACGATAGGACTACAAACCTTCAAAGCCGCGAGAATAAATCCGACACAGTGCCTGAAGGAGGAGTAGTTAACCACGTAATGAATTACTCCAAAGCGCCTTCCTCCTTTGAAGCCGTCATCTTGAGCGCGCAGCCGAATGGCCTGGAGCCGGGCCAGCGAGTAAGCGAAACACCCCCCGGGTGCGCAAGCGTATTTCCTTAGGAAGTCTTCTCCCTTCGAAGCGCCTGTCCTGAACCATTTCGTTTCCAAATTAGCTTCCCGGCTCGATCTATGTGGTCAACGACATCCTTATCACGAATGGTGTGATAATTCTGGATATCCACTTTATACAGAAGGCCCAGATCTTCGATTTTAATTTTGATTTCCAGAATGGTGTCTAAGGTGATATCACTGCCCTTAACCGCTAAGTCAATATCGGATCCTTCAGAATAATTTCCCTTCGCTCGCGAACCAAAGATGACGACCTCGTTTACCCCGGTGACGCTTTCAAATGTCATCGAAAGATTATAGACAACTTCCTCACTTAAGCCGAATGAATCTTCACGTATTTTCATTGTTCATGTCTTTATTCATCTCCAATTCAAGCTTTTTCAGCAGCTGAAGAAGTGGCTCGAAAAATTCTGACGCAACCTTCTCTACAATCTCATTCGCCTTATCCTCGTCGTATGTGTGTGACGTTAGTTCGCGCGCTTCTTTCATTTTCCTCCAAATTTTCTCCTTAACAATATAGCCATCAAGTAAAGCCTGTTTCAACACTCGCGTTGGTCCTTTGACATCCACATAGCCTCTGAAATACAAAAGGTCCTGAAGTGTTTTCCAGCCCAGTTCAAAGGTATATTCATACCTTTGGATAAGGCCTTCTTTTTCCAGTTCCGACATATCGCCGTCCTTATATTCGGCAAGGGCATTTCGAAGCTTTTCCACCGCCTTCCGGTAATTACTGAACCGCTGAATCCATCGGATATCCTGTTTGCCCATGAAAAATAATATTCTGGACGCAAATTAAACTTTTTTACTCGTATCCCAGTTGGCGCCAGCTGTTTCAAAACCCTGCCTTGTCTCCACCTTGGTTGCCAGCCCGGCAGCGATTTGAATTCTCACGTCTTTTATTGCGACTTCCTCCAAAGAATATTAATTAAGCCTAAATTTAGAAGCTCAATGAAGCTCAATCAGACATTAAACAAACCAACCAGTTGGAATCCGCAAAAACAAATCTCAGCGCGCTTAATGATCAGCAAACTGAAGCCGTCATAAGCGGAGAAAAGCACCTTCTTGTGTTGGCGGGCGCGGGTTCGGGCAAGACCAAAACGCTGTTGCAAAAGATCATATATCTAATTGAAGAAAAAGGAGTAAGCCCTTCAAGCATTCTCGCCATTACGTTTGCTAAAAATGCCGCGAACGAAATGATCGACCGGCTCATCTTTTCGGCTGATAGCTCACGCCAGTACGAAACCATCCTGTCGAATAAATTTAAAACCAAAGCGGATAAAGACCTTGAAAGGATCCATTACCAGAAAAAATTCAAATGGATCGACAATCTCACCGTCAGGACATTTCATGGATTTTGTTACAGCGTCCTGCGGAATCACGGAGCTAATGAGTTTGACAATAAATTCAGGATCATCAGCGATGAAAAACGCAACGAAGAAGACGAGCTTTCAAACCTGGTAGCACCGGAAACCGTCTTTGAAGCCGTACACAAACTCCTCATCCGCGAAAGCGAAAACACGGATTACCTCCTCCGATTGAAGCGCTACATTCTGGATTACATCGTTGATAAAATTCATATCGATAAATTCCAGACAAAATATCTTCCCAAGGACGGAAAACCTTTCAGCACCCTGAACGGCATTAAAGTGCGATCGAAATCCGAACAGTTCATCGCCGATTGGCTATATCGCCACAGCATCCGCTTTGAATACGAACCGACACTGAATGTCAAAGATTTTGCCTTCCATCCTGATTTTTATATTCCCGACGCCAATCTTTACCTGGAACATATAAGCGATAAAAGCTATCCCACAAAAAACAAGGAAGAACAATTCAGGAACGGCAATCTCTTACTGGTAAAAACATACGAAAGTATGACCCGCGATTCAGCACTTTTCAATCATACCCTTGACAAGATCATCAAAGGCCGGCTGCCCGCGGACTATCATAAAACGGTCACACTCACCTACCGCGAAGAGTTCAACGGGTACCATGAGGATGTGAAGAAATTCCTTGTCCAGATCATGCGAATTACTGACATGATGAAGGTCGAAAACCTCGATCCCCAGACCGTGCTGCAAAAAGCCAAAAATGATCAGCACGAACGCGTCAGGGTTTTTTATGAGCTGGCTATCCCCATCGTGGAGAAATATATCGCTTACTGCACTGATAAATCCTACCTTGACTTTAACGATCTGATTTCACGAACTGCTTCCCTGTTCCGAAACCATCCTGATATTTCAAATAAATACAAAACGAAATTCAAGTATATACTGGTGGATGAATTCCAGGACGTCAATAACCTTCAGGTTGATCTTATCAAACTACTTCTAACAGAAGAGACTCAACTTTTTTGCGTCGGCGACGACTGGCAAAGCATTTACGGATTCCGCGGATCAAACGTCAGCTATATCATTGACTTTGAAAAACACTTCACCAACGCCAGGGTCATTAAATTGGACCTGAACTACCGCAGTACACAGCATATTGTCGGAGCAAGCAATGAAGTGATCCGTCACAATAAATTTAAAGTTGAGAAAGATATACGCTCTTCAAAACAGTCTGAACATAAGATCGTCGTCTTTTCAGGAAACACTAAAGAAGACAATATAAAGTTTGCTATTGAAGAAGTGCGAAAGTTTATGGACGAAGGCCTGAAGAGTGAAGACATCCTTTTCCTGTATCGAAGAAGTAAAATGTTTGTTAACACCTATGATCAGGATAACTCGTACTTTCATCGGTTACGGGCGGAAGGACTGAAGGTTCAGGGAAAAACGATCCATGCAGCGAAAGGGCTGGAAGCAAAGGTCGTTTTCATCCTGGGTCTTACCGAAGGCGATGGCGGGTTCCCGGACATCTGGCTTGAGGACAGAATTTTCCAAACCATAAAGAAAGCAAACCACGATCTGCTCCTGGAAGAAGAACGTCGGCTGTTTTATGTGGCCATGACCAGAGCCCAGGAAAAACTTTTTCTGGTCACCGAAAAGGGAAATGAATCAAGCTTTTTGAAAGAGATCCCGGAATCATTTACAGTCAAAACAAGTATTCCTTTGAAGACTGTTATGGAAGAAATCTTCACTTGTAAAAAATGCTTCAGCCAGTTGGAGAAGTTGTGGAAACTGTGTCCGTATTGCGGTGAGAGGGTCTGAAACGGTTGCCGGGTGTGCATGTTTATTTTGCGTGTGGGCTTTACCGATGGCGTGGGGTGAAAGGTTGAAAGGTTTGTTTACGATTTAAATTCCGGTCATCCCCTAACCATTAATCCCGCTGCGCGCTCCAGGCCCAAATAATCCTCTCGATATTGCATCTAAATAAATTTTCCCCGAACTTAGAAAACCAAACTTCTAAAAAATGTACTTCTTCATCCTTACCCTCATATTCCCCCTCCTCTACCCAGTCCCCCAAACCACTGACGGAGAAAAACAAGTGCTTCAGCTTGTGGAGAATTTTTTCATCGCGCTTGAAAAACAGGACACTACTGCCTTTAAGAATATATTCCTGAAAGATGCGCGCAATTATGCGGTGCGCGATGTGAAGGATTCAGTAATTGTACGCAGTCAGCCGTCTTCAGGATTCAGATTCACTGCCGGGCAGGTCCTGAAAGAACGCTTGCGAAAAAAAACCACCATCGCAAAGATCGAGGGACGAATTGCCATGGTCTGGGCACCTTATGACCTTTGGATAAATGACACTTTCTCGCACTGCGGCGTGGATGTTTTTACACTGATCAAGACTTCCGAGGGATGGAGGATTGCTTCCATAGCTTATACCATGGAGAAGACTGGTTGCTGATTGGTTGCCGGTTGCCGGGTGGTCCAGTTTATTTGCGTGTGGGCTACACCGATGGCGTGGTGTGAAAGGGTGAAACAGTTGCCAGTTACCGGTTGCCAGTTTCGTGCAGGTCTATTTTTACGCGTGTGCTTTGCCGACTACCACCAATGCAACAACCCGAAAAAAATAGGCGTACCCTGCATAGCATTCATTTCAGATTTGGCCAGAAATTCCCCGCCGCCCATTTGACCAAAATCATTTATTATCGTATCAGTATTAAACAAGCATGAATGCCTGACCATTCCGACCAGGAAATTGTTGAAAAAGCCCTTGGTGGCGATATGAGGGCGTTCCGGCTATTGGTGGAAAGGCACCAGTCGTTGGTTTATAAGCTGGCATACCGGTTTGTCGGCGCCCGCGGTGATGCGGAAGATATCACGCAGGAAACTTTTATCCGCCTGTGGAAAAACCTGAACCGCTACAGGCCGGAAATAAAATTAACGACCTGGCTATACAAGATCGTTGCGAACCTGTGCCTGGATTTTTTGAAATCGAAGTATAACAGACAAACAAAACGCAGCGTGGAACTGGACGATCACAGGGGAATGAGCAGCGAATGGTCTGCAGACCAATCCCTGCTGGACAAAGAACTACGCTCGGCGGTGGAAAAGTTAACGCGAGACTTCAGCCCGAAACAAAAAGCGGTCTTTGTTCTCCGCGACCTGGAGGATCTGACCATGCAGGAAATAGCAGAAATCCTTTCCATGTCCGCGGGCAAGGTGAAAAGTAACTTATACTATGCGCGGAAAAAGATGGGCGAACTGATCGCATTGTATTACCAAATGAAAACACCGGCAAAGCCATGAACTGTTTGGAAGCAGAAAGACGAATCAACCTTTACAGGGAACTCACAGAACGCGAGCGCGAAGAAACGCATCGCCACCTGGAAACCTGCGCGTCCTGCAGTCAGATAATGGAACGCGCAATTGAGATGCAACGGATGATGCGGTCCCAATACCCGGATCCTCCGCCAATGGTTGATGAGTCAACGATGACCAGTAGAATCATGAACGCGGTAGAGGAAATTCAACAGAAAAGGTCATCATCCGTGTTTCGCGGTTTGTTCGCGAATCAATTCAACAACCCACTGCGATATGCGATGGCTGCCGTGTCGTTGTTTCTCGTCGTCGCTTTTGTAACTGAATACTCATTGGAAAACAAAACCGCGCTCCTGGAGAAGCCTTATCGCCTGGTGCCAGGCAAAAAAACGGAATTGAACTCCGCGTCGTTTCATGATGCATTCATCGCCTCAAGAGAAAAAAATAAAGGCATCACAACATCCCTTTATGAATGTGTTTTGAATTGCCTGCGTTTACAAGACGAGGATTGTGCAGACTGTAAAAACAAATTTTCAAAACCCTAAAAAAACTATGAAAACCCTTCATCACTGGTCTGTTGTATTTGCTTCCATTGGCATACTCCTGCTCATGAGCGCGTGCGACCACGACATGTCCATTGGATCCACCGTATATGAGGACGGATCACTTGACCGCACCATGGTGCTTTACGACAGCGACTCAATAAAAATAAGCAACAACATCCTCGGCGCTAATAATGCTGCAGGATGGGAAGTAACTACGGAGCCGGTTTTGGACAGCGAAAAAAAGGAATCGAAAAATAACATTACCTTCAAAAAACACTTCGCCTCCGTTGAGGAAGCGAATTCGGAAATGAACCGCGACGTTGACACGCTTTTCCACATCCACTCAACTTTTGAAAAACAAAACCGCTGGTTCTACACCTACCTTGAATACACGGACACCTATCGATCCCTTGACCTCTTCAAGGCCATCCCGAAACAGGATTATTTTACCCGGGAGGATTTCGCTTTTATCGACCGCCTTCCCGCAGAAGGCAAACCCATCATGAAAGCCGACAGCCTTTATCTGGCGAGGTTAACCGAAAAGATATTCGACTTCTACGCAACGCGAACCATCTTCGAGGAATTGTTCACCAACATGATGACTACGATGACGGAAAACAATGTGTCCCCAAACTGGAAGGATTCATTGCTCCATAAAAAAGAAGCTATCTATCAGGCGTTTCTCCAGGAAGGCGACCTCGGGGATAATGAACTCTTGTCAGTGGCCGACAAATTAAAGATCCCATTACCCGAGGCCGGACGCGAAGCCATCCGCAAAAAAACCGCCGACATAGAAAAGCGTCTTGAGTTTATATCAGAAGCGTATTCCGGAAAATATCTTCACAGTATCATGTTGCCCTGGAAGGTAGTTGACTCCAATGCTGATTCTGTAAACAACAATCAATTATTCTGGCATCCCCCGGTAATAAAATTCTTACTGAAAGATTATACGATGACGGCGCGCTCCAGGAAAATGAATGTTTGGGCGATAGCCATCTCCGCGGTGGTGGTCGGTGTAACGGCTGGGCTGTTTTTTGTTCGGAGAAGGGGATGACAGGCGTGAATCGTGAGTGTCTGATATTAGAGTGTGAGGTTCTTTCAGGGTGTGTGCGCGGTCAGGAAGTTTCCTTTATCCTTCAGGAGAGGGATGCACAAAAATAACTTAAACTTCGTATTTTGCTGTACAGTATTTTCAACAGCAACCTCATCATGCTCACCGCCCCCGACCTCTTTCAAAAACTCAGGTCATTTCCCGAACCGGAACTGCAAAAAGAAATTCTCAAACACGGAAAGATCCTCAAGGCCAACAAGGGTGATGTCCTCATAAAAGAAGGACAACACCTGGATTTTTTGCCGATAGTGATCAAAGGCCAGATACGGGTGTATCAGGAAAAGGAAGACCGCGAGATCCTGCTTTATTATGTAGGACCGGAACAGACTTGTATGATGTCGCTGTCGTCGGCGTACTTCGATTATAAGAGCGCTGCCAATGGTATGGCTATCGAGCCGACGGAGATTCTTGTTCTGCCCGCGTACTTAATAGCGGAATGGCAACTCAAATATCCTTCGTGGAATAAGTTTGTCATCAATACCTTTAAAAGCCGATACGATGAATTATTAAATACTTTTGGCAGCGTCGCCTTTAAACCCATCCAGGGGCGGGTAAAGGATTACCTCATGGAGAGAATGAAGACCACGAACTCAAAAAAGATTCCAGTATCCCACCTCTCGCTTGCCAATGAGCTGGGAACGACAAGGGTAGTGATCTCCAGGATCCTCAAACAATTTGAAAAAGAAAAACTCCTCAAACTTTACCGCGGCTATATTCAGATGATCTGAAATTTTTTTGACTTGTGTATCTTTTGATACCGTCTGACAGGTCGCCAAGGTTGTAATATTGTTTGCGCCCGATCAAAGGCGCGGTAATGGATAACCTTCAAACGCTTATCAAAAAAGTCGGCCAGGCCCGCAAGGAATTTATTCAGGCAGCATCGGGACTGACGTACGAACAATCTCAATTCATACCTTCGCCGGAAGTGTGGTCGGTCGTCGACAACGTTGAACACATGTTCTGGGCGGAACTCGGCGGCATCAATGGCATCTGGAAAACGCTGGAAGGAATAAAAAACAACAAACCCCTCTGGACTGGCCAGGCCATTCATCACGGACGTTCAATAGAACAAATCATCGAGCTGACGTGGAAACCAAAAGAACAGGTCCCGGAAATTGCCAAACCCAGGTGGGGTGGTCCGGTCGAATATTGGATCAATGCATTGGCAGGTTGTCAAAATCTCCTGGAATCATTAGGCCAACAGCTCAAGGGTTATGACCTCGAACAGATCATTTATCCGCACATTATTTCGGGACCATTAAATGTGGTCCAAAGGACGGAATTCCTGCGATTCCATTTAAATCGCCACCAGCATCAAATTGAAAATATCAAAACTCATCCCGATTTTCCTTTAAACTAATTCTGCTCTTATGAAAATATTAAAGATCATACTTGTTATCCTTTTCCTTGTTCCGGTTTACACGATTCAGGCGCAATCAAGCATTAAAAAAGAAGGAAAAATGAACATACTCATCCACGTTACAAGCGGACCCGAAAATCCCACACGCGCGGCTTTGGGATTTCTCATGGCAAAGACAGCCCTCGAAGAAGGACATACTACTTCTGTGTTTCTCGCCGGCGATGCCGTGCAGCTTTTTCGAAGTGATGTCCTGAATAATTTATCAGGACTTGGCACGGGAAGCCTCCGCGAACACTATGACGCCATTGTGAAAGGTGGCGGAAGATTTTATTTGTCGGGGATGTCAAGTAAGTCGCGCGGTCTCCTGGAATCCGATCTAAAAGACAAACCCGCGGAGTTTGCAATGCCGAAGGTATTGTTGCAACTGACCATCGATAGTGACCGGGTGCTTGTGTATTAAAAACATTATTCAATAAATTCTAAACTTAAACATTATGGAAAAAGTAATTCGCTGTCGTGATGTAGGCTTTGATTGCAATGGAGTAATTAAAGCTAAAACTGAAAAAGAAGTGCTGGAGCTTGCGGCTCAACACGCTAAATCCGTTCATGGGTTGAAGGAGGTAACGCCGGAGATCGTGGCGAAAATAAAAGCAGTCATGAAGGACGTTTGAGACGCATCCTATAAAAGAAAAAATAAGGCTTTATCCTGGAATCAGCTCGTAATTGTATATTGGTTGTTAAAACCTTGCTCCGAAGCCGCGGAGTCCCTGAGACAGGAGACTCCGCGGAGACAACTAGGGGAAAAATACCCACCCGAACTCGCAGAACCTGAAAGAGATATACACTATGATGACCGACATTCACCACTCACATGAACACGCACGCCCTATGAACAACGTACAAACTATGGAACCGACACTCACAACTCACAACTGACCACTCACTTTTTCACAAACTTCACCTCGGTGGTATCCGTAGCAAATGTCGGAACTTTATATCCTCCCGAATCAATCTTTGTTGCTGAGAAGGCGCTCTCCAGTTCAGGCCAGTCGGCTTGGGTAATACCTGTCTGATAAACATAAATTGAGCGCAGTTCAGGCAGTTCCTTTAAAGCAAGAATACCCTTTGCAGTTACGGGTGTGCCTACGATGTTCAGGTATTGCAACTGACTGCATGATTTTAATTGCCCGATGCCTTCGTCGGATACAGGGGTGTGCTCCATGCTCAATCTTGTGAGATTGGTCAGCTGACTAATTTTACTCATCTGTGCATCATTCAGATCTGTAAAACCTATCTTCAGCCATATCAGTTGTTTTTTTAGTGACAACAGCAACTCCATGTCCTGATCTGTAACGAGCGTATCCGTAAAAAAATTGGCTGAAATGTAATTACTCTCCCTTCCCACGGGCAATACCATGATGCCGCGTTCATTGAGTTGGTCAAAGATTTTTTCATCTGCTTTTGCCACAGGTTCTTCCGGAACAAAAGTCAGTGTGTCACCATTATCAGGAATTTCCTGGAATGTGAGCAAAACGGATTCCATTTTTTCAGGCTGATCGAACTCTTTTGCTTTTTTCTTAAAATCGGCCCCGTTATCGATCCACCAGTGCAACAGCGAGATCTGGCTTTCTGTTAACTGCCCTTTTTCCCGGGGCGGCATGTGATCATCATTGTCAACAGGTAATAATATTCTCCTAACCATCTCACTGTCGTCCGGATCATGTGGCTTTATGACAACACCGTCGTCTCCGCCCTTCGTCAAATTTAATGTGTCATCCATACGGAGCCCGCCTTTCTGTTTGTTTCGTCCGTGACAGGAGTAACATTTCGCCTGCAACAAAGGCTGGACCAGATCAGTGTAGACAACTGCTTCCTGCACATCCGCCACAGGCATGAATACCGAATTAACGGATGGGTCATCCGAGAAAATATCCGCCAATGGTCCGGTGAGGTAATCGGATCCATGCGTCAACACACCGCCGAGATGCCCGGTGATCATGATCAATACAAATAATCCTCCTGATAAATATTTCAGGCTCCGCGTAAAACGGAAATTCCGTTCCTGAAAATACCACAATATGGATACCAGCGCGACGGATATCCCCATCCACTTGTGCCAGCCCACAAGGGTTTCGTTGTAATCATCGCTGATGGACAAGAGGTATCCTGAAATGCAGGCAATGATCGCCGTGATCATGCCGCACAACACCACAAAAGGAACTACTGCCCTGAATGCGTGAAACTTCGGATTGCCCGATAGCCAATGCAGCAACACAGCCATCAGCAATATGCCGATCGGCAAATGCACCACCAGAGGATGAAAGTGCCCGAAAAATTCTGCTATAGATGAAAACACGGAATGCCTATGTTGATGGGAATTAAATTATTGATGCATTAATTATTTGCGGTTATACAACATTAATATTCTTAAAGAATTAAATAGGTTTTCAACAGAAACAATCAAAAAGACTTAGTGCGGCGCCCGCCGAAGTGCCTGCCCGTCCGAAGTGTCTCACGTAGGCGGGTCTCGCGAAGGCGGGTCTTAGTGCCTTCGTGGCAAAAATATTTATCCGATGATCTCCCTAATAACCCTTCCTCTGGTATCCGTTAACCTGAAAGGTCTTCCCTGGAACGGATATGTGAAGCGCTCATGGTCAAACCCAAGCTGGTGGAGGATCGTCGCCTGGATATCAAACGGCTCAACCTTTCCGCTTATGGCGCTATGACCGATCTCATCCGTTTCACCATAAAGACCTCCCCGCTTAATTCCACCTCCGGCCATCCACATGGTAAACGCTTCTGAGTGATGATCCCTTCCCTTGAACGGCATCTTTACCCCCAGGCGGTTTTCCTGCATGGGGGTGCGTCCGAATTCTCCTCCCCACACAACCAGCGTTTCTTCCAATAAGCCGCGCTGCTTGAGATCGAGAATTAAAGCGGTAATACATTTGTCAACCTGCCTGCATTTATTTTTGAATCCGATCTCGAGCGCATCTTCAGAACCCGCGCCATGACTATCCCATCCCCAGTCAAACAACTGCACAAAACGAACACCCTTTTCTACCAGCTTTCTCGCCAGGAGCACATTGTTCGCAAAACTTTCTTTTCCGGGTTTGGTACCATACATTTCATGAATATAATCCGGTTCGTTTTTGATGTCCATTACTTCGGGAACGGAGATCTGCATTTTGTACGCAAGTTCGTATTGTGAGATGCGCGATAAAATTTCAGGATCATTAAATACGCCATGCGCTTCCTGGTTCACTTTATTGATCGCTTCAATAGATGCTTTTCTGATATCCTGATCCATGCCGTCAGGATCCTTTATGAATAACACCGGATCGCCGACACTTCTGCACTGCACTCCCTGGTAAACGCTAGGGAGGAATCCATTTCCCCAAACACTCTTGCCCGCGTCAGGATTATTGCCGCCAGAGGTAAGCACCACAAATCCCGGGAGATTCTGGTTTTCTGTACCCAACCCATAGGTTACCCATGAGCCTAAACTCGGCCTTCCCAGGCGGGGCGCACCCGTATGCATCATCAATTGCGCAGGCGCGTGATTGAACTGATCCGTGCTGACTGCCTTTAAAAAACTTATCTCATCCGCGATCGTTGAGAGGTGAGGCATATTGTCACTGATCCACGCGCGGCTTTCTCCATGCTGGGCAAATTTCGCCTGATGTCCCATCATCTTGGGCACACCGCGAATGAAAGCAAAACGCTTTCCTTCCAGCAATGATTTCGGACAATCCTGTCCATCCATCTTCACGAGCTCAGGCTTGTAATCAAAAAGCTCCAGCTGTGACGGAGCGCCTGCCATGTGCAGATAGATCACACTCTTCGCCCTTCCGGGGAAATGAGGAAACTTAGGCATCAGGGGATGCACCGGATCGAAAACAATATCATTCGAAGGCGCAGTATTTGTTCCGCAACTTCCAAATAAAGAACCAAATGCCAGGGCACCCAATCCCATGGCGCTCTCTTTCAGGAAATGTCTTCTCGTGTTAAGCTCCAGCATGGCATGCTGTGCTTCTTTGAGAAGACGCTGATCGTGGATTTTCTTTTTGCTCATAAAATATCCTTTTAGTTCCTCGTTACCACTTCATCCAGATTCATCATGGCATTCGCCACCACCACCAGCGCAGCAGTCTTTGCATCGTCCTGGCCGTTGCTCTTTCCGCCGAGAAGCTTGCGGGCTTTTTCACCATCATCCTTAAATCGGTTATAGGAAATGTTATATAATTCCATTAACGCAGCTAAACTATTGTCATCGATGGGGTGATAGGTCGCAAGCTGATAGCCCTTTGAAACCTGTTCTTTCACTTCATCTCCCGCTTCCTTTTGCATGCGGTATGCAAAATGCCTTGCGAGGTCTATATAAGCGGAGTCGTTGAGTATAGTAAGCGCCTGCAACGGGGTGTTTGTGCGCACCCTGCGCGAAGTACAAACATCACGGGCGACACCATCAAAAGTGATCATCGAGGGATACGGTGCGGATCGTTTCCAGTATGTATAAACTGCACGCCGGTATTGGTCGTCGCCTTTGCTTGTAATCCAATCCCTGCCGTTATACGGCGAGAGCCATAGTCCTTTGGGTTGATACGGATACACACTCGGACCATACATTTCTTCGTTGAGTTTACCGCTGATGCACAACGCCTGGTCGCGGATCTGTTCTGCGGATAATCGCACCCTGGAGCTGCGCGCATAAAACTTATTGTAGGGATCTTTTTCTAACAACTCATCCGGAATTTTTGAGTCCTGCTGATAAGTTGCGCTCAGCACCATTGTCCGTATTAATTTTTTAAGGCTCCAATTGTATTCATTCATGAATTGATAACTCAGCCAATCCAGTAGTTCGGGATGAGTAGGTGGAATTCCCTGAGAACCCATATCCTCCAGCGTTTCGGCCAATCCTGTTCCAAAAAGTTGTTCCCAGACACGATTCACCATAGCCCTTGCAGTTAGCGGGTTTTGCTTCGACGTTAACCACATGGCCAGTCCCAAACGGTTCGCAGGTGCATCCTCAGGGAAAGGGTTTAATGATCCGGGCACACCGGGTTCAACCTTGTCACCTTTAACCATCCAGTTACCGCGTTCGAACACATGAGAAGCGCGCCGCATATACGGGGGATTTTCAATCATAACCGGAGTAGTCGGGACGTTCGCTCGAAGCAATTTCCAAAATGTGTTTTCGACTTCCCGGAATCCTTTCTTTTCACTTCCCGGAAGCGGATCTGTAAAGTAGATCCAATCGATCCTTGCACCGGACTGATCTTTTTTCAGGTTTGGATTCGTGTAGGTAAAATAAAGATCATGCACTCCACTCGCGGGTTTGACGTCTGTTTGTTCAATTTTCCAATTCCATCCGCCGGATCCTGTTTTTCCTAAAGGCGCTGAAGCAATGACCGGTCCGTCGGGTTTGTCCAAATGAATCTTCCATGTACCGCCGTCAGTAAATCCCGAGTAGCGGAAAATGAGATTCTCATTGTTGTCGAGGTTAACATTCTTCATGCGACAGACACCATTGTCGCGAAAAATTATCCAGGTGGGATCACCGAGAGCGCTGTTAATAAAACTATCGCATGCAGCAGTGTTATAGGTGGGTTGCCATGTTTTCAAGAATGTAGTAAGCTCTTTTGCTTTTTCAGGAGAAGAATCTTTTTCAACCCAATCAACAACCTTGAATAATTCCTGCTGAAGCGTATCATTATAGTGTCGGAGCAAAGGATAGTCATCCTGTGTATCTTCATCGCGCGAGTTGTTAAAGAATGCATAGAATTTATAATACTCTGCGTGTTTGAAGGGATCATAAGGGTGGCTGTGACATTGAACGCAGCCAAAGGTAGTTCCCATGGTTGCGTCCCATGTTGTGTTGACGCGGTCGATAACAGCCGATGTTCTGAACTCCTCGTTATCGGTTCCACCTTCATCATTGGTCATGGAGTTCCGATGAAAAGCAGTGGCGATCAATTCAGCATCCGTTGCATCCGGCAGGAGGTCGCCCGCGATTTGTTCGGTGAGGAATCTGACATAAGGCTTGTCATCATTAAATGCTTTGATCAGCCAGTCGCGGTATTTCCAGATATCCCTTCCGTCGTCCTTTTCATAACCCTTGGTATCGGCGTAACGTGCGAGGTCCATCCACATGCTTGCCCACTTTTCCCCGTAGCGGGGGGACGCCAGCAAAGAATCTACCAACGCTGTGTAATCCTCTTCACTGCTGCCCTCGAGGAATTTTTGAGCAAGATGATCCGGTGGTTGAACTCCGATGAGGTCGAGACTGACACGGCGAAGAAGTGTATTCCTATCCGCGGATAGCGAACGTTTCAGATTATTTTCATCTAATTTGTTCTCAATAAAATTGTCGATAGGATTCTGAGCCCATTCGCTTTCTTTGGAAACGAGATTAAAAAATGCTTTTGGTTGAGGTACCTCCACTTCTTTTACAGGAACATACGCCCAGTGGTCACCCCACTTTGCGCCTTCGTTGATCCAGCGTCGGAAGATATCAATTTCCTGACTTGAAAGAGGTTCATGCATGTAGGGCATTCTTTCTTCGGGGTCGTTCAATGTGAGACGCTTGATTAGTTCACTGTTAGCGGCATCACCGGGGATGATGGCTTGTTTTCCTGACTCGGTCTTTGCGAGCGCCTCTTCGCGGAATAACAAACTGAACCCCGCTTTTTGTTTCACCCCGCCATGGCAGGTGATGCATTTCTGATTGATAATAGGCTTGACGTGTGTCGTGAAATCGACAGGTTGGCGGTTAGTGAACCAGGTAATGATCAGCGAGCTGACCACCACGACTAATATTACAATAATAATTTTTCCGTAACGCGAAAACATGAAACCCTCCGAAGTTTAAGATCACTGAATTTTGAAAGGCTAAAGCGGCAATGGAGTTTAGGCCGGGATTTAGTGGTGAAATTTAGTAAATAAAGGGGAGAGATGCCACCTCACCGGAAGGTCATATTTTCGAAGGAGGACAATGGGGAGCCGGATTTTTCTCCTCCTTTCCGAGGAGGGGACAGTTCACGTAGTGAACTTGGGGTGGTGCAAACCGCAACCAAATTTGATGCAGGATTCCAACCGTCATTTAATCTTTTGAGACGTTTTTCACGAATCTAAGATCTAAACGGTTCTTTAACAGGATTCACCATTCCCACTGAAGACGCAACAACCATGAACAGGCCACACACCAACCTAACCGACACTCACGACCCACGATTCACTGACAACCCTTGATTATGACCATTCATTTCACTACCTTCCATGTCATCCAGCAAGTGGACAACGATAATGTATTGAAACATCACCCTGACGTATAAGTATATGAAACAGGCAGCAGTGGAAAAAATATTGACTCGTCACCCATTGGGTAAGAATGGGAAAAACATCGACATAGAAATTTATGAAACCGTGAAAGATGCCCTCCTTACAATTTTGGGCAGTAAAGAACTTACTCACACTGACTTGCTGGATCAACTGAATAAGCGATTAAAAAATAAGTTCGAAGGCAGCATCGGCTGGTACGGTGAAACGGTGAAGCTGGATCTGGAAGCGAGGAAAATAATTGAAAGGACGGATTCAAAGCCTCAGAAATACCGGCTGGGAAAAGCCTGAATCAATTTCCGGTTGCCACTTTAAGATTTTTGTTACTTATGAGGAAATTTACCCAAGGTCAATATCGTGAAAGCACCCATCATCACAATTTTTCTTATTTTGATCTATTGTTCGCTTGCAGGACAAGATCCAGGACACCAACCGCTCGACAAACTGGGATGGGATGTAATCAATTTTTCAATACCGGAGGATTTGACCGAACTGGATACCGGAAGAGTAAACTATCTGCTAAATCTTAGCCATGAAGGACAGATCAGGCACATAGAACTGTTGGAGAATTCCTTTGACTCCCGTGTAGAAAAACTTTGGCAGGTTGCAATAAAAAAATCTGCATTCAAAAGGTCGGGCGAAAATAGTACTATTGAAAAGAAGCATAAAGGCACATTTTTTATAAGCCGGGCTCACTGTAATCAACCCGTCGGCACCCCGGAGCAGATTGAGCTGTTTCATAAACCATAACTTACCACTCACCACTCACCTTATGAGTTATATCAGTAATAATGACAACATCTACAAAGTGGGAAGCATCATTTCCGCGAGAGCAAATCCTGATCTAAAATTAATAATCATCAAGTATTATCATCGCACCTACTACTGTGTCGATGCCGATAACCCTGCCAGCAACCAGCTGTCGTATTTTGAGAGAGACCTGGTTCCTCCTGGTGGGAAAGGTTGAGGCTGAAAGTTTGAATAGTTGCCAGTTTCCGGTTGAGCAGGTTTATTTACGTGTGGGCTTTACCGATTGCCACCTCACCTCTTCCTGAATTCCACACTCGCCGCAACAGACTCACGATCAACAGCAAATCAAACCCTTCTATCTGGACCAATCTTTATTACACAGAAACAGACAACTCCCACATACTTATGTATTACCTCGATTCAAGATTCGGGAAAGAGTGAATACTTCAGGCGTACTGAGAACTTAAATGGCTTGATACTTTGGGCGCAAAAGCCTAGGATATTCAAGTTTTTTTTCGTATATTATTGGTTACGTCCTGCCCGCAAACTGGCAACTGCTAGTCATCCTGCCGCGCGAGATAGGCATCGAGATCCTTAGCAGTGATCGCCAGCTTCTTCGGATACTTCGCCACCCACGCCCTGAACTCTTTCTTAATATTGTCATCCCACTTACCGTGGATCTGTCCGGACGGATATTTCGCCTGCTGTAAAAGAACCCTTTCAAATTCATCGCGCAAAGCGACCATCTCGGAGGCGGAGACAAGACCTTCTACAAGATGTGCCGGGATAAAAACAACTCCATACTCATTTGCAAAAACAATGTCGCCGGGAAGCACAGTAACCTCTCCGATGCGTATAGGCGCATTGATGGAAGTTGGTGTCATCGCTTTTATGAACGACGGATCATGCCCTTTAACCCAGGCGTTGAAACCGTCCGTTGCTTTTAGCTCCTGCATATCGCGCACAGAGCCGTAGAAGACCACGCCCTTTCCTGTTTTTCCATAAATAGCATTTCCCAAACTCGAACCGATCAACGTGCCATCTTTGATTTTGCCATAGCCGTCGGCAACATAGATATCACCTTTTGTTAATATGTCGATGGGCCAGATGTTGATCCCTCCCTTTTGTGAACGGCTTTCTGCTTTACCCTGGGCTTTTACCAAACTGTCGAGATCAGGTCTCGAAGGCATGAACTGCGCCGTGACTGCACGACCAACCATGGTTTCGCCGGGCTTGAGTACGATCCAGTTTTTTTCCACCTGATTCTGATATCCCTTGCGCGAAAGGTATCCCCAGATCTGTTCGAGGGTTGCATTTTGTAACCGTTCCAAAACAATGTCCGGCACTTTCGGACGACCATCATCAAACCTCTCACCTTTCCATTGGGAGGTTAAATTTTTTACATGCTCCGCGGTTGATCCCACTCGCTGGGCAATAGAATTAAAGCCAATCAGGCCGATGATTAATGTAAATAGTGCTACTCTTTTCATAATAGATGTTTAACCTGATTAAAATTAAGTAATTCCCGATTACTTCCCTATCGCGCACCAAATTTCCCCACCTTCCTCCAGGGAGGGGACGTCCGTGCCCGCAGGGCACAGGACGGGGGTGGTTATTACTCCGCCTTCAGTACCTCCGCGGGATTCGTGCGCGCAACCTTTAACGTCTGAGACACGATCATCAGCAACGCTATGAACATGACGGCTAAAACACCGGTAAACAATTCCCGAACGCCCATAGGCGCATGATTGGCAACCTCCGGAAGAAATACTTTATCAATAGCAGGTAGGTAACGGGAAGGCCAGTTGCGCGCATATAAAAATCCAGTGTAAGTTTTGTTCGCATCGACCCATTGCGTTGAAGCGCAAACCAGGTTGCGCTCTTCTTTATTCATCTGTTTCGCTGAACGCCATGCACTCATGCTGATATCGATAGCTGCTGGAATAAATGTTGAAATGGACTGAAAGTGGAAATAGATTTTGTCATTTGGATTTTCACTTCCGATCCTGGGTCGCTGCCTTTACTTTTTGCTGAAAATCTAAAAAATTTCAATGCTTTAATACCTTAAATCCAATATCATCCTAGGAATTTGCCGGAAGCTCAGTTAACTTGGTTAAAATCCCCACTCATGAAGATCCTTCTTTCCTGCCTGTTTTCAGTGATCGTTAACTTTACCTTTTCACAGGAATGTTTCGTGGTCGTCACCTCCGGAGGTGGAATTACCGGAGTGGCTATTGTCTATCAGATCGGTCCGGATGGCAAAGTGCTAAAGGGCAAAGGCCTGGGACAAATCAACTACGCCGAACAAAGCAATCTTAAAAAATCTGTTGCAAGAAAATACTACCGCAGGACCAGAAAGGTGGTTGAAACCTCTCCTGAATTTAGTCACCCCGGCAATATTTATTATTCAATCGCAGTCAGGGAAAATGGCAAAGAAATGAAGATGACCTGGGGTGATAGCCAACATACTGTTCCGGAGGAAGCAAAAGATCTATACGAAGAAATAACAAAGGTCCTGACTGGACTAACTTTTACCGAAAATACCACTAAGTAAACCCTTCTTATGAAAACCCCGCATGCTTTTTTACTCATCGCATTTCTTTTTGCGATGCTGCAGAACACCAATTCTGTGTTTGCACAGAAAGGTTTTGATGCAAAGAAGAAAAAAAACATTTCCGTGAGCACAGCCACGCTTAACCCGGTAAGGATTAGAAGCGCAGCTGCAAAAAACTCCGGGGCCAGAATTTCAACGCCCCCATCACTTCACAAGCCTTTCATTCAACAAAATAAGGCGAAGGTGTTCTATTCCGGGGAAACCGGTCTCCCCTCCTTTATAAATACTCCACGCGATAACAGTGCCGGGCGCGGCGGTGTACTCACAAATATTCCTGCTGCCTGCAACGATTACCTGCAGGAACTTAAGCCCCTGCTTCAGATAAAAAGAGAGGACGTCAATTTTTCCATCCGACAAACTAAAACCGGTTCAGATAATAATACACGGATCAGGCTTGATCAGCACTACAAAAACATTCCGGTTTATGGAGCTGAGGTGGTGATCCATCTCAACGCAAATGGTGAGGGTGAGTCCTTCAATGGCAGTTACTTTAACATCGAAGATAACATTGATATCGTACCTGTCGTCTCGGAACTGTCAGCGGTCGGGAAAGTACATACTCAACTGGCAGCCAAAACACAAGTGCGCACACTCTCGGATTTCGAACGCAAGCTCGTGCAATACGAACAACCGAAGTCAACTCTTTGCATTTACCAGGACAAAAGTCTCATTAGAAAGTTCGTGCTGGCCTATCATATTGTGACAACTCCCTCGCTGCATCAGCGCTGGGAATACTTCATTGACGCCATCACGGGTAAAGTGCTTCACCGGTTTGAGGCAATTTGTTTCATCGACGGTCCGAAAACCGCCACTGCTGCGGACTTAAATGGCGTAACACAAACCATTAACACCTACCAAAAAGGCACCACCTATTTTGTGATCGATACATCCAGGCCGATGTTTAATGTCGCAACTTCCGTTTTGCCGGACGAACCTGTTGGCGGTATCATGACCATTGACATGAACAGCACTTTCGGTGACAATACATCAATCAAACATTTGACTTCACCCGACAACGTATGGAATTCGACTAATTTCAAAAAAGCGGTCTCGGCTCACTACAATGCAGGCATCGCCTACGACTATTTTAATTCAATCTACGCCCGCAACTCCATGGATGGGGGCGGAGGTACGATCATTTCCATTATTAATGTCACAGATGAAACGGGACAGTTGCTCGACAATGCTTTCTGGAATGGCAAAGCCATGTTCTACGGCAATGGCAACGTCGGATTTAAACCTTTGGCGGGATCATTGGATGTCGCTGGCCATGAGATGACACACGGCGTAGTTGAAAACACTGCCAACCTCGAATACGAAGGCGAATCGGGGGCGATCAATGAATCGATGGCTGATATATTCGGTTCCATGATGGATCCCGCCGACTGGCTTATCGGCGAAGATGTGGTGAAGGTCGCAGCTTTTCCATCCGGTGCGCTGCGCTCTTTGTCCGACCCTCATAACGGCGGAACAAGTCTGGCCGATCCCGGCTTCCAACCAAGACATACGAACGAAAAATATAATGGCACCGAAGACAATGGAGGCGTACATATCAACAGCGGAATTCCCAACAACGCCTTTTACCGCTATGCCGAAGCCATCACACGCGATAAAGCCGCGGCCGTATTCTACAAAGCGCTTGATGATTATCTTACCAAATCTTCACGGTTCATAGACCTGCGGCTGGCCGTTATCAAAGCCGCCGGTGATTTGTTTGGCGCCTCATCCACTGAAGTAACACAAGCTGGTGTTGCCTTCGATGCGGTGGGAATTGGCGCAGGCCAGGGCGGCGTTTATACAGAAAACCTCCCTGGAAATCCGGGAACAGAATTCTTCCTGATCTACAACACTGATGCATCGGATGCGAATACATTGTACAGGACGAACCTGACGGGAAGTACTGCAGAAGCGCTTTCACAAACAGATTTCATCAGCAGACCCAGTATTACCGACGATGGAAGCATTGCTGTTTTCGTCGGTAGCGATAACAAGATCCATGCCCTCAACACCGCACCCGGAACGGAACCCGAAGAATTCATCCTGCAGAACGAAGCGATATGGTCTAACGTCGTAGTATCAAAAGGCGGAACAAAACTTGCAGCCGTCACCAACGCCCAGGATGCCACCATCTATGTCTATGATTTTAGCACCGAATTGTGGGCCGAGTTTGAATTGTATAATCCAACGTATAGCGAAGGCGTGAATTCAGGAGGGCCGGTTTATGCTGATGCCCTCGAATGGGATTACGACGGCCAGATCCTCGTGTACGATTGTTTCAACCGCATTGCGAACAGTGAAGGAGAGGATATTGAATACTGGGATGTGAATTTTATCCAGGTGTGGGATAATGAAGCGAATGATTTCAGCGATGGAACAATCTCAAAACTTTTTTCAAGTTTGCCTGACGGGATCAGTATTGGCAATCCCTCGTTCTCCAAGATCTCACCGCACATTATTGCTTTTGATTATTTCGATATCGCCGCCGATGAATACGCTGTCTTGGGTTGCAACATTGAAACGAATGAGGTTAATGTGATCTCGGCCAACACCACCCTCGGATGGCCTTCGTACAATAAAGCGGATTCGCGGATAGCCTTCACCTCCCTGGATGGAACTCAGTACACTACAAATTATATCGTCTTAAACAGCGACAAGATCTCCTCGAGCACATCCGCAGTCGGACTTTTTTCCGATGCCAAATGGCCTGTCTATTTTTCTGCCGGCGAACGCGAGATCGGAGATCAGTTGGTCACTGGCATTTCGGAATATAAGCAGGAGAAAATGTCACTGACCTGTTACCCGACAAACTTCACAGACAAGGTGGTGGTTGTACTCGATCAGCAGATGATCTCCGGCAGCAATGTTGAACTGATCAACACCATGGCTCAAAAAGTTTACGCCTACAGGGTCTCTCCTTCAGGAGACCCATCAATTCTTTTGGATCTTGAGAACATTCCTCCTGGATATTATTTCCTTCGCGTCACCAATTCCCACAAAAGAGGAGCATGCAGGATTGTTAAGAAGTAGTTCATTTCCCCTCCCTCCATGGAGGGGACGTCCGTGCCCGAAAGGGCACAGAATATAATTGCCAACACTATGTTGTCTTCTGAATTTTCTTCCTGCCAGTTGTTTACTTTTTAATAAGATCCAATTCTGATTAATTTTCCCCTCCTTTTTTCAAGGAGGGGCTGTTGTCCGAAGGACAATCGGGGTGGTGACATCGGGGTGGTGACATCGGGGTGGTGACATCGGGGTGGTCACGACCCAAACCCGATAGCCTTTTTCTTCCTCACTTCCCAGTTCGGTTCCGTCTGAATGGCGTAAATTTCAATTGATTCTTTCTCGATTGAATGATGCACCGCAAAAACCTGAAAGAATTTATTCCCACCCTGAACTTCGGCACTGATAAATTCATCCACGCGTGGCAAAACAGAAAATTCCTTCAACCCCAGGTTACTGTATTCGGTTGAATTGGGTAGCCTTACAAAAACTGAAGCGTCCATAAAAAGTTGTAAGTTGTAAGTTGTTATAAGTTTTAAGTCGTAAGATCGTCCTAAAGCAATATGAAGCTAATATCTGATGGATTGCTGAACACTTTCTCTATTTTCGAAATTAAATAATACCCCTATGCCCGTTACGCTTGTCCACGTTCAGGTGAAAACCGAATTTATTGAGTCTTTTATTATAGCTACACGGGAAAATCACGAAAATTCCATAAAAGAACCAGGTAACTTTCGCTTTGATATCCTGCAGGATGCAACCGACCCAGGCAAATTTATTCTGTACGAAGCATATGAATCTGAACAGGCCGTTCTCGCCCATAAAGAAACCAAACACTATTTTGCCTGGCGAGATAGGGTAACACCGTGGATGGCTAAACCCCGCGAAGGCGTGAAACACAAATTATTATTTCCGAAAGCGCAATAACAACGCATGATAAAAGGTTTTGGTTTTTCGCAAACGCCTCATCTGCTTTTTGGAACAGGAAAACTTTCCATGTTACCCCTTGTTGCTAAAGCCTTCGGATCAAAAATACTTCTGATCACAGGGGCTCGCTCTTTTCTCGCCTCTTCCCAGGGCCCGAGCCTGCTTGAACAATTCCGTTCCCACCAGATGGCTGTGCAACAATATAGTATTGATAAGGAACCTTCACCGGCGATCATCGATGAAGGTGTAAAAAAGCATTCAGCTTTTGAAGCGGATTGTGTGATCGCCATCGGGGGAGGCAGTGCGCTGGATGCAGGCAAAGCCATATCCGCAATGTTACCCCTGAATGAATCTGTAGAGGATTACCTCGAAGGTGCCGGAACAAAATTGCATCCGGGAGTAAAAATTCCGTTCATTGCCATCCCCACCACATCCGGAACAGGAAGTGAGGCTACTAAAAACGCTGTCATTTCCAAAACTGGAGAAAACGGTTACAAGCGATCTCTTCGACACAACAATTTTGTGCCCAACCTGGCAATAGTCGACCCCAGCCTGACCATCAGTTGTCCTCCCACGACAACGGCAGCCAGCGGTATGGATGCGTTCACTCAGCTACTTGAATCTTACCTTTCGACAACAGCAAATCCCCTGACAAATGCACTTGCATTGGAAGGATTGAACCGCATTTCAAATTCATTAATGAAATCCTACCGGGAAGGAAATAACCTTGAAGCGCGCACAGACATGGCGTTGGCTTCGTACCTTTCCGGCATCACCCTGGCCAATGCAGGCCTGGGATTGGTGCATGGTTTTGCATCCCCTATGGGGGGATATTTTGACATTCCCCATGGAGTTATCTGCAGTCGTTTGATGTCTTCGGCAAATAAAGTGACCGTGCGCAAACTGCGTCTGAAGAAAACCAATCCCGAAGCGCTGTTGAAATATGCCGGTGTTGGAAAAATATTTTCATCTGACAAGAACAAAACGAAAGAATACTACATCGACTCCCTTTTAGCAGTCATTGAATCCCTGACTCGGGAGATGAATATTCCAATGCTTTCACAATACGGAATTCAACCGGAGCATTTTAAGAAAATTGTCGACACCACAGATAATAAGAACAATCCCATAGCACTGGACAAGGAGGAGATGCTGGAGGTTTTGGAAATGGCTGATGGTAATAGTGAATGGTGAGTGGTCAGTTGTGAGACCCCACCTTTGGGAAAGGATTTGATAAATTAATAACATGAGGCTCCATTGCAGCCAAGGTTATTAGTTGTCTCCGCGGAGTCTCCTGTCTCAGGGACTCCGCGGCTTCGGAGCACCAACTTTCGGAGATTGGATGGCATGTTACATGAAAGTGGTCCGTGCGTGTAATTTATTTTCGTTTTCCATCAAATAATTTATGCTTTGCTGTTAAAATTATCATGGTACCAATTGTCCGACAGAACAATCACGGCGGTGACGGACTTACAACTTATTACAACTTATAACTTTCCCGCAAGTTCCCTGAATCTGCAGAGCGCATTTGTTCAGCGCATTTGTTCCACAGTGCGGCAGTCTGCTTCCAGCCCTCTGGGACTTTAATCCTGTCAATGCATCTTTCCGACGCAGCGATGGATTGGACTCCTAAAAACCGGTTGAAGGCAGGTAGAAAGCAGGTTGAAAGGCGGGTTCAAAGCCAGGTAGAAAGACAGGTTAAAAGGCAGGTCTAATACAGGTTCAATACCGGTCGAAATGCTGGTAAAAATTCGTGCCTTGTCTTTTGACTTGTATTTAAACCAGCATTTCGACCTGAATTCAAACCTGAATTTAGACTTGCATCTCAACCTGCCTTTTAACCTGTATTAGACCTGCATTCAAACCCAACCACGCTGCTTTCCTAAACCCACCGCAAGCTCCGTCGGGCAAGCCTGTATTCAAACTACCGGTTAACTAATTTCATAGGTCCTTCGGCATACCGCTCTCCCGTATCGGGATATTCGCGGATAAGGACATCGATCCTCCCGAGATCATCCTTCGTTAACGCGATGTCAGCTGCGGCTGCATTTTCTTCAAGATACTTTCTCTTCTTCGTCCCTGGTATAGGAACAATGTCATCACCTTGAGCAAGTACCCACGCGAGGGCAAGCTGCGCTGCCGTACATCGCTTGTCTTTTGCAATCACAGCAAATTCGTCTGCAAGTTTTATGTTGTTCTCCAGGTGTTTGCCCTGCAGTCGCGGCAACGTATGTCGAAAATCATTCTTCGCGAGATCGTCTTTTACGTGTATAAGGTCGGTAACCAAACCTCGCGCCAGCGGACTGTATGCAACAAATCCTATTTTCAATTCCCTGCAAGTGTTGAGAATATCCTGTTCCACATCGCGTGTCATGATTGAATATTCGCTCTGAAGCGCGGCGATCGGATGAACAGCATGCGCCCGGCGGATGGAGGAAGCAGATGCCTCCGACAATCCGAGGTATCGCACCTTTCCCTGCTTCACAAGCTCACTCATCGCCCCTACAATTTCTTCCACAGCGAAACGGGTATCAATACGGTGTGCGTAGTAAAGATCGATGACCTCTATTTTGAGGCGCTTTAAACTTTTCTCGATGGCGATGCGCATCCAATCCGGTGATCCATCGAGGTAGTTGGTGTTGTCCTCCTTCCAGCGAAAGCCAAACTTGGTAGCAATAAAAATTTTTTTTCGGTTCGGCACCAGGACTTTGGAAACCAGTTCTTCGTTTTTTCCATCACCATACATGTCGGCAGTGTCCCAGAAATTTATTCCCAGATCCAAAGCGCGGTGTAAGGTCGCGATAGATTCAGGTTCATCGGTGGGGCCATAAGCATAGCTCATTCCCATGCATCCCAGTCCGACGGCGGATACTCTTTCATTTGTGAACCCAAGTTTTCTGAATTTCATGTTGATTGGTTTGAAAATTAACAATTATAAAACTTCGGAAGTGGATTCAACCCTGGCTTCTGTCTTTGATGCCAGTACGGATAGATCGTTTCCTTTTCACTTGCCGCATCCAGTCTTCTTATCTGTTCAACCGTGAGGCTCCAGCCAGTTGCAGCAAGATTTTCTTTCAATTGGGCCTCGTTTCTTGCACCTATCACCAGGCTTGAAACCGTCGGTCTTTGTAACAACCAATTTAGAGAAACCTGCGCAACAGACTTTCCTGCTTCGCCGGATATTTCTTCAAGCACATCGACCACTCGATACAACACTTCCTCGGAAATCACCGTCGACGGCACCGGACTTCCTCCTTGCGCCACACGCCCTTCCCTGGGAAGCGGTTGATTTCGTTTGTATTTTCCTGTTAAAAGTCCTGCTGACAAAGGACTCCAGATCAAAGCCCCGACCTTTTGGTCCAACGCCACCGGCATCAACTCCCACTCGTATTCCCTGTTAGCCAACGAATAATATACCTGGTGCGCCACATACCGGTTCCATCCGTATTTTTCGGAGATCGCCAGCGACTTCATCAGATGCCACCCGGAAAAATTGGAGCAGGCAATATAACGCACCTTCCCGCTTTGACCGAGATCATCCAGGGTTCGAAGGGTTTCTTCTACGGGGGTATTGCCGTCGAACCCGTGCATGTGGTAAATATCAATGTAGTCGGTATGCAGCCGTTTTAAACTTGCGTCGCAGGCATTTAAAAGATGAAACCGCGAAGATCCCATTTCGTTCGGACCGTTTCCCATAGGGAAGGTAGCTTTTGTCGAAATCAAAACCTTATCGCGTTTGCCTTTGACAGCTTTCCCCAGGATCTCTTCGGCAAGGCCATCGGAGTACGCGTCGGCGCAGTCGAATAAATTCACGCCGGCATCCAGGCAAAGATTTACAAGGCGGGAAGCTTCTTCGGTTTGGGTATTCCCCCAGGTTTTAAAAAATTCATTGCCTCCTCCGAAAGTGGCGGTGCCCAATGTCAGCACAGGGACTTTTAATCCCGAGCCTCCCAGTTGTCTGTACTCCATTGTTGAAGTTTTAGGTTTGTAAAACAAGTTGCGCGAAGCGAGAAAAAAATTCCTTTCCACGCCTGTAGCGAGGATGCAATTTTAAAGATGAAAAGATTAAAGTCAAAATGCAACCATTCGCAAGATGCCTGCGTTTTACAATAACTAATATAGATTCCTATAACCTCAGAGATTATCGTATGCAGCAAGAACTTACGTGCAAACTGACTACACCGGAGCTACAAAAAAGAAGAACAACGGTGATCCGTGAATTGAAAGATCTGGTTGGCCGTAGAGAAGAGATAACCACGGGCTTCAAATCTTGCCTTATCTTTGGCTCAACAAGAAAAAAATGAAATCGGGTCGCAACATATCTATTAATCTCTGTTATCAGCAAAAATCTGATAAGCAGAAGATGTGCTTATGCCCGGAAATTATGTTATGATGTAGATATTAAGAAATATTATAACAAAAGCCCCGGGCCAATAGCCCGGGGCTTTTTATTTTATGTCGGTGTACCCAAGTGGTTTAAGGGACCAGTCCGCAAAACTGATATTCGTGGGTTCGAATCCCACCACTGACTCAGATATCCAGCCGTCACGCCAATTGGCGGGGCACCCTGTACAGGTAGTACAGGGTTGGCTGGGTTGCGTAAATGCCTGAAAATAGTATAGGCACAAATCTGGATAACGGGAGATTTTAGCTTTCATTCACAACAATGACCATTTTATCATAGTCCACTGCGCCGCCATTATCTTTAACCGTAAGTTTCAAATAGTATTTTCCCTCATCCAGGCCGCTAACGGTCAGGGTAGGCGAAGTAGCGTTTTGTAAATTTACATCAGGACCTGAATATTGTGCCCATTTGTACGAAACGATGCGTCCATCTTTATCAACACCTGACCCGTAAACTTTGACAGATGATATATTTGAATTCAGATGTTTGTCCGATCCTGCGTTTGAGACAGGGCTTATATTGGATGCCGTAGAAGAGCTCTTTCCAACAACGATCAGAACATTATCATAGTCCGTAGCGCCATCATTGTCAGTGACCGTGAGCCGCATATAATATTTACCCTCCTTCAGTCCATTGATAGTTACTTTGGAGGTGCTCGCATCCGACAGGCTCGCGGCAGCGCCACCGTATTGCGTCCATTTATAGGAAGCAATTTGCCCATCTTTATCCGAGCCCGAGCCGTATAGGATAATCGAGCTGGAGGTCGTGGTCTTGTCACTTCCGGCGTTTGCTACCGGTGCCACATTGGTTGTGGAAGACTGACTACCACTCACCACGATCTGCATGTTGTCGTAGTCCGTGGCTCCGTCATTGTCAGTTACCGTAAGGCGTAGAAAGTATTTTCCATCCTTCATGCCGCTTACCGTCACTGATCGCGAAGTTGAATTGGTAAGGGTTACGGTGCCGCCGTAATATTTGGTCCACTTATAAGAGGCGATCGTGCCATCATTATCTGTCGCGGAGCCATTTAATGTAATCGACGTAGAACTCGTTGTCTTATCGCTGCCTGCATTTGCCACGGGGGCCACGTTTGTTGCGGAGTTTTCTGAAACGGTAACCAGCACGTCATCCGATTTTGATGCACCCTTGTCATCCGCCACTGTCAGCCTGAATGCATACGATCCTTTTAACAGATTGTAGGCATATAATTTCGAAGTCGCCGTGCCGCCTAAACTACAAGTGCCGCCTGAAACTTTAGTCCATTTATAAGAAGCGATGGCGCCATCCGGATCCGAGGCCGTTCCCTGAATGTAAAGATCATTGGTAGGCAGCGTAAGGGATTTATCCGACCCCGCGCTAACAACTGGCGGGTTATCTGTGGTGGATCCGCCGCCGGAAGTGCCATTGGTGAAACTCAACATCCAGTTGATGGCATTGGTTTCTTTGTAAACTTTATCCCAGATGAAATGATTCAAACCCGAAAACAATGTGGTTTTTGCCAGCGGATCCGGCTTGGGGGTGCAGGCATTTACGGCATTGATCATTTTTGTTGTTACCGTGTAGGAAACCATGTTATCGCTCGTACCATGAAACGCCCACAGCGCAACATTCTCTGCGGCGATCGCACACGCTTTACTCAATGCACTGCCCCCGGAACAGATCGGTACGGCTGCGGCAAAAACTCCGGGGTATGCTCCAAGAGTAGTCCAGGTTCCGTAACCGCCAAGGCTTAGTCCGGTAATATATATTCTTTCTTCATTGACCCTTAAATACTTTTTCACATGGTTCAACACCTCTATCACATAATTGGCAGGCCAGGCGCCGTATGAAGATTTTAGCTGAGGAGAAATCACAATGAAAGGATATTCTGCTCCATATTTAATATACTTGGCCAAACCAACATTGGCTACTTTAAGCACAGAATTTTTTAGAGTTGTGGGATCTGTAGAAGTAGTACCTTTTTCCCCGATCCCGTGAAGAAAAATGACGATCGGATAATCATTGTTGTTGTTGTTGTAATCCTGTGGCAGGTATTCAAGATATCCGGTTCCGGAGGATGTGATCTTTGCAATCTGCTGAGCGAAATTTGGAATCATGAAGCCGCACAATACGGCCAGGGTAAAAATGAATTTTAATCTCATTCTTTCTCTAATTTTTTCAGCGCAGCTCCATCTTGCAATGAAATCGACGTTGAGTGGGGAATTATTAACTTACTTGGGTAAACTATAGACGGGCGGGTGCGGTGGTGTTATGGCATCATCGTATCAGGTTAGGTGAAAAAATTTACAGCGTTCGGAAGATCTGGCGAGAAGAAAAAATACTGCTCAACGCCTTTTTCAATCCGGCGGCAAGAAACAGGAATTCATTAAAACAATGTTGATTGAAAAGACGAGTAAACATCATCGTCGGGGACTAACAGATAACGCCGATGTTTTTTTTAAGACGCTCCGTGAAAAGTCAATTGCTGCACCGATCGGAAAAATATTCTACAATTTAGCGGCGGACATACAGCCGCTTCACGCTATTCAACGGTGAAAAAATGTTTACATCGATACCAGGTCTCCAGGGCACGGGATTTAGTACAGCGGCCCTTTCTTATAAGATAAAGTATATTAATGCAACCCTACCCCTTGCATAACGGCAGTATCGGATGGTGTTTGGGGCAGCGGTCCCGGGAAATGACCAATTAGATCAATAAGGTTTTCATTGAAAATGGATTTCTTTTTTAGAATGTATTCCTATAGCTGAGATTCGGCTAGTTGATATAAGGCAATTGTCGCGATGCCTTTCGCATAATGGTATTGATGATAGTATTCGTGTCACTACCGAGACTTCGCGACAGCGTCTTTTCATATTTCCACAAGAGGTCACCATTAGCGCCCTCATTAATATTTATGGTGCATTTTCCTGAATTGGTTGGGCCGTAAATTCCGACCAGAATGCCCAGCGCGGCAGAAGCACCCTCGGACATTGGCTTGTCAGTCGACAGGATTCCTGTAATGATCGCATCGACGCCCAATATTTCAGCCAATTCTTTTGGTGTAAATTGGTCGAGGTTTGATTGATCAATGTTATTCTTCGCTAGCTGCGCATTCGTGGTTTGCAGATCGAGAAAAGACACTTCAAAATCATGCTGTTCCTTTCTCTTCAGGAAGTAGGTCTGCAATGCACTTTGCACAGCCAATCCTTCGTCTTTCTGTAACTGCGCCAATTGCGCCTCCGTCATCTGTTCCATTTGTTTGGGTCGGAGCTTCATGATAATTTTAAATGGAAGGATCGCAAGCTTCTTATGATCTTTTGTCAGTTCATTAAAAGCCGGATTGACGTAGATCTCCCTGGTTTGAGACATGCAATAAAATGAAACCAAGGTTAGCAGACACAGAAGGGTTCTGAATTTCATAATGTGGGGGTTAAAGTAAAGTAAGATAAATAAAATATTTGAAGGAGAAGAAAGGAAAAATCTTTTTTCTAAATGATAGATACCTCCTCCTTCAGGAGAGGGATGCACGCCAGATGGAGCAACGTGCTAGAGAAGATAGGGTGAGGTGACACTGGGAAGCAGTCGGCTTCATATCCGACTCCATTCCATTGCATCTTGCTTCCGTTTTCTTGTTTCGGCACTTGGTTGCATGGGGATTGCCCGCCCGAATCGAATCGAACCGATACGGTTCGTTTCGGGCGGGCTTCATCGCCAACACGCTTACGCGTTAAGGCGCTTCGCAATGACGGGCTCCGGGGGGCAGACTCACGACTCACGATTCACAGTACCCACATACATAAAAAACAATCGCGATATCGGAATGAGCATCAGCCCCGCCAGTGCAAAGGTAATGAACGACAGCCGCAGGTTGAATGCATGTGCAAGATATCCGATGAGGGGCGGACCGATCAGCATCCCGACAATACTATAGGTTGCAATGATAGAGATCGCCATGCCTGGAGAATATTTGGTATTATAACTCGCCAATGTAAAGGTCATAGGAATGATTGACGCGGTGCCCAATCCTACCAAACAAAACCCGATCATTGAGGGCCAGAAATCCGGTTGCAAAACAGGAAGCGCGATCCCTACAAAAATAAATGATGCGCTGAGAATATACGTTTTGGGCATCCCGATCTTTTCAACGATCTGATCGGAAGCAAATCTTGAAATCGCCATGCATATCATAAAAAACAAATAACCCCAGGTGAAGATCTCTACCTGAACTACTTCCTTGAAAAATACTCCTCCCCAGTCGAACATTCCGCCCTCACAAATCGCTGCAAAGAACACGATCAAGCCCAGATACACAATATAAGGATCCGGTTTCCCGAGAATTAACCGGTTGCCGGTAGCCGCGCGGTCATTGCGAAGCAGGGAGCGTTGCGCGTACAACGTAATGATAAAAGTCAACGCCGCAACAATAGATAAATGAAGATCCATGCGAATGTCTAGTGCTACAAGGAGCGTGGAAAATCCAACACCAGCAATGCCTCCGGTACTCCATAGTCCGTGAAAAGATCCGTTGATCTTTCTATCAAATTGTTTTTGAAGATGGATCGCCTGCGTATTTAATGATATGTTCAGGATGCGGAAGCTGAAAGACAAAAGACAAATAGACGCCACAAGCAACGGTGTGGTTGGCGCAAAACCAATACCGAGGATTCCAAAAGACAGGAGAATAAAACCACCAGCCAAAGGAATACGGCTGTCATACCGCGAAACCAACCAGCCCGATAGAGGAAGGCCAATCAGCGAACTTACTGGCATAAAAAGCAGAATCGTTCCCAGTTCCGCTTCATTGTAGTCGAAGTTGCTTTTAATAGTAGGAATCCGTGAAGCCCAGGACGAAAAACAAAACCCTGAAAGAAAGAAAAATACACTGAGAAAAAACCTTTGTCTGTTTTTTACATCCATGCCCGTGCCGTTCGGCTGCGAATATCTGATGTATTGACGAATATTTCAGATCAACGGGCCAAAATATTATCCATCCTTTACGGGCTGCATGGATTCGCTAGCTATTGCATAGTAACCAACATAATTACTATTCCACGGTTTTACATTCGGACGGTTTTGGACACCTGCCACAAACAGACTGCTCTCAATGTCAGGTTTTGTTCTTTGATTTTGAAGTGCGAGAAGGTAATTCAATTCGGCCTGTCATGGCTATTTTGAAGGAACAGGTTCTTCCTCTGCCATGGTTACTTCTTTGATGAGGTTTACCTCTTTGATATCATAAGGAGTACCATCCTTTCTGAAAATATCGTGAAACCAGACTTTTGGTTCCTTACCATCAGGCATTGGTGTATCCCATGCATAGATAGTGTTGCTTTTTCCCGATACCAGACCCCAGTTGTATGCCCCGATATTTTCTTCCTGGAGCAAAGGCAAAATATCTTTGAACAAACTGTTCCGGGTGCGGGCCATATATTCTGTGCAGATCAGTGGCCGCCCATAGGTGCGAAGACTGTCAATCCAATTCTGATGTGTTTCTCTATCGTTGTAATTATGGTATGTGATCACGTCCGAATGATCGAGCTGATACTGACCAAGTTCAACAAGTCTTTTGTTCCACACTCCTACCGATAATGGCTGAGTAGGATTTACTTCTCGTCCCCAACGAAAAACTTTCTCCAATAGGGGCATCGATTTATTCTCGTAGTCGGAATTACCTGGTTCGTTGTAGAGATCCCAAAGCACGATCCTTTCATCGTCGTGAAAATTGGTAAGCACATCTTTCACGTATTTTTCCAGCGTGGCGAACAAAGTTGTATCTGACAGCAGAAGGTCACCCGGATCACGTACCCATCCTGAATTGTGGATCCCGGGTTTGGGATCAGGTTGTTTACCCGCTTTGTAGGTGGGATTCCAGCAATCGTCGAAAAAAACAAAAATTGTAGAAATGTTATGACTGTCGGCTATGTTGAGATATTGTCCAACCCTGTCTTTAAAACCTTCCGGATCAAGCTCCCATGCAAGGTGATGCAGATACACACGCATGGAGTTCATGCCGATGTCCTCTGCCCATCCAAGTTCGCGGTCGATGGTTTCAGCATCAAAAGTTTCAGCCTGCCACATTTCAAGCTGATTGATGGCGGTGCTGGGAAGAAAATCCGCCCCTCGCAACCATCCCCATTGTTGATACCACTCATCGGCCTGCTCCTTAGACCACACATCCCTGACCTCACTTTCATCTGAGGCTACTTCACTTTGCGTCGAAGAATCCTTACACCCTGAGAAAAAGGCAAGTAAGCAGAACAATAAAACATAACGAGGGTTACTAAATTTCATATCGTTAATTAAAATTTTTCACGTGAGAAGTACTTATACTCCATACCCCATACATTTATTCCCTTACCACAGGGAAGGCGACAATCCTCACCTTGGTAAAACCATAGGGTACCAGTGTTATTTTTTCCACTTCTTCACTCACAAGTCCCTTGTAGACACCCGTGCGATCGGTTACAGGCTGATGGGCAACGCCTTCGACGGCTTTCCATGCAGGGATTCTTTTTGCGGACGCGATAATTTCAATAGGCGCACTCTGAAGGTTCCACTTAAAAACTTTTGGAAAAGGCTTGATCTTTACTTCAAGATTTTCTTTTGGGCTCTTCACAGTTGTCTGCAGCAATCCAAAATTCCAGGGATCCGTGGGATAAACACTAAAGAAGTCACCTTCTTTTTCATCGGTTCCTTTTTCCCAACGTTCGCCAACCTTGAGGGCATAGACCAGCGGTCCCCGTTCAACGGTTCTGGAATTCTTTCCCCAGCTTGAAATTGTAACTTCCATGGGCAATTGCAGTGTGACCTTATCCAGATTTTCCCACACCCGTTCGAGCGTGATCACCTGGCCACCTGCCGCATTGGTGTGAACTTTTCCGTTGATCATTATTACCCCTTCTTTGCACCAGGAAGGTATGCGGAGCTTAAGTGGAAAGGCAACGGCCTTTTTAGTGCCTATCTCAAAATTGATCTGGTCATCAAAAGGATAGTTCGTCACTTCATTGATCACGACCTGGGTCCTGGTTGCACCTACGGTCGTGCTAAGCTGACAGGGGCTATACGCAAGGGCGGCGACGCCATCATCTGAAGTCTGGTACCACAGGTGGCTTGCAAACTTCGGCCAGCCCTGATGCATATTGGATGTACAGCACGTATATCCACTGCGCAATCCCAGAACATTGTTCATCTCGCGGTCGAAAGGTAGTGAGAAATCGAAAACGCCTTTGGAAATCTGGACCTGGTTCGCGATCTGAAAATATTGCTTTTCGTTAAAGGTGTCGGTAGTTTGTGCAGGCAGCGCGTTAAAAGCCATGCGTTCAAGGGCGTCCATATATTGAATATCACCTGTGACGGCAATAATGTTCTCAAGGGAAAACATGGCCTCGGTTATGGCGCACAATTCAACGCCCTGGGTAGGCGCGTTTCCGTGCAGGTCTTCGTCGCCGGAAAATATACCCATCGGCAGGCCATGGAGTTTCATCAGATCATTCCATCCTGTTTTTATTGCCCTGATATATTTTGGATCACCTGTGCGCTGATAATTGATAACGGGCGCTTTTAAAGCCATTCCGATATTGACCGCGTGCCGCCTCATCCACAATTCATCTGTTTGGTTCGACGCAGCCCACATTACCCAATCACGGTTGCCCAACCATTCGCTCCATTGGAAAGACTGAGACTCTATCTTTGCGGAGAGATCCAGAAGACTTTTATCTTTTGTTTTGGAATACAGCCATTGAATAATCATGGCATTATCGGCCCCTCGGGATGCAGCCCATTCCGTCCACTTTCCAAGCGGGCAGTTATCAAGAGCTTTGGCCTGGTAAGCGAAAAACTTTTGCATAAAAGGTATTACCCTCGGATCATTGGTCGCCTCAAAATGTTGCTTGAGTACTTTTAGCATGATCACCTTGGGCCACCAGTCCTCGCCTGCCGCGCAGTTATCGGGCGTTATCTCAATTCCTTTCTCCAATTCCTGCTTTGAAAAAGGTCCGAAGTAACCGGATGGCCTTTGATTGTTCATCGCCCAGTTGATATACCGGATAATTTTCGCTTTCAGTTTTGCATCGTCGAGAAGGTAGGCGAGTGGAACGGCGCCATCCAGCCAGTAAGGTGTTTCTTCCCAGCTGTCACCTGTGAATCCGAGCCAACCATTGTCGTGATTGATCTTTGGATGGACCTCATCCAGATGACCGGTAGCGCCATCATTCATGATCTGCAATTGATTCAGCAACCACCCCCTTGGTTTGATGGCGCCCAAAGGCACCTCCGAATAGGTTGTAGGGTCCTGAAATAGTGCCGACCCGTAAGCAATGGTGGCAGTGATGGAGAGCATACCCAGTAAAAAGAAAATTACTTTCTTCATGGGGTTGTGGGTTTATTATGTTTCGAAAAAACCGAGGGTCTATCGCTTATTTCATCAGTGATTTATCGTACAGTTTTTGATGCATTTGTTTCAATCGTTCTTCATCCATCTTAATAACCTTCCGGTCATAGGTCATCAATCCGTTGGTTTCAATCTCCACGTCGGTAGTTTGAGTGTATATCGCCGCCGCCAATCCTTTCCTGATCAACGGAGGAAACCTGTAAATAAAGTCCTCGTATTTTGCCAGCAGTTCGCTTGGTGTTGTAAAGCTCTGGTAACCCCAGTTGTTTTTCTCCTGCCAGGTATGACCTTCCAGTGGCAAGCCCAATCCGCCGTATTCGCCAAGAACCAGTATCTGATCTTTGCCAAACAACTCGGGTGATGGCATAGCGGGGTCGGGATAATTATGCAGATCGAAAATGTGTCCGCCGGCCTGCGGATGAAAATTTCCACCGCTCGCCGCATTCACCAATCGCGTGGGGTCATAAGACATGGTCCAGTTGACAATTTCTTCCGTCTTAAATTGTCCCCATGCTTCATTAAATGGAACCCATACCACGATTGATGGGTAATTCATATTCGCATCCATGATCGCTTTCCACTCATCACGGAAGATCTTTTCGGAATCCGGCGTTCGTTGTTTATCAGTAGCCACTCCGATAATTCCGGGACGCGAATCCCAGCGATAGCCCATGACGCCACTCGGCATATCCTGCCACACGAGTATACCGATCCTGTCGCAGTGGTAATACCAACGAGCGGGTTCGACCTTGACGTGTTTCCGGATCATGTTAAAGCCGAGGTCTTTTGTTTTTTGAATGTCGAACCTGAGCGCGGCATCCGTCGGGGCGGTATACAATCCATCAGGCCACCATCCCTGATCCAGCGGTCCATATTGAAATAACATCTCATTGTTCAGCAACATGCGGTGATTTCCATTTGCGTCCGGGGCCATCGAAATTTTACGCATTCCAAAATAACTGCGCACTTCATCAATGGTCTTGCCCTTGCGGGCCACAGTGATGCGAAGGTCGTATAAAAACGGATCGGCAGAAGACCAGTGTTTTGCATCAGGAATCGGCAACGATATCTGAAGACCGCCGGCTTCCTGTTCTGCAATTTTCAGGGTCCCATCCCACACTGAAATTTTCAACTGGTCGCCAGGCTGGAAAGCGTTGGCCTTTGCCTGAAGGGTAAGTGTCTCCTGATCCAGATCCGGTGTAAGCCTTATAGATTGTATGTAGGTTTCAGGAACTGCTTCAAGCCAGACAGTTTGCCAGATGCCCGTAACAGGCGTATACCAAATACTTTTAGGGACTTTTACTTGTTTGCCTCTCGGCTGAGGACCTTCATCAGTAGGATCCCAGACGGCGACCTTAATTTCCTGAGCGCCGGATTTTTTAAGCGCCGATGTGATATCAAAGTAAAAGGGGTCATAACCACCCGTATGCGAACCAACCTGAACACCATTTACCGATACACCGCATTTCCAGTCTACGGCACCGAAATGAAGCAGCACCTGTTTGTTCTTAAAAAGGGGAGGAAGCGTAACGCTATGCCTATACAACAACACATTTTCCTTTCCGACAATTTTCCCAACACCCGACAACGCCGATTCGGTTGCAAACGGCACCAAAATCTTTCCATCATATTCGGAAGTTTCAGGAGCTTCTTTCGGGCGGATGGCGTAATCCCACAGTCCATTTAAATTCAACCATGTCTCCCGCACCATTTGAGGCCTTGGGTATTCAGCCAGCGGATGATTTGGATCAACATCTGCGGCCCAGGGTGTTGCGATCTTCCCCGATACCATTTCCCATGAGGGGCTTTGCGCACCAACCAGCGAAACCCAACATACAACCACGCATAGCAGCAAAATCTTCCTCATAAAAGAACCGGATGGTTTAGGATATCAATTACGGCAATAAATTTATCGGATTAAAGTCGTGCGGAGGCCGAAACCTAATTATTTTTCAAAATAAAATACTCGAAGACGGCTTTTTGCGAGTTCTCTCACTTCGAAACAAGGGCAACTCGAACTGCCCTGTCCATCCCTCATTGCTACCGCAAAGAAAATTTGTAGGTAGTTTGTGAAGTATACGTTTCCCCCGGACTTAGAACCACTGAAGGAAACTTACTTTTGTTGGGCGAGTCGGGAAAATGTTGCGTCTCAAGACAAAATCCCGTGCGTTGCTTATAGACAACGTTGTTTTTCCCCGTGAGGGTACCATCGAGAAAATTACCGGTATAAAATTGCACACCTGGTTCCGTAGTATGAACAGCCATTTCAATTCCGCTTACGGAATCGTATACTACAGCCATGGGTTTCAAACCCTCTCCGTTGATGACCCAGCAATGGTCATAGCCTCGCCCATATTCGATTTGTTGCTCCTTCGTATTGATACGCGCGCCAATTGCTACAGGTTTTATAAAATCAAACGGTGTGTTGGCAACGGGTATTAACTCGCCAGTGGGAATTAACGCCTGGTCTATTTCTACCAGCCTATCCGCATTTATGGCAACCTCGTGAGACAGAATATCTGATTTGCCTCCATTCAGGTTGAAATAAGTATGCTGGGTCAGATTGACAATGGTTTTCTTGTCGGTGGTAGCCTTGTAATCAAACTTCACCGTATTGTCTTCCGTAAGCGTATAAATGACCTCTACATTCAGGTTTCCCGGATATCCTTCCTCCATATCCTTGCTCAGGTAACTTAGTTTTAATGCCACACCTTCATTTGACGGAATCTCTTCAACGGTCCAGACCGCTTTGTCAAAACCTTTTGTTCCTCCGTGCAAATGATTGCCGTTATTATTTTTCGCAAGATTGTACACTTTCCCATCGAGGGTGAATTTTGCCTGGCCTATCCGGTTGCCATAGCGTCCAACCAGAGCGCCAAAAAAAGGATTTCGCTTTTCATACGCTTCCAGTGAGTCGTATCCAAGTACGACATCTATCTTCATTCCGTCTTTGGCGGGAACCTCAAGTGAAACAATAATGCCACCGTAGTTCATAACCTTCATGGTTGCACCCTTGCCATTGGTCATCGTGTAAAGAGAAATCGGCGTTCCATCCTTTAATTTGCCAAAAGGTGCCTCTGCTATACCTTTTGGAGACGTTTCGGCAGCATCACTTTCCTGAGATTTATTTTCGGACTGGGGAGTACAACTGATCATAGTTAAAAAAAGATAGAGAAGAATAGTTAACCGGGTTTGCATATTGGCATGTTTTGCTTGATCGTTCAACGCCGGATATTGGCGGAACAATTTAAAATTCAATATAGAAAATTATTTCAATGTTGAGAATTTATCACGGCTGTTTACAGATATGATAACGGAAAGAATACTTGTTTTACGTCCGCAAAGTAAGTTGCGCTTCCGATACTCTGCCAGTTCCATCCACCACTTTGACCTGATAGGCGGGCATATCAATATTGAATTCAATTTTATATTGTGACTTCATCTGACGGATAAACTGCTCTTCGAGCTTACTTTCAACAAGGTTAATTGTGCATCCTCCAAATCCGCCGCCCATCATCCGCGCACCAACTGCTCCTTTAAATTTCCGCGCTTCGGCAACAAGAAAATCCAGTTCCTTGCAACTCACCTCGTACAATCGCGATAAGCCTTCATGGGTTTCAAACATTTTTTTACCAAAGGTCGTCAAATCGCCTTTGTCGAGATCCGTACTTGCATTTTGCACGCGCTGGTTCTCCTGAACAACATATAAACATCGCTGGTAGACTTTCCCCTGAAATTCATTCCGGTGTTTTTCAAGCATGTCGGGAGAAACGTCGCGCAGGCTTTTGACTTCCGGATAATATTGCCGCAAAGTTTTCACCCCGGATTCACATTCTTTTCTACGCGTATTGTATTCTGTGTCGACAAGGGAGTGTTTCACCTTTGTATCGAGTAATACAATGCTATAGTCCTGCAGATTCAGCGGCGCATAACTATGCGTGAGCGAGCGGCAGTCCAATACGATGACATTTCCCTCCTTCCCCATCACACTGGCAAACTGATCCATAATCCCGCATTTTACTCCCACAAAATGGTGCTCCGCCCATTGGGCCATGGTGATCATTTTGAGTTTCGGAACATTGAGCAGGTTAAATTCACTGAGGGCAAAAGCAAATCCACATTCCATTGCCGCCGACGAAGACATCCCGGCACCTAAAGGAACATTTCCTCCGAAGACACAGTAGAAGGGTTTTACGGGAAATCCGTTTTCCTTAAACTGAAATAAAACGCCGAGAAGATAATTGGCCCAACGCGGTTCATTCACCGGCCTGGGATCATTGAGATCGACTTCAATCCGCTCATTGTATTTGATGGAATAAATTACCGAGCGCTGATCGTCTGAGGCGCCGATCCCGAAAAATATCTCCTTGTCGATGGCTGCCGGCATTACAAACCCGTCGTTGTAATCTGTATGTTCCCCGATGAGGTTGATCCGCCCCGGGGCCCTTATTACAAGAGGTTCTTTATTAAAAATCTCAAGAAACTTCAATTGTATATCACTCGGTAAAAGATCCATGGAGTAAAGTTGTAAGTTGTAAGTTGTAAGTTGTAAGTTAGAAGGCCAAAAACGAAAATTAACCACGAAGCGACTTATTACTTTTTACTTACAACTTATTTCATCCGGAACTTGCGGGCCTTCCACAGCGCTTCGGCACGGATAGAATCATGGATGCTAGCATTTATCTCATACCCAACCAACAGTACGACCGTGATCAGCTGCACCCAGACCATGAGGGCGATAAGCACGCCTATCGATCCATAAACTTTATTGTAGGTACCGAAATTAGTGATGTAATAAGAAAAGCCGTAGGAGACTGCCAGGCAGAGCAGGGTGGCTACCAGGGAACCGATCGAAAAAAAGCGCCAGTTGTAATGGATGGCCGGCCCGAAATAATAGATGGTAGAGATGGCGAGAAAGAAGGTGATGAAAATAATAAGAAACCGCAATGCGAAGAGAAGGCTGACCTCAAAACTGCTGAAATTAAAAGAAGTGAAGTCCTGAACATTGACGAGCACGTATTCCACTATCAACTGGCCAACGACAAGCAATAAAATTGTGACAAACAGAACGATAGTCATATTTATCGTCAGGGCAGTTGCAATGACGCGGGTTTTAAAGGCGCTGCGGTTTTCAATGGTTTTATAACAGGCATTAAATGCCCGCATCAGCGCCAGCATACCGTTGGTTGATAGAATGAGCGCAAAGAGAAATCCCAACGTAAGGAGGCCACCGCGCTGATTGCTGACGATGTCCAGAATGGTCGTCGACGCAACTTCATACATACTCGCCGGCATCAATCCACTTTCGGCAAGCCCAAGAAGAAAATCCATGATGCTTTCGCGGTTGATATTCGGAAAGTACCGTGTTACATAAGGAATAAGGGTAAATAAAAAGATGATGGCGGGAAAAATTGCCAGGATGAAGTTAAATGCTACTCCGTTGGCGCGGTCCATGATATCGTCATCCTGCAGGTTGTGGAGGAATCTTTTCACTATCCGGTAGAGGGAAACATCTTCATGGTTCGCGAACCGGATATTTTTCATCCAGACCAACATCAGCCTGGCGGGATGCCATTGAAGAAATATTCTTTTGTGTTTATACTTCATTCAAAAAATTGCTCAAGCACCTTTTCCATAGCTGGAGGTTGGCGGCATGGCCGGTTTGTTACTTTGTTGATAAAGACCAAAATGGTTTCCCCCTGATGGATCAAGGTATTCTGGCCGTTGAATATTTCGTATTCGAATCTGATCTTCACACCCGGTTTGTCGCGCAACGTAGTGACGATACGGAGCAGGTCGTCATATCTGGCCGGTGCAAGGTATTTGGATTTATTTTCCAGCACGGGCATCAGAACACCCATTTCTTCAATTTCCCGGTAGGTCAAACCCAGCTGGCGCAAACTTTCAACGCGGGCCACCTCATAGTACATGGCATAATGACCGTAGTACACGTACCCCATCTGGTCGGTTTCGCCATATCGAACCCTTATGGAAGTTTCCGAAATATACATTACTGTTTCTTCTTTTGAGCACCAATTTTTATTTCGCGCGTCAGTGCGCGCTGGTACTTCGATGCATTATTCAAATGCTGCCGGTAGCTGTGGGTAAAACTATGACGACCTGAAAAATCTTCTTTGGCACACATATACAGATAATTGCTCCTGGTGTGATTTATGACCGCATCAAGCGCGAAGATCTCCGGCATATTCACCGGCCCCGGCGGCAGTCCGCGATTTCGATAGGTATTGTAGGGAGAGTCGATCTGTTTGTGTTCATTCAAAATTCTCTTTAGCGTAAAGTCACCCACTGCGAAAACAAGGGTGGGATCCGCCTGCAACGGAATATCTTTTTTCAGACGATTAATATATAAACCTGCGATGATCGGGGCTTCGTCATGCTTGATAGATTCAGCCTGAACAATGGAAGCGAGGATTGAAACTTCAATGGGCGTTAATCCTACTGCCTCCGCCTTTTGCTTCCGCTCTTCATTCCAGAACTTTACAAATTCCTGATGCATGCGATCGATAAGTTCGTCAGGCGATAAGTTGAAATAGACTTCATAGGTATTTGGTATGAACATGCAAAGCACGTTGTCTTTGGTAAAACCGTCGGAGTTGTTCATCGCAAATTTGATCAGCGCCGCTTCAAATTCCTGCGACTTCATATTGAGATTCTTCGTGATCTTTTCGCTCAGCTCCTTTATGAGACGCACATTGTTAAAAGTAATATTTACGGGTTCCTTAATACCCGCTCTTAA